>CALIIC010000023.1 GCA_938020445.1 uncultured Flavobacteriaceae bacterium | reverse complement strand
GTATTTCTAGTCAGTAGGTCAAAAAAAGGTCGGAGCAAACCTGTTTTTCAAAGTGGGACAAATATGTGAACAAATATTCTAAAAAAAAAATCAAACGCTATTGAATTTCCGCTTTTTTTTTCCCATGTTCGGCCATCGCTTTGGGCATCTTTAAATATATACTTTTTAGATCAATATTTCATGAGAATTAACGAATTTTCTTTTCGAGTGCGTTATGGGGAAACTGACCAAATGGGGGTGGTGTATCACGGAAACTATGCGCAATACCTAGAGATTGGCAGGGTAGAGTGGTTAAGGCAACTTGGTATTTCCTACAAAAGTATGGAAGAAAGAGGGGTGATGCTTCCGGTAATATCCCTACAGATGAATTTTAAAAAATCTGCCACCTACGATGACCTGATAACAATACGTACAAAACTGAAGCGAACTCCAGCCGTGAAAATTGAATTTGACTTTGAAATCTTCAACGAAGAAAAAGAGCTTTTGGTCGAAGCGAACACAATTTTGGCATTTATGGATATGAAAAAAATGCGTCCAATAAAATGCCCTTCCTATTTGTTGGAATTGATAGAAAATCAATGAAACAATCATAGGAAAGTTTTTCTGGTTTTATGTCAATTGTTCTATTCGTACGGCCTGTAATTTTTTGAATAGTTCGATAACACTTTCGAGCGCGCTCTTTCGTACCGAAAATACGAGTTCGCAATGCAATTCCATTTTTTGGGATACCAAACGCAACTGTTGTTGCTTGATCAAACGCATCACTTGATCCATTTGACTATATTCGAAATACAGTTTTACATGTTGCTCTACCGTCCTTTCAACAATTTTAGAAGATGTCAACGCCATCTTTGCCCCAGAACGGTATGCCGAAATTAAACCGCCTACACCTAATTTGATGCCTCCAAAAACCCGTGCCACGGCCACAAGGGTATTGGTCACTCCAAAAGATTGTAACTGTCCGTAGATGGGCATTCCTGCAGAATTATTCGGCTCTCCATCATCATTGGCACGATAGGTCACTTTTTCAACCCCAAGTTGCCAGGCGTAGCAGACATGATTGGCACCCGGGTGTTTCTTTCTGATTTCTTCCACCAGATTTTTCACCTCACTTTCACTTTGAATCGGAAACGCATAACTGAAAAATTTACTTTTCCTTTCCTTGAAAAGTACCATTTCACTGGCACTGGCAATTGTTCTAAAAGTATCCGTTTCCATACAATATCAAAAAAGAGCCACTAAAATAATACTGATGATCGCCAATACAATACCGCCCCAATTTTTGACACTCAATCTTTCTTTAAAAAGCAAAATGCCCAATAGGGTCGAAAACATAACGATTGCCACATTGTTGATCGTAAATACCGACGCGCTTGTTAAATCCTTATTCTGCAGGGCGCGCAATAAAAAGTAGATCGAAAAGTAGTTGGGAATTCCCAAAACGATTCCTGCAGCTACATTTTTTAAGTTTACTCTCAATGGTTTTTGGAACGATTTTATCCCAATCAAAAAGAACCCTATGATTGCGGCCGAACCAAATACAGTGGCCGAAAATAAGGGGAATTCGGTTTCATCTATATAAAGTTCCTGAGCGTAGTTGAGACTGGCATCGATCAATCCAGAGCCTAAAAACACCATAATAGGCAGAAGTAGTGCATTTTTGCCGGCTTTTGCGGCACCTTCCTTGTAAGAAGCGAAATAAACCGCGACCAGCGCAAGAACGATTCCGATAATCTTAACAAACCCTACCGTTTCCTTATAGAGAAATACTCCAAGCACCACAGGAATTACCAGAGACATCTTGGTGGCGACCGAGGCGACCGATACCCCAACCTTTTGCGCGGTCGCGGCCATTAAGTTAAAGACTCCTATAAATAAAAAACCAAGTAAAAAGGTTCCCCAAAACCATGGTTTTTTGGGAATCTCGCTAATGGTAATCGTTCCTTCGTAAAAGAAAAAACCTACCCCGCAAGCCACCACGTAGTTCGTTATTATTGCATAAAGGGTCGTGACGTTGTAGGTATCGAAAAGCTTAAAAATCACAAAAATAAGACTTGAGAAGAGGATGCTTAGTGCGAGGTATAACATGCTTACAATCTTGAATGAAGTTGAACAACATCTTCTGTGCCTACTACTAAATTCCATACATGCATTCCCAACTGTTTGGCGCTATCTGTATTTTCCTTGGTGTCATCAATAAAAAGGGTTTCCGAAGCATTTAAACCATTTTGTGATAAAACAAACTCGAAAATGTTGGCATCTGGTTTGCGAAGGTGTATTTCGTGAGAAAGATAAAATTGTTCGAAACAACGCTTGAAACGATCGTACATTTCTTTGCCCATGTTTTCAATAACCTTTTCAATGTGCAATGCATTGGTATTACTTAACAAAAAAAGACGGTACGTTTCTTTTTTTGCCAGGTTTTCGAGAAAATCCAAACGATGTTCCGGAAAATCAAGAATCATGGCATTCCAAATGTTCGTTATGTCCGCTGCATTGGCCTTTGGGTATACGCTCGCCAATGCCGCTATGAACTCTTTAGAAGAGATTTCCCCTATTTCATAGCGTTTGTTTACCAGTAAGATTTCGGAGGTTAATTTGGTTTGACCGCCGAATTTTTCGATTTCTCGAAATATAACTTCTTTATCCAGGTTGATGAAAACATCACCAAAATCAAAAATGATATTCTTAATCATTGTAGTACATATTTAAAGTATCGGTACCCACCATAGTAGTGTTGTATAGGTCAGTTGTTAGGGTTGGTGCCTTTATTCCATCTTTAAATGAGGTAGCACCTATGAAAACCCTGGCCTCATCCCAAAACCCCGCATCTATAAAGGCCTGCAAAGTTTGTGCTCCTCCTTCAACTAGAATACTATTGATGTTTTGAGAATGCGCTACGGCACATAGTTGGGGTATAATTGGTTTGGAAAAATCAATCGGTTGCAATTCGACTTCTTTCATGGGTTTTAGTTGGTGTCGTTGATTGGCGAATAGGATGGTACGGTTGCTTCCATCCAAGACATGCGAGTGTTTTGAAACACGCAGGTCTTTATCGATTACCATTCGTATGGGGCTTTTTCCCGACCAGTGCCGCACATCTAATTTGGGGTTGTCTTGAAGCACTGTGTTCGTGCCTACTAAAATTGCCTGTTCCTCACTACGCCATTGGTGTACCAATTGCCGAGATTGCTCATTACTGATCCATACCGGAGCGGGCTTAAGGGTTCTTCTTTCATTTAAGGGAGCGATGAACCCATCTTGTGTCTCTGCCCATTTTAAAATTAGGTAGGGTCGTTTTTTCTCATGAAAGGCTAGAAACCGTTTATGGTGTTTCCTACATGCCGTTGCCAAGACATTTGTGGTTACATGGCATCCATTCGCTTTGAGCTTTTCAATTCCCTTCCCGGAAACTTTCTCATTTGGGTCTACTATGCCAACCACGACAGCGGGTATTTGATGTTTGATGATCAAATCGGCGCAGGGGGGTGTTTTTCCAAAATGGGAACAAGGCTCCAAGGTCACGTAAAGAGTGCTTTTGGCCAGTAACGATGGGTCTTTAACAGATTTGATGGCGTTCACTTCAGCATGTGCTCCCCCATAGGCACTGGTATATCCTTCCCCTATAATCTTGTTTTGGTAAACTATAACAGCGCCCACCATAGGGTTGGGAGCAGTGTTTCCCAAACCATTCTTGGCAATTTGGAGACATCTACGCATGTATTTTTCATCCGTGACCTGGGTATTCATTTTTTGAAGTATCAAATTTTAGGAAGCTATACAATTCATGTATCTTCACGCAGCAAAAATAGAACTTTAATCGCGACCAATTTCTACACTTTTTAACCATTGTTTTAAGGAATGTTATTAAAAGAAATCAAAACCATCTACCACAAAGAACTAGATGCTTTGTATGCCCGGGAAGAGGTGGCAAGTTTTTTTTGTATCGCTATTGAGCACTACTTGAACCTAGAGCGTTTTGTACTTGCGATGCAGCCCGACAAAATAATTTCCAAAGAGGAAGAGCAACCATTATTTGAGACCTTGGCCCAATTGAAAATCCAACGCCCCATTCAGTATATCATAGGGGAGACTCGTTTCATGGAACTAGACTTCATTGTCAACGAAGGGGTGCTTATTCCGAGGCCCGAGACCGAAGAGTTGGTGCGGTGGGTTATTGATGATGTCCGAAATGTAAAGTGTGAATCTCGAAGAAGAAATGCATCGAAAGAAACGACTGCGATCAAGAATGCAAGGGTACAAATACTTGATATTGGTACAGGTAGTGGATGTATTGCGGTTTCGCTTGCCAAAAACCTTCCAAATACCGAGGTGTTCGCCTTAGACGTTTCTGAACAGGCATTAAAAGTAGCGCAAGCAAATGCGCTGCACAATAATGTGTCGGTCTCATTCACGACGGCCGACATCTTAACCTTGCAAGAGTTGGAAGGCTCTTTTGATGTGATTGTTTCAAACCCTCCCTATGTGCGGGAATTGGAAAAAAAAGAAATTGAATCAAATGTACTTGAGCATGAACCCGGGCTGGCCTTGTTCGTACCGGACGATGATCCTTTGCTATTTTACAAAAAGATCGTGCAGTTCGCTGAAAAAAACCTTAATAAGAAAGGGAGTTTGTTTTTGGAGGTAAATCAATATCTGGGAATAGAGACCAAGGCCCTTTTCGAAACCACTATTTGGACAGCTATACAGTTGCGAAAGGATATGTTTGGGAATGACAGAATGTTAATGGGAACTTTAAAATAAATAATGGGAAAAAGATATATAACAGAAGGAGCCGGTCTTCCCAAATGGACAAACCCTATCAGCCACGCTGTTGTTGCTAACAATATGTGTTTTGTTAGTGGGCAGTTGGCGGTCAATGAGCAGGGGAAGTATGTTTCGGGGACAATTGAGGAGGAGACCGAGTTGGCATTTGCCAATTTTTTTGCGGCTCTTACCAATGCGGGGTTTGTAAGGGAAGAAGTAACTTTTATTGATATCGCTTTTGATGATTTAGAAGATTTACCAACCGTAAATGAAATTTTTATACGGCTGTTCCCAGAAGGGGAACGACCGGCAAGAACCATTTATGAGGCGGCAGCGTTGCCGTTTGGCGGTAAGGTGAAAGTAACCGGTACAGCCGTGAGAGAAATGTAATGAATCAAGGGTTTTCTTGAACAAGCAGGAAATTGTTTAATTTTCTAATGGGGAAAAAATATACAAATGAAGAGTATCGTAGTGTTTTGTGGTAGTAGTGAGGGTACTGACTTTCAAGTGTTGGTATCTGCGGTTAAACTAGGGGCCACCCTGGCAGAAGGCAATATAACACTGGTCTATGGAGCTGCTAAAATTGGGGTTATGGGAAAAGTAGCACAGGGAGCACTGGACAAAGGCGGAAAAGTAATCGGGGTAATTCCAGATTTTTTGATGCTAAAAGAAGTATACCATCCAGGGCTTACCCAATTGATTATTACCGAAAATATGCATGAGCGCAAATTAAAAATGCACGAGCTTTCAGATGGCATCATTACCCTCCCCGGAGGATATGGTACTTTGGAAGAACTTTTCGAGATGATTACTTGGGCGCAATTGGGATTACACCAAAAACCCATCGGAATCTTAAATACAAATGGTTTTTATGACGATTTGTTGGCCATGTTGCGCAAAATGGTCACACAAGGTTTTCTAAAGAAAGAAAACTACGAAATGCTACTGGTGGACGAGACGGTTGAAGGACTCTTGAAAAAAATGAAGGAATACAAACCGTTGCCCTTGCCAAAATGGATTCAAAAAGATCAAGTATGAACCACCACAAATTATAAAAGAATAAACGCACCAAAATAGTATTAGTAAAAATCACATGACCGATCAACAACAAATAGAGGCACTACGAAAAGAACTTAGAGAACACAACCACAATTACTATGTGCTGGATACCCCGACAGTCTCAGATTATGAATTCGACCAATTGCTTAAGAAACTTCAGGAATTAGAACAGAAACATCCTGAATTTTATGATGCTACGTCACCCACTTTAAGAGTGGGGGGAGCGGTTACAAAAAACTTTGAGACAGTGGTGCATGACCACCGTATGTACTCCCTGGATAACTCCTATTCCAAAGAGGATTTGCAGGATTGGGAAAAAAGGATAACTCGTGTGCTCGGTGATGCGGAGGTGGCTTTTACCTGTGAATTGAAATACGATGGGGCATCTATTAGCCTTACCTATGAAAACGGACAATTGGCACGCGCAGTTACAAGAGGTGATGGTACACAAGGAGATAACGTGACCACCAACATTAAAACCATCAAATCTGTTCCCTTACAGTTAAAAGGCGACTATCCTCCAAAATTTGATATTCGTGGTGAAATTGTGCTTCCTTTTGAGGGTTTCGCCCAAATGAACAAGGAACGAATAGCAAACGGGGAAGAACCTTATATGAACCCTCGCAACACCGCTTCCGGAAGTTTAAAGTTGCAAGACAGTGCTTTGGTTGCCCAGCGGCCTTTGGACTGTTTGCTTTACGGTATTGTAGGGGAGAAAACCGGTATTGAATCGCAATGGCAAATGCTAGAGAAGGCCAGGGAATGGGGTTTTAAGGTGCCTACGGTAGCCAAACTTTGTAAAACGACCCAAGAGGTCATGACATTCGTGGAGCATTGGGACATACACCGTCATGATCTACCCTATGAAACAGATGGTGTGGTCATCAAAGTGAACAGCTTACAACAACAGGACGAGCTTGGTTTTACGTCCAAGTCGCCACGTTGGGCAATGGCCTATAAATTTAAAGCCGAACAGGTTTCTACCGTGTTAAATGAGATTACCTATCAGGTTGGGCGAACAGGAGCCATTACGCCAGTTGCAAATTTGGAGCCCGTATTGTTGGCGGGTACTACTGTTAAAAGAGCCTCTTTGCACAATGCAGATCAGATAGCTAAATTGGATATCCGTGAAAAAGATACCGTTTTTGTGGAAAAAGGAGGTGAAATCATCCCTAAGATTATTAAGGTCGACCTAAGTAAAAGGCCCTCGGATTCTGAGCCTACCAATTATATTGAGCACTGCCCGGAATGTGAAACCGTATTGACACGCACTGAAGGCGATGCCAAACATTACTGTTCGAATTATTACGGTTGTCCACCTCAAATTACGGGACGAATACAACATTATATTTCCAGAAAAGCAATGGACATTGAAGGGATGGGAAGTGAAACGATCGAGCTGTTGTTTAAAGAAGGTCTTATTACGAACTATGCTGATTTGTATACCCTTACCAAAGAACAAGTGATGCCTTTGGAGCGAATGGCCGAGAAATCTGCTGAAAATTTGGTGAACGGGGTGACAGCATCTGTGCAAATACCGTTTGAGCGGGTTTTGTTTGCTTTGGGAATTCGATTTGTAGGGGAAACGGTTGCCAAAAAATTGGCAAAGGCCTATAAGAATATAGATGCTTTGATGGTCGCTTCTGAGGAAGAACTCGTCGCGGTAGATGAAATTGGTGAGCGAATAGCACAATCCGTTGTAGAGTTTTTTAGAAATGAAACCAATTTGGAAACCATAGAGCGCCTTAAGGGGTATGGGGTGCAATTCTCGCTGTCCGAAGAACAATTGGAGAACCAGACAGATACGCTCAAAGGTTTCACAGTGGTCGTTTCAGGAGTTTTTGAAACAGTGAGTAGAGGCGAACTTAAAAAACTGATCGAAAACAATGGAGGCAAGGTGGGTTCTAGTATCTCCTCCAAAACAAGCTATTTGGTGGCCGGCGATAAAATGGGACCAAGTAAACGTACCAAGGCAGAAGGTCTGGGAGTACCCATTATTTCTGAGCAGGAGTTTTTGGCACTGCTTCAATAATATGTTATGATAACGAATACCACCAACCGTTTTTGGTTTGCCTTAGTATCGATATTTGCCTTTATGGTAAGAAATCGTTCTTTTCGAAAGTGGTTTTGGGTTCCCTTTTTAGTACTCGCTATCGGTTTTTTGATTCCACAGCAGATGGTGATTCCTGTTCAGGGCGCAACAGGAAAAAGCTGGAGTGAAAAGTCATTTTGGGCCTACCCATGGGGGAGTTCGATTACCCATAAAGGGATCGATATTTTTGCCGAAAAGGGAACGGACGTTATTGCAGCCACCAAAGGCATTGTTATATATACCCATGAAGGAGGCAAAGGAGGAAAATCGGTTATGATACTTGGCCCTAAATGGCGATTTCATTACTATGCCCATTTGGATGAGATTCAGACATTCGTTTTTAAACCATTATCTCGTGGAACGGTGATAGGGACTGTAGGAGATACCGGAAATGCGAAAGGAAAGCCTCCGCATTTGCATTATGCGATTACATCACCTTTTCCATACCCTCATTTGTATGATGACGTATCCGTTCAAGGGTGGAAGCGAATGTTTTATTTAAACCCCGATAGTTGGTTGCGATAAAAAATTAAGGCGCGTTGATGAGTAATGAACCTGATACATATGAAGAATTTCAAGCGTCTTTTCAGCTGAAAACACCTCCGGTTGCATGGCGTAAAGCCATTAAGGCGCTTTGGTATGATGCCAAAGATGAATGGGAAAAAGCGCATGCTATTGCGGAGGCCATGGATGATGAATCAGGAAGTTGGGTACATGCCTATTTACACCGTAAAGAAGGGGATAGGTTCAATGCTGGATATTGGTATCGCAGGGCTGGTAAGGTATTTCCTGAAATGAGCTTGGAATTGGAACACCAGCGTATTTTCCATGCCATCATCAACAGCTAAGTTTGAGGAAGCCATTAGTGTCTGGTTGTGTTTTTCGTTTTCAGCATCAACAATAACAGCATCAGGATTGGAATTGAAAAGACTAGCCATAGTTTGAATTCCAATAGCAGTATACCTATGATGGTCGCCAAAAGGGTAAAGGAGAGAATGTGTAGAATTCCTTTTTTTAAATTTTTTTCAACATACCCATCTACAAGATAGCATAGTAATGGAATAATTGCCAAAGGGAGAAAAAGAAACATTCTTAGTAAACGATAAAAACTATTGGTTCGTATGTGATTCACTTAGGAAAACGATCCCAATTTCTTTCAGGTCGGTATTGTTTGGTTGTTGGGATAAGAGTTTTTCTATCCATAATTGACCCGTGGTACAATCGAGTCCTTCATTCATGCATTTATAGCTATAAGCTGTTGCCAAACGAAGATTGGCATCATATTCGTGCGGATATAATTCACATGCTTTCCTGTATTGAAATATGGCATTGTTCCAATGCTTTTCTTGAATGTATCGATGTCCATCGGTAATAAAAAATAGGTAATCTGCTTTTCGCTTTTCTTCATGATTCTTGAACTGCTCAGCTTCAGAATAAAGCGGGTAGGGATTAAACGCTCCGGAGTTCCAGGCGTTTATCGCAAAATTCCGCACGATACTTAAAGCCAATAATGCTATAGATAGAGTGCCCAAGAAGTATTTCCATTGTTTTTTAGTGCGTCGGCGTACGGCCAACCCTATTTTTTGAAGTTTCACAGCACAGATTTTTTTACTGACTACTTTTCCCTTAGGTGCTTTGTGGAATTTTTTCTGACCCGCTAGAAAACCTTCCTCCTTATCGAAGGTTTTTTTTCTACGCAATAGTTTACGGTTTTCCCGAAGACGTTGCGTTAGCGCCATCATATGTCCACCTCCACTCATCATTTTTTATTTATAAGTCCTTAAATAGTGGTAGATGTTACAGTGTATCTGCTTACAATCGCTTGTGAAGGATGAACGGAATCAAAAGGGCTATGAGCAGCATCAAGCAAGAAAACAACGGAAAAGGCTCTTCAATAATATATCTTGGTAGCAGTGGGCTAGACGGGTTGTTCAAACAAATAGAAATCCATATACCTATAAATCCGATAAGTAAAAAAGACCCTATAAACAAGGCGCATACTTGCAGGTACGCTTTGAGAGGGATGTTTTTTTTGACATCAAGGAAGTGCAAAGCCAAAACGGGAAATGATGCCAATAGGAGGCAATTGATAAAAGTGAATTTAAATGGGATAAAATATCCTGAAAGCCTGTAAAACGAATCTAGAACAGGTAAAAATCGAGGAGTGAAATAAAGAATCAGAAATAGTGTTAAGGATCCCGAAAGGGCATATTTAAAATATTTCTGACGCATATTCAAATGGAATTAAAACCCATTTCTGTTCCATTGTCTATATAGTGATGCTCGCTCCGGACGCTGCCAGGTTTTTCCGATCGTCAAAATAAAAGTCGATTCGTCCGAGATTTATTCCGAAACAGCCTACTTGATTTACCAGTACATTACGGCTGGCAGCATTTTTTGCAATGGTAGGTTTGTCAAGAAACGTATGTGTATGTCCGCCGATGATCAAATCTGTATGCCTTGTCTTGCTTGCAAGTTCAAGATCATAGGGTTTTTGGGTGTTTTGGTACTGATATCCAAGGTGGGAAAGACATACGATGATATCACATTGTTCGGTTTCCTTTAGTAATTTTTCGGTATCAACGGCAACTTCATAGGGGTTTAAATAGAGCGTTTCTTTGTACAGTGCCTTTGTAACAAGTCCGTTCAGTTCAATACCAACTCCATAGACACCAATTTTAATGCCGTCTACGAGGTACGTTTTATAGGGTTTTACATGACTGTCCAATACAGTATTCTTAAAGTCATAATTGGCATTGATCAATTCAAATGTTGCATGGGGCAGTTGCGCGTAGAGCCCTTCTATTCCATTGTCAAAATCATGATTGCCAATAGTGGCTGCATCGTATTTTAACATCGACATCAGTTTAAATTCCAACTCACCCCCATAAAAATTAAAGTAAGGGGTTCCTTGAAAAATATCGCCCGCATCGAATAAGAGCGTATTCGGGTTTTCTTTTCGTATCTGATCGACCAGTGAAGCGCGTTTTGCAAGTCCTCCTAGACTGGGAAATTGGCTATGGTCTTGAGGAAATGCATCAATGTGACTGTGCACGTCATTGGTGTGCAAGATGGTAACTTTCTTTTTTGCAGAAAGGGAGCACGATTGCAGAGAAAGTCCTCCCAAACCAACAAGGGCAGTGGAAGCGGAAACATTTTTTAAGAATTTTCTTCGTTCCATATGAGATAGCTAAAGCATATTTTGTTCAGTTCAAGTTTTAAATTATCCTTACATGAAGCACATTTACTCCATTTTGTAAAACCGATCGTCTATAACGGGCGAAAGGGTATCTACCTTTTTAAAGTAATCTATCAACGCATTGCGAATGAGATAGTCTACCGTTGTAATGTTGAGGGCATCTTTAAAAAAGACCATGCTGTCGCCTCCTTTGGTCAAGTAATCACTGGTGGCCACCCAATAGTGTTTATTTACATCAAAGGCTTTGCCCGCAATGGAGAGCGAATGCAATTCACCGCTTTTAGTTAACACTACCTGAATACCACTTATGGGGTGTGCACGTTTAGAGGCAATAAGATAATCGATCATTGCCAGAACTGATTGTCCGGAAAGTTCTACCACCGCGATGCTGTTTTCAAAGGGCATTACCTCGTACGCGGTGCGTGCCGATACGGGGCCTTTGGAAATAACAGCACGTATGCCTCCATGGTTCAAGAGTACAAAGTCGATGTCTTCCCCGGTACGTTTTTTGAAAATAGGATTGGCTTGCTCCAGTACAATATCGGCCATAAGATTTCCTGCAGTAGTGTTGTAATAACCGTCCTCTTTTGAAATAGGTTTAGCGGCAATGGCCAGTGTGCTATCCAATACCGCGTCGATTCGTTGGCGATAGGGAAGCACGAAAGCCTCTATTGTGGCGTCAGTTGTTATTGAATCCGAAATGGGCAATTGCCTCGCTTCGATTTCCGACAGACTTTGTGGTTTGCTTTGACAGGCAGTCAACAGTCCGATTGTTACAATTGCAACAAAATGTTTTATTTTTAAAATCATAATCCTTTTTATCTTTGTCTTATGATGTGAATGGATATTCTTTACATTTGTATTATCCTGTACTTCTTTTCAGTTCACATAAAAGAAAAATGGGGAACAAAATGTAAAAATACATGTTTAAGGGAATAAAAGATAAGTTCAAGTACCGATCTGGTGAAAAATTCTTGAAGGAGGCTTTGAAGAAACCTGTGGTTCCTGCAAACCGTTCACGTGGTATTACCTCCGTAGGGTGTATCGTAGATATGGACGAGTTTGAAAATGCGGATGTTTTTTATCAATTTCAAGAAGAATATGCTTTACGGCCCAATGCAGTGAAAATTATTGGCTACAAAAGCTATTATGATAAAAATTCACCTTATTCCACTCCGGTTTTTTCGGATAAGGATTTGGGTTGGAACGGAGAAATTGAGAATAGTTATGCATTGGAGTTCCTTAGCAGGGAATATGATTTATTGGTCAATTATTACAAGGAGGATAATTTGTTGATGAAGATTATGAGTGTAAAGACCAAAGCGCGTTTTCGTGTTGGTTTTACCGAAGTTGACAGCTATTTCAATGATTTGATTTTAGATGTATCCTTGACTGATTTCAATGTTTTCAAAAAGGAATTGAAAAAGTACTTAGGTGTACTTAATGAAATAAGTAGTTAATCTCAGCCTGAAGCAACGCCTTCAGGTGTTGTAATACTTTTGAAATGAAAGAGTTCATAGGAACCGGCGTTGCATTGGTAACTCCTTTTACCGCAGAAGGTGAAGTTGACGTGGCTTCACTTGGCCAAATTGTGGAACATTGTATCGATGGTGGAATTGATTACTTGGTCGTCTTGGGAACTACCGGTGAGTCCGCGACGCTTCGTAAACATGAAAAGAGAATCGTGGCCGATGCCGTAATAGATGCCAATGCTGGTAGGTTGCCTTTGGTTCTTGGGGTAGGTGGTAATTATACTGCCGCCGTGATAGAAGAATTACACCAATGGGACCTCTCCAGTTTTACTGCAATACTTTCCGTATCTCCCTATTATAATAAACCCACTCAGGAGGGGATTTACCAACATTTTAGAGCGATTGCAAATGCTACTGAAAAACCGATCATTGTTTACAATGTTCCTGGTAGAACAGGGAGTAATATGTTGCCCGAAACGACCATACGTCTTGCCAACGACTGTGAAACCATCGTTGCAATTAAAGAAGCTTGTGGGGATATGGATCAGATAAATGAGTTGATTCAAAAAAAACCGGATGACTTCTTGGTCATTTCCGGGGACGACCCTACTGCTTTGGCAACTGTACTTGCCGGTGGAGCGGGAGTCATTTCGGTGTTGGGACAAGGGCTGCCCTCCGAGTTTTCAAAAATGATCGAATTAGGCTTGAAAAAAGACAGGTTGGAAGCGCAGGTGCTGCACGATGCGTTACTTGAGACCATGGGCCTTATTTTCAAAGAGGGGAATCCGGCCGGTATCAAAGCAATATTTGAATTCTTGGAATTGGGCAGTGCTCGTGTGCGGCTTCCGTTAATAGAGGCGAGTGCCGAATTAAAGGCCGAGCTAAAAACAATTGTTGGCCAGTTGGTGAAATTAACGGCCTAGTTCGTTAAATGTTAGCCAAAACTTTTCTTCAAATTTAAAAGACCTTCTATTTTAGCGATTGAAAATTAGTTTTTTAAATCCGCGGATTATCCGTAATTTTGCAAAATGTTTTTTAAAATGAGAGCAGCGCTACTTTTATTGGTCGTTACCGTATTACTTGCATCTTGTAGTGAGTACCAAACGGTGCTTAAGAAAGAGGATGTTAAGGCCAAATACGAATTAGCTCAAAGGCTATATGAGGAGGGAGACTACAAACGTTCCAATAGACTGTTTGAACAAATTGCGCCAAAATATGTTGGAAAACCTCAAGGAGAGCGGGTGATGTTCTTTTTGTCTGACACTTACTTTCAAACCAAGAGTTATAGCATGGCCGGGTATCAGTTTGAGCGATTCGTAAAATCGTACCCACAAAGTGATAAGGCCGCTAGGGCTTCTTTCTTGGGTGCAAAGTGTTACTTTTTGCTAAGTCCCGAGCATACATTGGATCAGACGGATACCGATAAGGCACTTGCCAAGCTGCAAACTTTTATCAATCTTTATCCAGAGTCTGAGTATTTTAAAGAGGCCAACCAGATGGCGAGTGAGTTGACCACAAAAAAAGAAAGAAAAGCATATTCGATTGCAAAGCAGTTTAACAAATTAGGGGAATTTGACCTTTCCTTCTTAGTGCCTGCCATTTCGGCCTTTGATAATTTTCTAACAGATTATCCAGGTTCGGTATATACCGAGGATGCTATGTATTACCGCTTCGAGTCTGCAACCATGTATGCAATGAACAGTGCAAATTGGTTAAAAGAAGCGCGATTTGGTGAAGCCAAAAAAGCCTATGACCGATTAATAAAGCAATATCCAGAGACCAAGTTTGCCAAAAAGGCAAATAACCTCTTGGGAAAAATTGAAAAAGAATTACAGGATGATGTTCCTGCAAAGGAAGCAAAATAATTAGCTGATATTATGAACATGAATGACCTTAAAAATTCGAAAGCACCCGTTTCTACGGTGACAATCAATAAGAACGAGTTTGACCAACAAACCGATAATATTTATGAGGCAATCTCTATCGCTGCAAAAAGAGCGGTGCAGATCAATTCGGAAATTAAAAAGGAATTGCTGGAAAAGTTAGAAGAGTTTGCGACCTATAGCGATAGTCTCGAAGAGGTTTTTGAAAACAAAGAACAAATCGAGGTTTCCAAGTTCTACGAAAAGCTACCAAAACCGCATGCGTTGGCAGTAGAGGAATGGTTGCACGAAAAGATATACCATAGAAATACCGACAAAGAAGCGAAGTAGTATGTTGGCAGGTAAGCATATCCTCTTAGGAATAACAGGAGGCATTGCTGCATACAAGACTACCTTTTTAGTCCGTTTACTTATAAAAGCTGGTGCTGATGTTAAAGTTATTTTAACGGAAAGCGCCAGCTCTTTTGTTTCCCCCCTTACCCTTGCCACTTTATCAAAAAATGCAGTGCTTACCGCTTTTGTAAAGGAAGAAGGCGATACTACGGAATGGAACAACCACGTTTCTTTAGGCCTATGGGCAGATTTGCTACTAATCGCTCCGGCGACTGCCAATACCATGTCGAAAATGGCAAATGGTACTTGTGACAATTTGTTAATGGCCACATATCTTTCAGCCAAATGTCCCGTTTTATTTGCCCCTGCGATGGATTTGGATATGTACAAACACCCATCGACCGAGGCATCTTTTGAAAAATTAAAGTCTTTCGGGAATGTGATGATTCCGGCCACCTCCGGTGAACTTGCCAGTGGGCTTTATGGGCAAGGGCGCATGGCAGAACCTGAGGATATCGTAAAGTTTATTACAGAGTTCGTATCGGAAGGGCAACCGCTCAAAGGAAAAAAAGTACTCATTACGGCAGGCCCTACCTACGAGGCTATAGACCCGGTTCGTTTTATAGGAAATCATTCTTCGGGCCTTATGGGTTTTGAGCTCGCTAAAGCGGCAGCTTCGCTCGGGGCATCGGTTATCTTGGTTTCTGGGCCGTCGCACCTGGTACTCAATGACCCTATGGTGAGATTGGTTCGAGTTGTTTCTGCCGAAGAAATGTACAATGCTGTTCACGAGCACTACAAAACAGTTGATGTGGCCATATGTGCAGCCGCGGTGGCCGACTACCGCCCAAAATCCATAGCGCGTCAGAAAATAAAAAAATCGAGTGATGATCTTTCTATTGAACTTACAAAGAACAAAGACATACTTCTTTCTTTAGGAGAGCAGAAAGAAAAACAATTTTTAGTGGGCTTTGCCTTGGAAACAGAAAACGAGGTGGCCAATGCCAAAGGAAAGTTGAAAAGAAAACATTTGGATGCTATTGTACTGAACTCTTTAAACGACGCCGGGGCCGGCTTTGGTAAGGCAACCAATAAAATACGGTTCATAGATAAGAATTCCACGATTAAAACGTTTGAACTAAAAACCAAGGCCGAAGTGGCCGAGGACATTTGGAACGAAATAATGCAAAGAATACATGCGTAAGATACTTCTACTTTTTGTTTGTACAATGTTCGGCTTGAACAGTGTTGCGCAGGAGCTAACGTGTACGATTACTGTTAATTCGGACCAGGTATCCCAAACCAATCAGCAAATATTCAAAACCTTGGAAAGGTCATTGAACGATTTCGTCAATAAAAATAAATGGACCAATCGATCCTACAAGGAAAACGAAAGAGTAAATGCCCAAATGTTCATTACTATCACCGATTTTGACGCTAGTAGTAGGTTCAAGGGCACCCTGCAAATACAATCATCTCGTCCTGTATTTAATACGTCCTATGATACCCCTATCTTTAACTTCAAGGACAATGATTTTGATTTTGAATACATCGAATTTCAACCCTTGGTCTTCAACGAGAATGTGTTCGAATCAAATTTGGTAAGCGTTATTTCATATTATGTTCATATCATTTTAGGATTGGACGCAGATACTTTTTCTTTAGAAGGGGGTAACGACAGTTATAGAGTGGCGCAGCGAATAGTAGCACAGGCCCAAGGTAGTAATGCTTCGGGTTGGGAACAGTCTACCGATAACAATCGGAGCCGTTTTGAATTGGTCGATAACCTCATGTCGAATACTTATCGTGAATATCGTGTGGCCATGTACAATTATCACCGAAAGGGTATGGATGTGCTTGCTGATAACAATAGTACGGGCAAACAAGTCATTGCAGGTACTATGAAACTTTTCGAGACCATGATCAAACGTAGGCCCAATGCGTTTTTGATACAAACATTTTTTGATGCGAAATCTGATGAGATTCAAAACATTTTCTCAGACGGCCCTAAAACCGATATCGTGGCGTTGAAGGAAACGCTCAATCGCGTCGCCCCATTTTATTCCAGTACTTGGAACGATATTAAATACTAATCGGGGCCATAGGAGGGTCGTCATTAATAGGTTTGCCCCGGATTACCATTTACATAACAATTTTTGATTTCTATTGATTGGGATAAAGCATATCTTTGTATTCCTAATATCCTGAAAATTTGTTAGCAAACCTCTCTATTAAAAACTACGCGCTTATCGACCATTTAAATGTGTCGTTCACCAAGGGTTTTACCGTAATTACGGGAGAAACCGGAGCCGGAAAGTCTATTTTGTTAGGCGGCCTTTCTTTAGTGCTGGGTAAAAGGGCAGATTTAAACTCGTTGCGCGATAAGGATTTGAAATGTATTATCGAAGCCGAATTTCAAATAGAAAACTATGGTTTGGTTCCTTTTTTTAAAGAACAAGATCTAGATTACGAAGACCGTACCATTATTCGCAGAGAAATACTACCAAGTGGCAAGTCAAGGGCTTTTGTCAACGATTCTCCAGTGACACTCGATGTGTTGACCAAACTCGGTTCGCGCCTGATCGATGTGCATTCACAACACCAAACCTTGCGGCTTACAGAAAGCGATTTTCAGTTAAAGCTGATTGACGCTTTGGCCGAGAACGGTAAGCTATTAAATACCTACCAAGTTCAATTGGCAACCTATCGCAAAACTGAAAGTGAATTACAAGAACTGGTCGATTTTCAGAAAGATGCCAATAAGGAACATGATTACAACAGTTTCTTGTTGCAAGAGTTAGAGGCGGCAAACCTAAAAGAAGGCATTCAAGAAACCTTGGAGTCCCAGTACGAACAACTCAATAATGTAGGTGCGATTCTAGAACAACTTTCCAAAGGCCATCAAATATTGGCAAGCGAACAAGCGGGAGTTATGGGGCTATTGTCCGAATTGAAACAGGTGACGAGCAAGTTGGCCACTTTTGGAAGCGGATACGAGCAACTAAACGATCGGATACAATCGGTCTTTATCGAACTAGATGATATTACCAATGAATTCGAGGCGTTTCAAGAGGACACCGATGCGAACCCTGAAATGCTTGAGCAGGTAAACGGTAAATTACAATTGCTATATGATTTGCAAAGAAAGCATGATGTAAGCGAGGTTTCCGAATTACTAAAAATTATGGAAGCCTTATCTGGTAAAGTAAATATTACAGAGAACTTGGAAGCCCGCATTGAGGAAAAGCATGCGTTGCTGAAAACTCAAAAGGATCAGTTAGAAAAAACGGCTGACAGTTTACGTGCAAAAAGGGAAAAGGCAATACCTGGCTTACAGAAACAAATGCTTTCCAATTTAAGTAATCTGGGAATGGCAAGCGCCTCTTTCAAAATAGGACTAGCGCCTGCCGATGTATTTAAGAATAATGGCAAAGACGATCTCACATTCCTCTTTTCTGCAAATAAAGGAACCGAATTCGGAGCCCTTAAAAAAGTTGCTTCCGGGGGGGAGCTTTCGCGTATTATGTTGACGATAAAGTCAATATTGGCGAAGTACGAACAGTTGCCTACTATGATGTTCGATGAGATAGATACCGGGGTTTCCGGGGAGATTTCCAATAAGATGGGGGATATCATGCAAGCAATGAGCAGTGCTATGCAGGTATTTTCTATAACACATATTCCACAAGTAGCTTCGAAGGGAGACCAACACTTTAAGGTGTTCAAATCAGAAAAAGGGGGTACTACACAAACGTATATGCAGGAATTGACTATTGATGAAAGAGTGGTAGAGCTGGCAGAAATGTTAGATGGTAAAACCTTATCCGATTCCGCTCTGGCGCATGCTAGACAATTATTGAACTAGTGTATTATTGGTGCTTAGTTCTGTGGCGAAGTGTACGCTTATCTTCTTTTTTTTCCAACAAATCAATGCCGGTTGTACCGGTTAATTTTTAATATCTTTGAGGCCAACCACAATTAAAGAAAATTAGAACATGTCGTACAATTTATTAAAGGGTAAAAAAGGAATCATTTTTGGCGCCCTGGATGAGAATTCAATTGCTTGGAAAACTGCGGAAAAGGTTCATGAAGAAGGCGGTACTTTTGTTTTGAGCAATGCACCGATCGCGATGCGAATGGGGCAGATAAAAGAATTGGCAGCTAAAACAGGATCTGAAATAATTCCTGCGGATGCCACCCTGCAAGAAGACCTGGATACGTTGGTAAGTCAATCTATGGAAATACTTGGGGGCAAGATAGATTTTGTACTACATTCGATAGGGATGTCGGTAAACGTTCGGAAAGGAAGACACTATACCGATGAGAAATATGACTTTACCGCGAAAGGATGGGATGTTTCGGCCCTTTCTTTTCACAAAGTAATGCAAAGTTTATACAAGGCAGATGCCATGAACGAATGGGGAAGTATCGTTGCCCTTACCTATATGGCCGCCCAACGTGTTTTTCCCGATTACAATGATATGGCAGATAATAAGGCCTATCTAGAATCGGTTGCGCGTAGTTTTGGTTATTTTTATGGAAAGGAGAAGAAGGTTCGTGTAAATACCATCTCTCAATCACCAACGCCGACGACGGCCGGGCAAGGGGTAAAGGGGTTCGATGGTTTCATTAGTTATGCCGAGAAAATGTCACCTTTAGGAAATGCCACTGCTCAGGACTGCGCAAACTACACTGTGTCGTTGTTTTCGGATTTGACCAAAATGGTGACCATGCAAAACTTATTTCATGACGGAGGCTTTTCCAATACAGGAGTGAGCCAAGAAGTGATCGATTACTTTTCAAACTAAGGGATTCAAAATAGAAAATAAGCCATTCGCCTAGGGGAATGGCTTTGTTATTTAAGAACAATGAGCCTATCTTTTTCATTTATAATCCCGGTCTATAATAGACCCGATGAGATTCGGGAATTGCTAGAGAGCTTTGTAAAGCAGACCTATAGCGCGCCTTATGAGATTGTGATAGTCGAGGATGGTTCTACGATTGATTCCAAGAAAGAAGTGGCGCAGTTTCAGGAGCAGTTACCTATTTCTTACTTTGAAAAGCCAAACTCAGGCCCGGGAGATTCGCGAAATTATGGGATGCGACATGCGAAGGGCAATTATTTTATCGTTTTAGATTCAGATTGTATCCTCCCTCCCCAGTACTTAACGGCCGCGGCAAAGGCGTTGGAAGAAGATTTTGTACACTGTTATGGTGGTCCCGATGCCGCACATACGTCTTTTAGTTTAGTGCAAAAAGCGATCAATTATGCAATGACGGCCGTTTTAACGACCGGTGGTATTCGAGGTAATAAAACTGCGATTGGGAAGTTTCAGCCTAGAAGTTTTAATATGGGAATCTCAAAAGAAGCCTTCGAAAAAGTAGGAGGTTATGGAAAGATACATCCAGGGGAAGACCCTGACCTTACCATCCGTATTTGGAATGCAGGTTATATGACCAAGCTTATTCCACAAGCTTTTGTATATCATAAAAGGAGAATTGACTGGAATAAATTTTACATTCAGGTAAATAAATTTGGAATGGTACGGCCCATTCTCAACAAATGGCACCCGGGTACTGCAAAAATCACCTATTGGTTTCCTACTATTTTTTGTGTTGGTTTTTTTGCTTCCCTAGTGCTGTCAGTTCTGGGAATTGTGCTGCCTTTATGGTTGTATGCGAGTTATTTTGTGTTACTGTTTATTGATTCTTTGTTGAAGAATCGGAGCTTGGCCATTGCACTATTGTCACTTTTTGCCGTGTCTATTCAATTTGTAGGGTACGGGTATGGTTTTTTAAAGTCAACCATCTTGATTAACTTTAGCAAGAAGGCCCCACAAGAGGTATTTCCTAAATTGTTTTTCAAATAAGATGCTGAATCAATATTCGTGATACAAAAAGTCAAAAACATCCTTAAGACCCGCAAAGTAAAACTCTTTTTCCTGTTTTTACTCTGTTCGGGATTGGCTTGGTTTATTAACAATTTGTCAGATCGGTATGCCAGCAATTCCTCCTTTACGATTGCGTATATAAATCCGCCAGATAGCATGTTACTGGTGAAAGCTTCAAAAACTAAAATAGATTTAAAATTGGAAGCTGTTGGATTTCAGTTTTTACGCTTTAATCTTTTCAAAAAAAAAGTAAAAGTAGATTTATCTTCGGTGCAAAAAGAAGGGAACACCTTTTTCATTACTTCGGAAGACTGTAAACGGCAACTGGAAAAGCAATTTACAGGAGGTTTAAAACTGCTTGAGACGGATGGCGATTCCCTGCGATTTGAGTTTTACCGGGTAATTTCAAAAAAGGTTCCGGTCGTTTCCCAGCTGCAACTAGGCTTACCGCAAAACTATCTCTTGGATGGTGAATTGAAAATAAAGCCCGACTCGGTAACGGTAAAAGGGCCGAAGAACGAAGTCGATACCATCGTTGAAATACGAACAACTAGATCAGAATTAACCGATCTAACTTCAGACTTTTCTCTGAAGGTAGCTTTATTGGCACCTAGGGGAATGTCGCATACTACGTTTTCAGACGATGCCGTCTTGATAAAAGGAGAAGTGTCCCGTTTTTCAGAAAAAGTACTAAGTATTCCGGTAACTGTAGTTAATTTACCTGAGGGAGTACTAGTGCAAACATTTCCCAATGAGGTGGAGGTATTGGTCAAAGCCAATTTGGATATTCTTAAAGCGCTGAAACCTTCTGATTTTGAGTTGGTTGCAGATTATGGTTTGACTTCTCAGAACAACCAGAATGTGCTTAGAATAAAACTGGTTAAAAAACCATTGCATATTCATGCGGTAAATGTGCTCAAGAATAAAGTAGATTACATTTTAAAACGGGAATGAAGTTAGTAGGACTTACAGGAGGAATAGGAAGTGGGAAAACGACGGTCGCAAAGATGTTTGCCGCCTTGGGAGTACCGGTATACAATTCTGATTCAGAAGCCAAAAAGCTGATGCGAAAATCAAAAAAGCTTAAAAAGGCGATTATTGCGCTATTTGGAGAGGAAGCCTACAAGTCTAAAAAGTTAAACAAAAAGTACCTATCAAGTCGGGTGTTCAACGATAGCTCGTTACTTCAAAAATTAAATGCCATTGTACATCCTGCCGTTAGGAAGCATTTCTTAAAATGGGCTCAACGCCAAGATACGCCCTTTGTAATTCAAGAAACAGCTATAATTTTTGAAAATCAAATGCAGGATTTTTATGATAGTGTAATTTTAGTTGTTGCGCCCAAAGAGTCACGTTTACAGAGGGTTATGGAAAGAGATGGAGCTGATAGGAAAAAAGTAGAAGCGCGTATGAAGCATCAATTACCTGATTCGAAAAAAAAATTATTAGCCGACTATGTTATTGATAATATTGATTTAGCGACAACTACTTTAAAAGTGGAAGAGCTAAATCGCCTGCTGCTTGAGAATAGCTAGTGCTCCCAAATTTTAACATTTTTGTTAAGGTTAGGTTAAACGTGGAATGCTATAGATGTTAAATCTTTAATTTTACTCAAAAGATGAACAAGAAACTATTTGTTCTTTTAGTTGTGCTCATGAGCCTGTCCCTTATTGGGATAATTTTTGTACAAGGTTTTTGGATCAAAAAGTCGGTAACTGACAAAGAAGAACAATTTTCGAATGCCGTTTCACAGGTATTAGGAAAGGTAACTGACAAAATCGCAAAGCGCGAGATTCGAGATTATTCGGAACGTTATTTATCAAATGACAGCGTAGGGGAACCTACCTCTACGAGTTACAAAAACATCTTTGTTATTGATCGTGATTTAAACTCAAATGAAATACTATATTATTCACATGGTATTTTAGAGGAAAGTTACGATATCGCATCTACGTTCTTTGACAATGGTAATGGTGAGGATTCGACAAGAATCAGCAATTTCACAAGCAAACGTACTACGACTACTTTTAAAGATGGTTTTGGACTCGATGGGAAAACTTTTAAGTTGAACCCAATTAAGAAATTAGAGAAAATCGGAAACCTATCGAGTGTAGAGAAGGCGCAGTTCGATGATGTATTTAGCAAGTATGCCAAACGAGAACCTATTCACAAACGGGTTTCCAAACAAGAAATTGAACTTCAACTAAACCGGGAGCTTACCAATCGAAATCTCGATATCGATTATGAATATGGGATTTATAGCAAGGGGCTGCCCACGAAAGTGAAATCAAGAAAATTCAAATTTGCAAATAGCCAGGTGTACAAATCTCCAATTTTTGAAGACAGTGAAGGGGATACTGATTTTTCACTGCTGATTACTTTTCCAAAAAAGAAAAAATTCCTGATTCAGCAAATTTTGGGTATGGCGGTACTTTCACTGCTTTTTACTTTGGTAATTGTGGCATCTTATTCAGGGGCTATCTATCAGCTGATAAAGCAAAAACAGATTTCGGAGATCAAATCTGACTTTATCAATAACATGACACATGAATTCAAGACTCCCATTGCTACTATTAATTTGGCCGTAGAGGCAATTAAGAATCCAAAAATCATCGATGATCAAGAAAAGGTACTGCGATATCTACAGATGATCCGGGATGAAAACAAAAGAATGCACGCGCAAGTAGAAAACGTATTGCGGATCTCTAAATTAGAGAAGAATCAACTTGATATTAGTAAGGATAGGGTTGATGTACACGACATAATAACCGATGCCATTGCGCATGTTGAATTAATTATACAAGATAGAGGCGGGTATATAGAGACACATCTAGATGCTTCGCGGACAGAAGTGTTGGCAAATCATATGCATTTCACCAATGTTATAGTAAATATGTTGGATAATGCGATCAAGTATTCCCCTGAGGCGCCTAAAATAGATGTCTTTACAGAGATTGCAAAGAATTTTATCATAGTCAAGATTAAAGATCAAGGAGCTGGAATGAGTAAAGTGGTCTTAAAAAAAGTTTTTGAAAAATTTTACCGGGAACATACCGGAGATTTACATAATGTAAAGGGGCACGGACTTGGTCTGGCCTATGTAAAAAAAATTATAGACGATCACCAAGGTGAGGTCTATGCAGAGAGTGAAAAAGGAAAAGGAAGCACTTTCTATGTAAAATTACCCTTAATCTAAACAAACGATGGAGACTGTAAACAAGAAAATACTTTTAGTGGAAGACGATCCTAACTTTGGGATTGTCTTAAAAGACTACCTTTCAATGAACGATTTCGACGTTACATTGGCCAAGAATGGAATGGAAGGTTTTGAAAAATTTAAAAAAGACAACTTCGACGTCTGTATTTTGGACGTGATGATGCCGTATAAAGATGGTTTTACCTTGGCCAAAGAGATACGTGAGAAGAATGAAAATGTACCGATTGTATTTCTAACGGCAAAAACCATGAAAGAAGATGTGCTCAAAGGATACAAAGCGGGTGCGGATGATTATCTGAACAAGCCTTTTGACTCTGAGGTATTGCTAATGAAACTCAAAGCAATTATTCAGCGCAAGTCTTCCAATACCTTGGCAGACAGTAAGAAATTCGAATTTCAAATTGGAGGTTTCCATCTGAACTCGAAACTTCGTTTTTTAAAATACAAAGAGGAAGAATCCATCAAACTATCTCCAAAGGAGAATGAGTTGTTGCGATTGTTGGCCCTTCATGAAAATGATTTAATGCCAAGAGAATTGGCCCTAACCAAGATTTGGCGAGATGATAATTATTTCACATCAAGAAGTATGGATGTGTATATCGCAAAACTTCGAAAGTACTTAAAAGTAGATGACACGGTGGAAATTTTGAACATACACGGAGAAGGGTTCCGTTTGGTCATTAAAACTGAATCGTAATCGTACTCTTTACAACTGTTTAAAGCATCCTGAAAAGGATGCTTTTTTTATTTTAAACCGGTTGGTCCTAAGTATTTGAGAGAAGCACTTCGGAAATGATTTCTTGAGGTGTATGGGTAATAGGAATGTGGATGGCATTTTTGGGAGGTTCCAATGTGTCAAATTGTGATTGCAACAAATGCAATGGCATAAAATGGCTTTTTCTAGCCTGTAAACGTGCCAATACTTGCTCGAAAGTTCCTTTCAGGTAAACGAATACTGTCTGTGCTTCGATGGTGTTTTTTAGTGTGTCACGATACACTTCTTTTAGTGCAGAGCATGCAATTACAGCACCGCTAGCTCTATTCTCAATGGCTAAATTGTTCAATACTTTTAGCCACTCCGCCCTATCTTGATCATTCAAAGGATTCCCGGCCGCCATTTTTTTTACGTTGGCCTCGGGATGATAATCATCTGCATCGAAAAAAGGGTATTTGAGCTCTTTGGCGAGTAAGTTGCCAATTGTTGATTTGCCGCATCCGGAAACTCCCATTACATAATAAATAATTGGTCTAGGCATCGTTTTACGTTGTTATCTGTTGCTGTATTTTCTTCAGGATTTTTTCAGAAGGAAGGTCGTAGGGCACCCATAAGATGTCATCTCTTTTTCGATACCATGTTAACTGCCTTTTGGCGAACCTGCGGGTATTTTTTTTGATTTCCGAAATTGCATAATCCAAATCGAACTTCCCATCTAGATGCTCGAATATTTCACGATATCCTACAGTTTGCAGTGCATTCAAAGATTTTTCGGGATATAGTTTTGTAGCTTCATCCAACAGACCATCTGCAATCATGTTATCTACACGTTGGTTTATTCTTGAATAAATAATTTCCCGTTCTGCTTGAATTCCAACGGTAAGGGTTTTAAAAAAGCGTTCGGGCTTTTTTTGATTTAAAAAAGAAGAGTAGGGGAGCCCACTAGCGATACACACCTCCAAAGCGCGTATCACCCGATGTGGGTTTTCCAAGTCTACTTTTTTATAATATTCAGGGTCAAGTTGCTGCAAACGTTGCTGTAAAACGGGGAAGCCTTTTTGTTTTAGTGTATTGTTTAGGTCAGTACGAATTTTTGAATTGACTTTGGGAAAATTATCAAGCCCCGAGACTACGGCATCTACATATAGCCCACTACCACCAACGAGTACCACCACTGAATTTTTCTCAAAAAGAATCTTCAACCGTGCAATAGCCTCTTTTTCAAAGTTGCCTACCGAGTAGTCCTGGCGAATACTAAGGTGTTGTATAAAATGGTGGGGGATTTCCTGTAATTCTTTTGATGAAGGTACGGCGGTGCCGATTTTCATTTCTTTATAGAATTGTCGCGAATCGGCCGAAACAATTTCTGTTTTATAGTGTTTTGCAATTGCAATGGCCAAAGTAGTTTTTCCTATTCCGGTAGGGCCAACTACAGCAATTAACAATTTATTCATTAGAGTTCGCTTCCACAATTAAAACAATGGGTGGCATCGTCCCTATGGCCTTCTTTAGAACAACTTGGACAACATTGGGTATTTAGATGCACCTTTTTATCTTCATTTAAACCTTGTTTGGTGAATTCTGAGGTAACAATGCCCGTTGGGACCGCAATGATACCATAACCTAAAATCATTACCACAGTTGCTATTAGCTGCCCTATGGGAGTTTGCGGTGCGATGTCTCCATATCCTACGGTGGTCAAGGTTACAATAGCCCAATAAATACTTCTGGGAATACTTGTAAAGCCAGAAGAGTCACTCTCTACCCAATACATGATGGTCCCCATTATAACAGAAAGTATCAAAACCGTATAGATGAATACCGCGATTTTATTCCGACTGGCCCTCAAAGCACTTTTTAGTTGCGAAGCTTCTCCTAGGAACTGTACCAACTTTAAAATTCGGAATACCCGCAACAGTCGCAACGCCCTTACTGCCAACAATACTTGAGAACCGGCAAAGAAGTATGAGATGTACAGGGGAATGGTAGAAACCAAATCAATGATACCATAAAAACTAAATACGTATTTAAGCGGCTTTTTAATAGAAACGATACGCGCAATGTACTCAATGGTAAACAATATTGTTATCACCCATTCACAAGTCAAAAGTAGGCTATGGTAGGCCGCATCAATTTCTTTGACACTTTCCAACATTACCAAAATGACACTGACGATGATAAGTACGAACAACCCAATATCAAAGATCTTACCTAACGGAGTGTCGGCTTCGTATATAATTTCATGGAGCAAATTCCTCCATGTGGTATTGTGTTTACGTCGTTTCACTAGTTTGAATTCAGCGCAAGCGTTTTGACTACCTTCTTTTTTCGAATGTGGGATTCGATGATATGTCGGGTATTCTGGTCTGCCTGCATTGGTGTGATTATCGATTCTAAGATATGCAAATTATTTATTTGATGGTTGAGTTCGTAAAACCCCAGGCCCTTAAAGTGGCCTTCTTTTATCAAAATTGCACTGTATTCCCCAATTTCACGCCCTCGGTCTACCATGATAAAGCTTTTGTCATCCAAGCTATATTTTTCAGAAACTTTCAAAGCGCGTGCATTGTATTCCTTTGGTGTTTCCTTGTTTACACAAGCACCTGCACATGAACCATTTTCATAGTTCGAACAATTTGTTTTGGCCTGTGACAAGCCTGTCAATTTAAGACACAGTTCAAACTCCTCAACAATTCGATGAAGAAAGTTCTGCGCAGAAGGAAAACCATTGAAGGTCATTAGGTGTTTTTTCCTTGGATCGATCTTGTCTACCTTAAAAATTAGAAACCCGTCTTCGTTGGTGTAACTATACAGAGCGTGGGTAAAAAGATTTCTTGTAGTTGGTTGCGCAAAAGACGGTTTTGTTCTTCTGAGTTCCTCATACTCTTTTAAGGCAGCTACCAATTCATTCCCGGTTTTTTCGAATGTTACTTTTTTAGTTTCTTTTTGAAGTTTCCGAGCGCGGCTTCCTTCTTTTGTAAAGTGCTGGTTGACTCGTTTTTTGATATTCTTGCTTTTGCCCAAGAATAAGATGTCACCATCTTTATTGTGCATGTAGTAAATTCCGACCTCAGAGGGCAACGTTTCGATAATATCCAATTGCCGCTGGGAAAGTTCTCCTGTTGTTTCCGTTCGTATAATACCTTGAACGATTGTCTTATCGGTATCTTTTGCCAGTAATAATTTGAATAATTTAAGAGTGGCCAAAGCATCGCCGTTCGCTCGATGACGATCACTCACCGCAATACCCAAAGAGCGTACCAATTTGCCCAGGCTATGCGACTCCGCTTCAGGAATCAGTTTTTTGGAGAGATCAACGGTGCAAATCGTTTTGCGTTCAAAATTATATCCGAGCCTTCTGAATTCTGTGCGTAAGATACGATAGTCGAATTGGGCATTATGAGCTACTAGAACAGTGTCTTCAGTAATTTCGACAATGCGCTTCGCCACCTCATGAAATTTTGGGGCGGTACGAAGCATTTTATTATTGATTCCGGTAAGTTTAACTACGAACGGTTGTATGTCTTTCTCAGGATTTACAAGACTTATGAATTGATCTACTACCTCATGCCCATCGAATTTATGAATGGCAATCTCTGTAATTCCTTCTTCATTATATTTCCCTCCCGTCGTTTCAATATCAAGTATAGCGTACATCTACAGTCTTTCTCCCTTTGTATTATTGATAATTCCTAGCACCAAAGATACTACTTCCTATTCGTACCATGGTACTGCCTTCTTCTATGGCAATTTTGTAATCACCGCTCATTCCCATCGATAGAATTGAAAGTGTGCCAAAATCGTTCTGAACACTATCGTATAATGATTTTAATTTTTTGAATTCTCTACGGATCTGCGTTTCGCTATCGGTAAAGGTAGCCATGCCCATTAGGCCTTTGATATGCACATTTTCAAGGGTTTGAAATTCTTCGGAAGCTGCGATCGCCCGTAACTCAGTTTCATTCAAGCCAAATTTGGTATCCTCCTCGGCAATATGTACCTGTAACAGGCAATTAATGGTACGTTGGTGTTTTTTTGCCTGTTTGTTTACTTCTCGTAACAGTTTTAAACTATCCACGCCATGGATCAGGGAAACATATTCAGCCATATATTTCACCTTATTCCTTTGAACATGCCCGATCATGTGCCATGCAATGTCTTTGGGCATTTGTTCCCATTTTTGGGTCATTTCTTGAATTTTATTTTCCCCGAATATTCGCTGACCTGCATTATAAGCTTCATGAAGGTTTTCCAAGGGCTTTGTTTTAGAAACCGCAACCAAGGTTACGTCATCTGATAAATGCTCTTTTATTTGAGAAAGGTTTTCTTTTATACTAGACATGAAGTACAGTTTTGGAGTGAATTAGAGCTCGTATATGGCAAGGCCACTTCGTAATTTCGGTTCAATATAAGTGCTTTTGGGAGGCATTACCAACCCTGCATCGGCGATGGCTTTTATTTCTTGAATGGTTATGGGAACCAATCCGAAACCAACTGTAAACCGACCTTTATCAATTTCATCTTTCATTTTTATGGCATTGTGTTTCCCATGGCCGTACTGTATGCGTTTATCTTTTCGCAGATCCTTGATTCCTAAAATGGGTTCTAATACGGTCTTGAACAGTATCTGAGTGTCTAGTTCACTAAGAGGGTCTGAAAAATGATACACTTTTTTTCGGAGGTAGAGTGAATAGAACTCCCCGTCTAAATACATGCTGAAATGGTGTTTTTTGGAAGGTTTATACAGAACATCTCCTTGGTTTTCGATGCGATACATTGCATCGAGCTTAATGAGAAACGCTTCTTTGGTTAACCCATTTAACCCTTTTATCATCCGGTTAAATTCAAAGATTCGTATCTGTGACTCGGGAATCAGGTAGCTCATAAAAAAATTATAGGCTTCTTTCCCCGTATGGTTCAAATTGCCTTTTTTTGAGTTTTCCGCCAACAAGTTCGATGAGGCGCTACGATGATGACCATCGGCAATATACAAGGCTTCTATTTCTGAAAAGGCCTTGTGCAAGGAAGTAACAACTTGTTTCTCTGAAATTCGCCATAACCTATGTGTGACACGATCTTCCGTGGTGAAAAAATATTCGGGAGCGTACTGTTTCTGTTCTTCCAGGATACCCGAAATGACCGCATTGTCGGGATAGGTCATTAAAACGGGTTCGGCATTGAATTGAACTGTTTCTAAGTATTCTGCGAAAAGGACTTCCCTACGTTGCAAGGTGTCTTCGTGTTTCTTGATAAGATCATTTTGATAATCGGCCACGCTGGTACTACAAAAAAGGCCGGAACAGGTGAAATGCGGACTTGTTACTTCATAGAGATAAAAACTCTCTTTTTCATCCTTTAGAAAAACGGCATCTTCCAAAAACTCTAGATACCGATTGTGTACTAGCTGAAAGCGCTCCTTTCCCTTTACATTTTTAGAAAATTTATAGCCTGGGTTGATGATATGCAAAAACGAAAAAGGGTTGAACTCAAGTATCGTATTCAACTCCCTCCTTGAATATCCTTGATATGATTTAGACACTACATGGGCGACTTTATCCTTAGTGGGTCTAATTGCTTTGAAAGGGAGGATTGTGGCCATTTGAAATAAAAATATTGATTACTTGCTAGAAAAATAACTGCTATGCACTTATTTTAAAGCGTTTAAAAACCTATTGCTTGTTGAACGTTTTTGCTGTAATCCTATTGCATGGCACCGCTTGTGATATGAAATAGGTTTATGAAAATCGGGCAGCGACTATTTCGGCCTTTCGAGAGGTTGAATAGTCATAAAAACCTTCTCCTGATTTTACACCAAGCTTCCCGGCAGACACCATATTTACTAGCAGTGGGCATGGGGCATACTTTGGTTTTTTAAAACCATCGAATAGCACGTTTAGAATAGACAAGCATACATCTAGTCCAATAAAATCTGCCAGTTGTAATGGCCCCATGGGATGTGCCATTCCCAAGCGCATGACCGTGTCAATTTCGTCAACGCCCGCAACGCCGTTGTATAGGGTTTCGATTGCCTCGTTGATCATCGGCATCAAAATTCGGTTGGCCACAAATCCGGGATAGTCGTTTACTTCTGTTGGAACTTTCCCCAAATCTTTCGAAAGTTGCATGATCGCTTTGGTAGTTGCATCGGAAGTTGAATATCCTCGAATTATTTCTACCAATTTCATAATGGGTACCGGATTCATAAAGTGCATCCCAATAACCTTTTCTGCACGTTTTGTAACTGCCGCGATTTCGGTTATTGAAATAGAAGAAGTGTTGGTGGCCAAAATGGTGCTTTCTGAGCACAACGCGTCTAACTGTTGAAAAATTTTCAGTTTCAACGCTTTGTTTTCGGTCGCTGCTTCCACGACAAGTTCTGCCTTTTCGAGCCCGTCTTCCAGTGTGGTAAATGTGCTGATGTTGTTAAGGGTATTGGTTTTATCCTCATGGGTGATTTTTCCCTTATCGAGCATTCGGTCCAAATTACGGGTAATGGTCGCCATCCCTTTTTCCAAGGAGGCGGGCGAAATATCAATAAGGTAAACCGAAAAACCGGTTTGGGCGAAAACATGGGCAATACCATTGCCCATGGTACCTGCGCCAATAACAGCAATATGCTTCATACTATATTGTTTAGAAAGATTCTATTATTTGTAGCGCTACTCGCAAGGCATTTGTTCCCTGCTGTAATGTTACTACGGGAGTTTTATCGTTTGTGATCGCATCGGCAAAGGTCTCAAGTTCATCAAGTATGGCGTTGTTTTCGGCGACCTGGGGGTTTTCGAAGTAAATTTGCTTTTTAACGCCCTCGGCATTTTGAAGTACCATGTCAAAATCACCGGGCGTCTCGGGAGCATCCTTCATTTTTACAACCTCTACCTTCTTTTCCAAAAAGTCGACAGAGATGTATGCGTCTTTTTGAAAAAATCGTGATTTACGCATGCTCTTTAAGGATATTCTGCTAGCGGTTAGATTGGCCACACATCCGTTTTCAAACTCAATGCGCGCGTTGGCAATATCGGGTGAGTTACTGATTACCGAAACGCCACTTGCATTCACACGGCGCACCTTTGAATTTACCACGCTCAAGATAGCATCAATATCGTGAATCATTAGGTCGAGTACTACAGGAACATCCGTACCTCTAGGGTTAAACTCCGCTAAGCGATGTGTTTCAATGAACATGGGTTCGTTAATGGCTTCTTTAACAGAAGTAAAAGCTGGGTTAAAACGTTCCACATGCCCGACTTGCCCTTTAATTCCGTATTGTTCACTTAAGGCTATTAAGGTTTCCGCCTCTTCAAGCGTGTTGGTAATCGGTTTTTCAATAAAGATGTGTTTCTTCTTTTCGATCGCTTTTTTGGCGCAATCAAAATGCGACAGCGTAGGGGTTACCACATCAACGACATCGACCGCATCAATGAGGGTATTGATATTGTCATAATAGGTATACCCAAATTCGTCCGCTACCTTTTTGCCATTAATGGCATCTGCATCGTAAAAACCTATTAACTGGTATTTGTTGGATTCATTGAGCAGTCGCAGATGAATTTTACCTAGATGGCCGGCGCCGAGAACTCCTACTTTCAACATAGAGATTGATTTGCTCCAAAAATAAGGATAGTTTGGGAGTTTTAACCGCTTCCGTATCTTGCTTTTTTAAGCTTTTATTAAAAAATGAAAAGAAGGTCTTGGAGTCAATTTCTGCAAACGGATTTTCTTTGCCATTGAAAAGTAAAACGGCTTTTTAGTATAAATTAACTTCGCTAACTTTGAATACCAAAAACCAAACCGGCCTTTATGAAATCTCGTTTGCTTAGCAGTTCGCTATTTTTTCCATGCGTGACGCCTATTTTTCATTGTTCCTTTATAAGTCTCTTGGTTTTACAAAAAAATTACTGCACGGAATGAAAGATACTTTGAAACATAGAGGCATGCGGAATAAACTTGCCGATATCCTATCGAAAAAGGGTATTGCTGATTTGAACGTGCTCAATGCGATAAAGACGATCCCAAGACACCTTTTTATGGATAGCAGTTTTGAGGGGCACGCATACCAGGATAAGGCATTTCCGATTGCGGCGGACCAGACGATTTCTCAGCCTTATACTGTTGCATTTCAAACGGAGCTTTTACAAGTGAAGTCGAATCAGAAAATCTTAGAAATCGGAACAGGAAGCGGTTATCAAACAGCTGTGCTGCTGCATCTTAAAGCTAAAGTCTATACTATTGAACGACAATTGGAGCTGTTTAAGAAAACCTCTTTGTTTTTTCAAAAAATGGGATACCGTCCTAAAAAAGCAATCTTTGGAGACGGGTATAAGGGCATGCCCAAAGAAGCGCCTTTTGATGGTATCATTGTTACTGCAGGAGCCCCGGAAGTTCCAAAACCTTTAATGGCGCAACTAAAGATTGGAGGAAAACTTGTAATTCCGGTTGGGGTGAACGATCAAATTATGACCTTGTTTGTTCGTAAATCTGAAAAGGAGTTCGAGAAGAAAGAATTTGGATCGTTTCGTTTTGTACCCTTATTGGAAAACAAGAACTAAGACTTTATCGATTGAAACTTTTTTTGATCCGATCTAGGTCGCGTTTGTTGTCACGATCTTTCATTGTTTCTCTTTTATCATAGAGCTTCTTACCTTTTGCCAGTGAAATTCTAAGTTTGGCCAATCCCCGATCATTTATAAAAAGGGTTAATGGAACAATGGTCAGCCCCGAGTTCTTGACTTCTTTGAAAAGTTTTTTCAGCTCTTTTTTGTTCAACAACAACTTTCTTTCTGCCTTTGGTTTGTGGTTGTAATGCGAGCCATGAGAATACTCGTCGATTTGCATATTGATAACAAACAATTCCGCACGCTCATTGAATTCGCAAAAACTCTCGGAAATAGAAGCTTTTCCCATACGAATGGACTTTATTTCGGTTCCAGATAATACAATTCCTGCTGTATATGGGTCAAGCAGTTCATACTCAAATCGAGCCTTTTTATTTTTTATGGAAATATTTTGCTGCATGGCAGACAAAAGTAGGGACAATTATCGAAAACTATTCCAGATTCGGTGGCAATCTATCAATTCTAAGCACAGAATTACTTATTCGCGCTCTGGGCAATTACAATCAAAATGCAATTGCTGTGAAGTAGCAACCCCGTTAACGATTTGAATAATAAAAAGACTGCCATTATCCGTATCGTCCAATTGGTAATACAAATCTTCCCCCAGCAGTTGATTGGCAAAACTTGGAGTGGTATTACTGTGTCCTACGACAAGTACATTTTTGTTTAAATTGTCTGACTTAAATTGTTCAATATCAACATTCTGTGGGTCGTAGTACTGAACGTCTATATCTTGTTTTACAGAAGTGGGAGAGGCTGTCATAGAGGTCCGGTTATAGTCGGTACTATAGATAGCGTCTAACTGAACATCACGAAGAATTTCGGCCCAATGCATAGCTCTGCCGTATCCAGCCTGTGTAAGCTCGGGATCAGGGTTCTGATCGTCACTTCTATCCTTTTCCGCATGACGGACCAGATAGAAGGTAGAAGTACCGGTTTCAACAGGGGCGGTTTCGGCTTCTTCTTTCTTGTCTTCCTTGCAATTGGTAAAACTGATAAAAAGTAAAAATAAGAGTACTAGTTTAATTGATTTCATGGCTGATTGGTTCATCATTGGCTACAATATAACACTTGCTTTCAAGCGTATTGAAAAAGCTCAAAACACATCGTCCGCTATCAAGCGATTGAATTTCTCGTAAACTTTTCTTTTTATTTAACTAAAATATGCAGAAAATAGTATGTATAACCGCTATTTTTTGCTTTTTTTGCATATGTCCAGACTTCTTGCATTTTTTCTATTGACAGCATTTTTTTACAGGGCTCAAGCTCAAGAGGTTATGCTTCCGGTAGATCTTCGCCAGCACAATCTAACCGAGTACAACGCTAGCTTTTTTAATGCCGCTTTTGCGCTTAATAGGAACAACCCACAGTCTGTTGCATTGTGGACACGTTGGCAATGGCAAGTAGTAGATGGGGACCCTACAACAATCTTTCTTAATTATACCAGAAAACTAAATCCGACCTCGAGTATTTCAGGAGGCTTTTTTCAGCACAATACAGGAATTTTTCTAAATACTGGTGGGGTGTTAAATTATGCGTATGCATATGAATTTAGTTCTGATACACGATTTGGAGTGGGTGCAAATCTTTTTGGTTTTAGTAGGTCTCTTGCCGATGATCGTACTTTCATTGATCCGCAAATACAGTTGCCAAATACAGGGGGAGATACCAGTTTTGTGATGCAATTATCACCCGGGATGTTCTTTCAATGGAAGAAAATGACGGTGGGCCTTAGTGCTGAAAATCTTTTCGACTATAATTTCACAACAAGTGAACGGGATTCTGGCCCCGAATCTAGAAGGTATTTAGCTTCTTTGTCATACGATTATGGGATAGGCGGCGACGGAAATTCGATTATTCGACCCACGGTATACTACAAGACATTTTCAAATCTTGATGACCAAATAGGAGCGAATGTACTTTATTCTACCGACCGCTATTGGGGACAGGCGGGGTATAACAATTTTTATGGTGTGTCCGTCGGTGCAGGTGGGCGACTCTTTAAAAAGGTGTCGTTAGGAGCTTTGATGGAATTTGCAACCGACAGCAGTCTTGAGGATACCGATCCTACTTTTGAAGTTGTTTTAGCCTATCATATCGGTCTTCAATTTGAAAAAGAAAAAACCCCGGAGGAAGTAAAGGAAGAAGAACTGGCAGAAGCGGAAATGGAAAATATTGCGAAGGAAAAAGAAAAAGCCGAAAAAGAAGCGGCTTCACTAAAAGAAAAAGAACTTGAAGCCGAGAAGCTCCGCAAGGAACAGGAAGAAAAGCTACGTCAGGATCAGATCGAAGCCGAAGAAAAGGCAAATAATTTAGAAGCACTAAGAAAAGTTCGTATGCGTGATTCGTTGAATGCGCTTTCAAACGAAAAAGGTAAAAGAAAAGAACAAGCGATTGCTGCTCAAAAACGAATCGATTCGATCAATAGGTCGAAAGAACGGGAGAAACTGGCATCGCTCAAACGCAGAAGGGATTCATTGGATAGAGCAAAGGCTTTAACTGAAAAGATAGCGCCTGAAGTTGTGGAAAATGAAAAGGTAACCGTCGCCGCAAATGAAAAGTATGAGGAAGTAGCGACCGAAGATGGGTTGCAACCAGGTTTCTACCTAATTGCAAACGTTTTTGGTACGAAGAAATACTATGATGCTTTTATGAAGGATCTTCAACGTAAGGGACTAGACCCGAAATCGTTCTTAAGGAATCTAAACAAGTATAACTACGTTTATTTAAAACGCTATAATACCATGAGCGAGGCCCGGAAAGCTAGGGACAGTAAGTTCGGAGGGCGATACCCTGATAAAACATGGATTTTTAGGGTGGTAGGGGAGTAGTACTATCGCATCCTTGGGATAGTGTCTTTTCGAACTAACTACTTTAGTTCTTTCTTTACCAATTGTTCTAAGTAAGCAACTGTATTTAGGAGGTACTTTCGGTCTTCTGTCATTGTAGACATTGCTACGGCACCTTGCAGCATCGTATACAGTTGCTTGGCAAACTGTAATGGAGTAACCGGTAAACGAAGTTCTCTATTGTTTACTCCGTTTTCTAGTACCAATGCTATTTTACCTTCAATAGTTTTAATGGTCTCTTTACTTGCGGCACTCAACATTTTGTTATTGTGGTTTGCGTCTACTCCCACATTCAATACGGGGCAGCCTCCCATTGCGTCTGTGAACTCACCATAATTCCGATAAAAATCGGTAAGACGAAAAATGCGGTCTAAGGCAGTACCAGTACCCGATAATTGCTCCTCAATAGCCGTTAAGAGACGATTGCTATTGTATTCAAAGGCAGCCAATGCCAACGCTTCTTTGTTTTCGAAATTTCCATAAAGTGCCCCTTTGGTTAAAGATGTTGCCTGAGTAAGATCGCTCATACTGGTGCCAACATAGCCATGTTTATTAAATACAGGTGCAACGGTTTCTATAATAAAGGCGGTGGTTCTTTCTGCTTTGGTAGACATATAGGCGCATTTTCCTACGAAGATAGAAAAATTATATACTGTATGGTATATAGCACATGCAAAAAAAGAGCGATTATTTCTACCGCTCTTTTTTATAACTTGTACACTGTTTTATGTCAGCTTGTTACTTTACCAGCTCGTTTTCATTTCTAAATACAAGGGTATCGTCAAACGAATCTATTAGTAAAAGACTATCTGTTGTTATGGTTCCTTTTAGCAATTCCTTTGACAGCCTATTCAATACTTCCTTTTGGATAATTCTTTTGATCGGTCTTGCGCCGTATTGAGGGTCATATCCCTTTTTCGCAAGATATTGAACAGCTTCTTCGGTTGCATCTATGGTAATGTGCTGTTTGCTAAGTAACTTCTTCAGCATTGTTAGCTGTAGCGAAACAATTTGCGCGATTGCCGCTTTGTTCAAAGGCGTAAACATAATGATATCATCTATTCTGTTTAAAAATTCTGGCCGTATTGATTTTCGGAGTAAACCCAATACTTCTACCTTTGCAGTCTCCGTAGCACTATGCACATCTTTGCTGTCCTCGAATTTCTCCTGAATAATATGACTGCCCATATTACTGGTCATTATGATGATTGCATTCTTAAAATCGGCGACCCGCCCTTTGTTGTCGGTCAATCTCCCCTCATCCAACACTTGCAACAGTACATTAAAAGTATCGGGATGCGCTTTTTCAATTTCATCCAACAGAATGACCGAGTAGGGTCTACGTCGCACGGCTTCGGTCAATTGTCCGCCTTCATCATAACCAACGTACCCCGGAGGTGCTCCTACCAATCTGCTAACGGAATGGCTTTCTGGGTATTCGCTCATGTCGATACGGGTAAGGGCATTCTCGTCATCGAACAGGTAACTGGCCAAGGTTTTTGCAAGTTCCGTTTTTCCCACCCCGGTAGTACCTAGAAACAAAAAGGATCCGATAGGTCGTCGCGCATCTTGAAGTCCGGCCCGGCTTCTTCGAATAGCATCGGAAACCGCTTCAATGGCCTCTTCCTGTCCTACCACTCTTTTATGTAAGACCGTCTCGAGTTGCAATAATTTCTCCCGTTCGCTTTGCAACATCTTGGTAATAGGAATTCCTGTCCATTTGGCCACTACTTCCGCAATGTCCTCATTGGTTACTTCTTCCTTGATTAACACGCCATTTTTTTGCTGTGCTTCCAGTTCAATTTGAAGGGTTTCTAACTTTTCCTGAGCCTCCTTGGTCTTTCCATACCGAAGTTCCGCAACCTTACCATAATCACCCTCCCGTTCTGCACGTTCTGCTTCCAACTTATAGTTTTCGATATCGTGTTTGGTCTTTTGAATTGCATCTACCACATTCTTCTCACTTTCCCACTGTGCAAAAATCTGGTTCCGTTCTTCTTTAATGTTCGCCAGATCTACATTGAGTATTTTCAATTTGGCATGATCTTCTTCCCGTTTAATAGCTTCAATTTCAATTTCCAATTGCATTATCTTACGATCCAATGCGTCCAACTCCTCGGGTTTCGAGTTGATTTCCATTCGAAGTTTAGAAGCCGCTTCGTCCATTAGGTCGATTGCCTTATCGGGTAAAAAACGATTTGTAATATAGCGCTGAGAGAGCTCTACTGCAGCAATTACCGCTTCATCTTTAATTCGCACTTTATGATGGGCCTCGTATTTTTCCTTGATTCCCCTTAGAATGGAAATAGCACTTTCAGTATCGGGTTCATCAACGATTACTTTTTGAAATCTTCGTTCCAATGCCTTGTCTTTTTCAAAATACTTTTGGTATTCGTCCAAGGTGGTAGCTCCGATAGCTCGTAGTTCGCCCCTTGCCAGAGCGGGTTTTAAAATATTGGCCGCATCCATGGCGCCTTGTCCGCCACCGGCTCCTACCAATGTATGAATTTCATCAATGAACAATACAATGTTGCCATCAGAAGAAACCACTTCTTTTATGACCGCTTTTAAACGTTCTTCAAACTCCCCTTTATATTTGGCCCCTGCGATCAGTGCGCCCATATCAAGTGAATAAATACTTTTGTCTTTTAAGTTTTCCGGAATATCCCCCTGCACTATGCGATGCGCCAGGCCTTCGGCAATAGCCGTTTTCCCAACTCCTGGTTCTCCCACCAACATGGGGTTGTTCTTGGTTCTTCGAGATAAGATTTGAAGAATTCGACGAATTTCCTCATCTCTTCCGATTACAGGGTCTAGTTTGCCGTTATCGGCCAGCTCATTTAAGTTTTTTGCATATTTCTCCAAAGAGTTATAGGTTTCTTCTGCACTCTGTGATGTTACTTTGCCTCCTTTTCTCAATTCTTCAATTGCTGTTTTAAGGTCTTTTTCTGTAACTCCTTGATCTTTTAATATTTGGGCAATCTTGCTTTTCGATTTAAAAATAGCCAGCAACAAATGCTCGATAGAGACAAACTCGTCACCCATATCTTTAGCAAGTATATTCGCAGAATTTACGCTCCTGCCACTTGCGTTTGAAAATTGCAAATCACCGCCCGAAACTTTTGGAAAGCGCTCAAGTTCTTTGTCCAAAATCTGGGATAACATCGATACGCTTACGTTCAATTTTTTTAGAATAAAGGGAACTACATTTTCATCTACTTCCAAAATGGCTTTGAACAAATGCTCGTTCTCTATTTGCTGATGTCCCATGCCTTGGGCAATTTGTTGGGATAACTGCAACGCTTCCTGTGATTTTATTGTGTAATTATGATTGGTCATAATCTATATTTTTTACTGTTATTGTCTATTTTTGATTGGTAGAAATCAACAACCTTACCAATGCACTAACATTGACAAAATGGCATCTAAACCCCCAATTATCAAGACATTTCGACAGTTTGTAAGTATTATTGAGTTCTACGACCTACTAGAAAGTAGTCATATAACGGGTAAGGATATTATAATAGAATAGAAGAACGATGGGAGTATTTGGAAATTTGTTTGGAGGAAGTAACCAGGAAGAGAAAAGAGAGAAAAAAGTGGTTCCATGGATACCACTCACTTCTTTGGATCAATTAAAGGGAATAGAACAAAATTCAAGCGCGAAGACCCAAGTTATTTTTAAGCACTCTACCAGCTGCGGTATAAGCCGTATGGTGATGAATATGTTTAATAGTAGTTATGACCTAAACGAAAACCAAGCAGACCTGTATTACCTCGACTTACATGCTTATAGGGAGGTTTCGAATGAAGTGGGATACCATTTTCAGGTGATGCACCAATCGCCGCAGCTATTGGTTATACGAAACAGGGAGGTTGTCACACATGCGTCCCACGGGAGTATTGCTGAAATAGACTTGCAAAAATACGTATAGGGAAAAGGAGCCCAGAGGCTCCTTTTTTAATTAAATCGTTGTCGGGTGATGATGCCCTTTAAACGGGCCTTTAAATCTTCTCCCGCGTCATAGACCATTTGTTCATTACTTGGAAAAGGCACGGCTGCCAATCTTAGCAAGGCTACCAAGTCGTTGTCCAATGCACGCTTGTCACCATCGTAATTTGCATAGATATGTTCAAATACGAACTCGCTTGCAAGTGGGTATGAGTTGATTTCCTGCTTGGTTTTAAGATCTGTAAAGCTTACCAAACCTGCCACTTGTGCGGTTTTAAACTGTGTGAACTGATAAAAATCACAACGAACCGTTTTAAACTTATCTATTTTAATTTTGTTGCCAAGGCTATCTTTTACCACATTGCCATTTTGGTCGGTGGCATAACGATACCCATCTTTTATCTGCTTTTCTTTAATGATTTGTTTCTCATTTACCTGTTCTGGCGAAATATTGATTTCACGAAAAGCAACTTGCATGGTATAGTCATAGTTAATATTTGGTAAAGGGTTGGTGTGATACCGTGTCCAGTGTTCGTTTAAACCATACGTATTAAAATTTAATAACTCTTCTTGCAAACGCCCTGGAATAATCTGTTGTGTTTGGTTTACCATACCCACTTTTACATAATCCAAGCCTTTTGAGTATGCTTCTTCTATTTTGTTTCTGGTATCCTCAAAACCCGGATTCAGTTCATCTAAATATGTGAAATCATCATAGGCTTTCCTAAAATCACCTTTGTTATTGGCATTTTCCATCAAATCAGAGGCGTTGTCGTACAAGTATTCCGAAAACTGGTCTTTTGCATCGAGCAACTGATTTTGGTAATTTTTGAATGAAAACCTTGCTTCACGACTTTCCGCTGTGATGTATAGGGGTAGCAATGGTTTAATACGCTCTTGAATGGTATGTAAGCTATTGTAGGTAGTATAAATCGCTTCATAATTTGCTGGGTTTTCTTCTTTTTCCAAGAAAGCGATCTGCTGTAACGCACGTTCCGTATTTTTTTGGTACGCCTCCTCCAATAACAAGATATAGGGTTGATGCCCTTTCTTGGTCTTATTATCGGCAAGGTTGGAAAGCGATTTATTGATAGCACTTCCATAATTCCCCGTATTCAATGCTTCCTGCGTCTTTTTGACACCTCCGCACGCTAGTAAGAACAAAGCGCTTATTCCTGTAAGTAGTAGTTTTTTCATGACGATTGTTTTTACAATTAGTAACACCCAATTTCAACAGCCGTGCCAAAATGATGTTTGTATACAACGTAAAACGATTAAGTATCGTATTATACCGTCAAAAAACCCTATTTACACTATTCTTTCGGGTTAAACGCGGGTAGTAATTTAGTACGTACCTCCCCAAAACCAATACGCAACCCGTCTTTTTCGCAATAACCGGTCATGCTAACCGTGTCATTGTCTTCAATAAAAGTTCTTTCTTCCCCTCCTTCAAGTTTTAATGGTTTAGTTCCCTGCCAGGCCAATTCGAGCATAGACCCGTAGGAATCGGGTGTGGGTCCAGAGATGGTTCCGCTGCCCATTAGGTCGCCGCTATTCACTTTACAACCATTTACAGTGTGGTGCGCAAGTTGTTGTGCCATGGTCCAATACATGTATTTGAAGTTTGATTTACTGAGGATGGTGGTAGGCGAATTTTCTGGAGTCAATGCAACTTCTAGGTGGATATCAAAACTATGGTCGCCATCTAATTGAAGGTATGGAAGCGGTGCAGGCTCTTGCGCCGGACTGGCAACACGAAATGGTTCGAGTGCGTCCATGGTAACAATCCACGGGGAAATACTGGAAGCAAAATTTTTAGCCAAAAATGGCCCTAAGGGAACATATTCCCATTTTTGGATGTCACGGGCGCTCCAATCGTTAAAGACGACCATTCCAAAAATGTACTCTTCCGCCTCTGAAATTGATACGGGCTCCCCGAGTGCGTTGGCATCGGTGGTGATGAATGCCATTTCTAGCTCAAAATCTACTCGTTTCGAAGGACCAAAAACTGGAGAATCGGCTCCTTTGGGAAGCGTTTGCCCATAGGGTCGTCGTATGGGGGTGCCACTTGGTATGATCGTAGAGCTTCTTCCATGATAGCCTACGGGAATATGTAGCCAGTTCGGCATTAAGGCTTTATCGGGGTCGCGAAACATGGTGCCTACATTGGTGGCATGTTCCCTACTAGAATAAAAATCGGTATAGTCGCCAATTTGCACAGGGAGTTGCATTTCAACCTCGTCTATGGCGAATAAGACGACTTTTCTATGCTCTTCCTGCGATTGTAAGGCACTATTGGTGCTATCAAAAATCTCACTGATCCGGTTACGAACCGCACGCCATGTTTTCTTTCCGTCGGAAATAAAATCGTTTAAGGTGTCCTGTAGAAAGATATCATCGGTCAACGGAATGCCTTCAAAATACCCCAGTTGATGCAATGCGCCGAGGTCAATGACCGTATCACCTATTCGAGTTCCTATGGTTATGATATCGTCCCGTGTCAGAAAAACTCCGAATGGGATATTTTGAATCGGAAAATCGGAATTTTCGGCTACTGTCAGCCACGTTTTTTTAAGTGGGTCGTTCGTATTTTGAGGCATAGGTAAATTGTTAATTTGTGTTTGATAAAATTCATATCAAATATATTATTTTATAAGTATTACCAATTACCAATTCGTATTTTTGCCACTCATTTAACACAAACAGTGCATATGCAACGCGACAATCTGATTTTTGACCTTATAGCTGCCGAAGAGGAGCGCCAAACAAATGGTATAGAACTTATTGCTTCTGAAAACTTTACGAGTCCGCAAGTAATGGAAGCGGCAGGATCTGTTTTAACGAACAAATATGCCGAAGGCTATCCTGGAAAAAGGTATTATGGAGGTTGTGAGATTGTAGACGAGGTAGAGCAGATTGCCATCGATCGCGCCAAGGAGTTATTCGGAGCGGCCTATGCCAATGTGCAGCCACATTCGGGGTCTCAAGCGAATGCTTCGGTATACCATGCTTGTTTGCAACCGGGCGATACTATTTTAGGGTTTGATCTATCGCATGGCGGTCATCTTACACATGGATCCCCTGTGAACTTTTCGGGACGTTTGTACAATCCTGTTTTTTACGGGGTAGAGGAGGAGACAGGTGTATTGAATTATGATACCATTGCGGAAATCGCTGCGCGTGAAAAACCAAAAATGATCATCGCGGGGGCATCGGCCTATTCCCGTGATATGGATTTTAAAAGATTCCGCGAGATTGCAGATAGTGTAGGTGCTTTGTTGCTTGCCGATATTTCGCACCCTGCCGGTCTTATTGCGAAAGGAATTTTGAACGATCCCATACCACATTGCCATATTGTTACGACCACCACTCACAAAACCTTGAGAGGACCAAGGGGCGGACTCATCTTAATGGGGGAGGATTTTGATAATCCTTTTGGTATCAAGCTTAAAAATGGGAATCTTCGCAAAATGTCCGCCTTGTTGAATCTGGCCGTTTTTCCAGGGAACCAAGGAGGGCCTTTGGAGCATATTATCGCAGCGAAAGCGATTGCTTTCGGAGAGGCACTTTCCGATGATTTCTTACATTATATGTTACAAGTGAAGAAAAATGCGGCTGCTATGGCTGCGGCTTTCGTGGCGAAAGAGTATCATATCATTTCTGGCGGTACCGACAATCACATGATGCTGATCGATTTGCGCAATAAGGACATTTCTGGGAAAGCTGCAGAGGCGGCACTGGTAAAAGCTGATATTACCGCGAATAAGAACATGGTTCCTTTTGATGATAAGTCACCTTTTGTAACATCCGGTATCCGTTTTGGAACACCCGCAATAACAACACGGGGACTAAAGGAAGCCGATATGGCCACAATTGTAGATTTGGTAGATCGGGTATTAACGAATGCTGAAGATGAAGCGGTTATTGCAGGTGTAAAGACTGAAGTAAACGCCTTAATGCAAGGGAAGTTGCTATTCAATTCATAAAAAAAGCTCATACTACATAATTCATTCAATGAATATGTTAGTATGAGCGTATCTTTTTTTCTATTTAATCGTTAAGCATATGCAGGTCGCCCGAGATAACTGCCTTGTCCTTTAAAGTATAAATGAGTGCATCTTCTTCAGAATAGAAGTATAGCCCCCAATATTTGAAGTAATCTCTTTTCTTATAGTTTGCCGCTGGCAGGCTCGCTACAAGTGGTTCTTCATTTGTCGCCATTTTTTCTTCCTCAAAAATTGGGATGAAAATTTCAAAGGGCGTTTCCCTTGTGCTTTTGCTTAAGTGCGTATAATGAAGGGATAGTTTCGTCAAAATAGCATCTAGCTGTTCAGGAATGCTATGTTCATATATCTTATTGATGATGATATTGCAATTATTGAAAAGAATGGAAAATTCTACCACATCAATATCAAAATTGTTCAACCCTTTTAAGCGATCTACCAAATTATGAAAGATAGATGTGTTAAAAGAATCATCTACATTTTTACGGTACTGCGCCCAAATGCCTTGATCTAGGTTCGACAGCGCATCTGCGATATCGAAATTGCAGGAAACTTCGATGACCAGTTTAACCATCTCGTTGTTCGTGGCACTATTACGTATGACCACTTTTGAGAAAAAAAGCCGCTCAAGGCTTTTCTTGAAATAAGAAATACCCTCTATATCGGTATCGTTTATGATAGCAATAGGGGGTTGGTTTTTAAAATTTTCTAAGTGTAGTGACATATCACAGCATGTAATTTGTTTGGCTTGTACACAAAAATAGCTGTAATAAGCGGTCGCGCATTATACAAAAACCTTATAAAAACTAGGTTTTTCTCTTTAGGAATGCATTTCAACGGCTTTTTTATATGAATCCTCGATTTCTCGCTTCTTCGATAAGCGCAAGGTCACTTTTATCTTGTACTCCAAAGATAAGTTTTAGGGCACGTTTCCTATTGTCGATCGTGGCTTGGGAAAGGGGAAGTACCGATGTAATGTCCTTAGTTCTAGTGCCTATGGAAAGTTCATAGAGAATGGCCTGATCATATTCATCTACCTTAAAGGTCTGTGCGATATTCTTTCGCGCAGCGACCAAAGCAAGATGTGTGTAATAAGGTGGTTTGGTGATGACTGTTTTCACCATATCGATCAACGAAAGCTCGTCGATTTCCGACTTTACGAGATAGCCATCGGGGTTCACTGCCTGGCAAATACTGTTGATACGATAACTATCGCTGAAAGAGGACATAAATACCACTTTGCTCTCGGGAACAACTTGGCGGGCGAGCTTTCCGAGGTCTTGGCCCGTTCGGGGGTCTTTTGCTTCTGCAGGAAACAATTGAATGTCCAAAAGTATAATATCATACCGGATCCCTTTGGCAGAAGCTTCGATTTTTTTTTGCCCTTCGTCATAGCCGTTGCCAATCTCTACACGTACTTTAAAATCTTCGAATACGGCATCCTCTAAAATATATTTATAACCGAGCGCGGTCATTTTATGATCGTCTACCGCTAAAATTGTAATTACTTTATCCATTATAAACTATACTTCTTGCAGTGCTGTTTCCTGATATGCTGTTTCTGGTTGCGCTAACGACTGAATCGGAATATTGAAATAAACCTTGGTGCCTTTACCTGGGCTACTTTCAATATCCCACGTACCGCCGATCTTTTCGATCCGCGAGGTGATGTTGCGAAGGCCAATGCCTTTTTTGCCTTTTTTGACAACAAAACCTTTGCCATCATCTACTAGGGCTACCTTTAGATTATTTCTATTTTCCACGGCGAATTTCAGGGATACTTTGCTTGCCTTTGCATGCTTTACACAATTTTGTAGGCTCTCCTGTACCATACGATACAAGTTGACCTTCACATCGCTGCTAAGCCCGTCCCAATCTACCTCGTCGTCGTACTCGAAGGCATACTCCAGGGCGGCACTATTTTTAACACCCAGTAGTAATTCTTCAATACTTTGGATAAAGTTATGTATTTTTTGGTAAGCAGCATGACTTAATTCGTGGGAAATTACGCGCACTTCTTCTTGAATATCCATCAATTCTTTGATGGCTTCCCCTCTTTCCTCAATCGCTTCGGGGGTTGTACGCTTGTTTAAGCCCAATAAAAGCATACGTACTCCCTGTATTCGTCCCTGCACCCCATCGTGTAATTCTTCGGAGATCCGTTTTTGGGCAATTTTTTTCCCTTCCTCTACTTTTTGCTTTTGCGCCAATAGGAGGGTGAAGATTTTCTCGTTGCTTTCTTGTTGCTCGCGTTGAAAGCGCACTTTCTGGTTTTTTACCCGCTGGTCAATGATCATAAAGGCCGAAAAGGCCAATAATAATAAGGTAGCGGCAATTCCCACCCAGAGCTGTTTTTGCCGTGCCAAAAGCTTGTTTTGTTCCAAGGTTTCGTTGGTTTCAAAACGAATACGGGCGAATTTGTTTCTGATTTTTCGTTCTTCCAGTTGTAAACTGTCGTTTAGTTTTATGTAAGTTTGGGTATGGTTAACGGCTTTTTCTGGTTCAAGCCGCACCAATAATCCTAATACTTGTAAAAGACGATAATTGTTGGTGCTTTTTTCGGCATAATCTTTTGATTTTAATGCTGCACTTAATGATTTTGAAGAATCTTTTTTTTGTAAATAATACTCTGCAAGACTATAGTAGCTTCCTACTACTCCTGAAATATAGTTTAAACTGTCCATGAGTTTTAGGCCTTTTAGCAAATCTTTTTCTACATTTTTAGTGTTACCAGTTTTAAACTTATTAAATGCATAATTGTCTAATGTTATTGCATAAAATTTGGGGTTTGTTTCGAAAAGTTCTTTAGTTTCAAGAATTTTCTTGAAAATTTCCATAGCCTCGTAGTGTTTACCTTGTTCCTGGTATACGACTCCAATATTATTTTGTATCGAGGAATAGCGATTTTTTTTTGTCTTCTGGGAATATTCCGAAGCTTTGTTATAATTTCTTATTGCGACATCATATTCCTTAAGTCCCATGGAAACGATACCTAGGTGATTATAACATTCATATAGCAAATCATATTCATCCAAGGGCTTAAGTACCTCTGTAGCCTTAATTGCGTTACTTTCACTTCCAACAAAATCTTTTACATCCTTTTGTACTTTTGCAATATTAAGCAAAACTCTTCCGGCATTTTTTATATTTTTTAATTCAGTATAAATGTCATATGCTTTTGCATAGTGATAATAAGCACTATCTTGAATTGCATTTTGTTTAAAAAAAAAGGCTAAATCCCAATTGGCTTCAGCCTCCACGTTTTTTTTCTGAATTAACTGAGCTAGTTCAATTGTCTCTTTATTAATTTTTCGGAATTTTAAAGAATCTTTTAGATTTGCAGCCGCTAAGGAGAGTTTGGATAGATATCCAACTCTTATTGAGTCATTTTTTATTTTTTTTGATAATTGATAGGATCGGTCAAGAAAAGCAACTCTTTTATCAATGGGTAGTTTGATGTTACTTGACGAGTTAATCCATTTTTGGATACTATCATTTTTCCCATTGTTTAATGATAGTTCACTTGTTTGGGAAACTGGATCGACGCATCCTTTTACTAAGCTTACCGTAATTACGAAGACAGCTAAGAAAACTATGGACAGTATATGGTGGTCTCTTTTATTCATTTAAATACAAGATAGAAAAAAAACCCCAAATCAATTTGATTTGAGGCTTTCTATCGAATGCAATTTTTGGGAATTATTTAGTTTCCTCCTCGGCTACCATCACCTTCATGAGTGTCTGAGGCTGAGGTCTCCAATGTTTCATACAACGCCTGTGTATCTTCGACGCTGTTGTCTTTTTCACAAGAATAAAATCCTACACTTACTACTACTACTGCTAAAATTGCTACTACCTTTTTCATGATTAATCCGTTTAGTCGGGGGGTTCATATTAGTTTCAGTGCTAAAGTAGTATGAGAGGGCGCGGGGGAACAACCCTCTCAAAAATGTTCTGGTAAACTAGGTGCTTTTGCGAGTATTCTACCATTTTCTGTTAGAATTTTGTTAATTCATGGCAGAAATGGTGTTTTTTGATAATATTTTTTTGAGTCCGTCTACATTCTCCTTATATGTTTTGGAGAAGGGCAGCTGTAGCTTTTGCCCCTTTAAACTGCAGATCGCTTTACCGTAGTTGATACGCGCTACATATTTTGTATTCAATATGTAACTCTGATGTACTCTAACGAAATTGTTCGGCAATTGTTGTTCAAAGGTCTTCAATGTTTTATAGGCGTTGATACGGGAACCATCGGTCATAACAAAGTCGGTGGCGTTGTTATCGGCCTGTAGGTATAGTATATCATCGGTATCTACATAATGGTAGTCTCGATACGATTGCAAGCATAAGGTCTGCGGTTCGGCTTCTTTTGGTGTTTGTTTTTTAAGTTTCAACAACGACTTGCGAATGTCAAACTCATTATAGGGCATCAACCAATAATCAAAGAAATTACATTTAATGGCTTGGTAGGCGTGGTCTTTGCTTTTTGAGACACCTATCAATATCGGTAACTCTTGAATGTATTGGTGCAATTCGGAAATCATTTGAAAATAATCGGGCGCTTGCTCATTTAAATTAATAAAAACAATGTCCGGAGTAAACTTGAGAATTGCGTTGAGCCCTTCCCCGCTGTTTTTCGACAGTCCGATAAAATCAAAATCATCATGTTCCTCTAAGCAGTGCATTAGCTGCAACTTAGAAGTAGCATCAGAATCGATTATCAGATATTTGTAGTCCACTGGGGAATAGTTTTGTATACCGCAAATTAGCGATAGTGGTCGAGACTGGACTATAGATTTACCTTATAAAAACTATGGTTTTTTTTGGTAAAACACTGAAAACAAGCAGTTTTGAAGGAAAATACTCTCATTTTAACGATTTTTAACATTTGCTAAAAACCAGCGGTCCGTTTTGGAGTTTAAAAAAATGATGATTGGTGATAAGAGCGGTGGCATCCAAAGCAAGCCTTTCTTAAGTTTTAGAAGTAGTACTTAATTGTCTGGTGCGTATTGGTAGGCTCCCACTGCGGGATCTGTGGTTCTATCAATTCCTAGAATATCGGTTGGCACCAATTCCGCAGCAGCTTGCTGGGCATTTGACCTTGCCGCGGAACTTTCGCCTATTTGGAAGACGTTTTCAGAAGTATCAATAAAATCAGTGTTTTCATTGATAAAAATATTATTATAAAAAGTACTATTCTCAAAATCATAGAGCGGGTCGTCATCGAGCGTTCCGGCTGCATCGTTGAATTGAATAAGGCAATTGGTAAATGAAAAGGAAAAATCATTGCTATTGTTACTGATCAATGCGAGCTCTATAAAGCTATTCCCATCAATGATGGAATTGGTGAAATCTGCTTTGGTAAGATTACCGGTTAGTATTTGACCATTTTGAAAATCAACCACATTATCGATGCGCAACGCCTCCCCACCGCGGAAACTTTTTGACCAGTAGTTGGCGATGGTGGCATGGGTAAACGTGTAGTTGCCGCCAAGATTGCAATACAGGGAGATGGCCCCAGCATTCCCGAGAACAAGGTTGCTGCCTTCTACCGCAGCTGTTCTTGCCCACAGGTTCACGCTAGCGGAGTTGTAGATTTGTGAATTGGAAATGGTTAGGGTAGGGGATGCTGGATCCGAGATGCCCTCGACCAATATGCCGATGGCAGCATTCTTTATAGTAAGGTGGTTCACTTGATTGTTTGTACTACCTTCTGATAACCATATGGTGCCCCATTGTCCGGGGATATCATCAAACTCAGGTTCTAGGCGATCCCCTTCAAATATGATTTCGTTTTCCAAGGCTAGGGGGTCTTCGCTAAGTGCCCCGTTTACCGATAGGCTCGCGCCTTCTTGCACCCAAATACCCGAATTTTCATGAAAATATACCCTTGTTCCCGGAGCCATTGTCAACGTGGCATTTTCGGGAACCGCCGCATAGCCATAGATCACATACGGTTTTTCATTGGTGAAATTCAGCTGGTCGTTTTTGAGCGTAATCCCTTCTACCCGTATCTCGGCACCATCGGCATCCAACCCCAATAACAAGGTCTCTTTTTCACCACTAGCGTTGGTCGGTGGAAAAATAAAAACGGCATCCTGTACCAGGGTAACCAATTGCACTTCTTGTAGGTTGTCTCCACTATTAAACTGTATGGCATCGGTATACAGGAAGGAGGCGTCTCCGGTATCGGAAATATTAAGGGTGGTCTCTACAAATATAAAAAGGCTGTCTTTTGCAAGCAGTTCTACATTCGAAAATTCTTTTCCGGCATCGCCATCTACATTCAGTCTATACCCACTGGCAGTGCCCTCGCGCAGTCGTATGCTGGGAATGGCAATGTCAGTGCTTGTTGTATTATATACTTTTAAAGCATACGTACTACTTCCTATATTCGAAAAAATAGTGTCGAGAAAAACGGTGTCTTTAGAGAAGGCCAAGTTTCCCGATGCAGGTTCGAAGTCAAAGTCTTTTCTACAGGAACTCCAGAGCACTAAAAGGCTTGAGACCAATAGTATGTAGCAATAAGAAGGTATTTTTATTCCCACGTTTCGCATTCTTTTTTGGTAAAACACCATTTAGGCCTTTTGAAAAATTCTAGCAATTTCGTCCGAAATACGCATGGGCCTAAAGGTAATAGCGTTTAATAAACACCACTCGGTAATTGAACGCACCAAGAGTGTTTTTGTTTTATCATTGTATATTTCCACGACCCGAACCGAGGTGGCGCCCCTACTGCCATCTATATAGGTTTTGATAGCAATTAGATCGTTTAGTTTCGCTGCACTCTTATAGGTGATGTCATGATGCATTACCACCCAAGCTACTTGTTTTTGTAGCGCTTCAGAGGCTAAAGCTTGCCAATGTTCTTTTGAAATATCCTGAATCCACTGTACATAACGAACATTGTTGACATGATCAAGATCATCGAGGTCAGCTTCTGCAACAACAAGCTGCTTTTCAAAGTTGGCCATTATTGTTTTTTAAGAATGTTCACTTCGAACATTTTGTCCCAATCCTTCCCGGTTACGAAAAATGTTTTTCGTTCGGGATGATAAGCTATGCCATTGAGCACATTCTCCGTGGCACTCCACCCTTCGTGTTTGGTCACTTTTTTATCGATTCCCCCGAAATTTACGACTCCTTCAATAGCGCCGCTGATGGCATCTATGATCATTACTCCCGAACGTTGATACACATTCGCATAAATTTTACCATCAACGTATTCCAGTTCATTGGCCTTGCTAAAAACCGATTTATTGGTCACCGTTTGTATAAAACCTTCCTCAATCAAAGTTTCAGGGTTTAAAAACCAAATTTTTTCAGTCCCATCGCTCTTGATCAATCGCTGGCCATCATTAGTTAGGCCCCATCCCTCTTTACTTTCACCATATTGAAAATTATCCAATTTGCTCAGGTCGCTTAAATTGTAGATAAACCCTGTTCTGCTTTGCCAAGTGAGCATAAATATTTTCTCATTGAAAATGGTAATTCCTTCTCCGAACACGGTACCATCCATGTCAACTTGTTGCAGTACTTCTCCCGTTTCGAAATTGGTTTTGCGCAATGATGATCGGTCTTTTTTACCCGTACTCTCATAGAGTACCCCATCATGAAATTCAAGACCTTGTGTATAGGCCCTATTGTCATGCGGGTATTCGTTTAAGATTTCATAGGTATATACTTCCGGGGCCTTTGGAGCCAATACGCGAATAGCGGTTGTTACTAGTACAGAAGTGTCATCATACGACACCTCTGCCTGCAAGGTTTTGTTGCCCAGCTTTTGGATGCTTAGTTTTATTTTACCATCGGAAAGAGGAACCGTCTCCCCATCTATTGAATAACGCACATTGGTAATGCTTTTACTTTCCGGGTTTTTGATAGATACGGCAACTTCTGCATCTTGTTGCACGACCTTGCTGTCAATTTTTATATCAAAGAGTTTGGCCTTTTTTCGGTCCATATCCCCGCAATTAAACAGGGCAAGGCTTACCAACAGAAGGGCTGCTTGTTTTAAGAAATTCATGGTATCGCACTATTTTTTATTTCCCATAATGATACGTTTTCCAAAGCATATTGGGTATCGAACGGGCAAGTTAGTCTATAATTTCAAGAATATAAAACCATATAAGGGATGTTGCGGTCTTTTTCAATAGATTCCCTAGAGAAGATTCGGTATCGATAATTGATAATCAGCTTTTTAAGATAATCCCGGTTTTTTTCGGTACTGTTTTGGGATTCAAATAGAAAGAATCTCCAAGAAATAACGTCAATTAAATTTTAATAAAAGTTTTAAAAGATTGTATATTTGCAGCTGGCAAGTCCTACACGACCAGCTCCTGTAGAATCCCCCAGGGTGGGAACGCAGCAAGGGTATATGGTTGAGCGGTGCGATGTAGGTAGCTTGCCTTTTTTTATGCCCGAAAGTGAGCGAACTACTTCCTTTGCCTTTCGCTTCTCCTTGCTCTTTTTTATTCGTTAATTTGCAATCATATGCAAGAAAAAGTAGTACTCATAACAGGAGGGTCTTCAGGAATCGGCAAGGCTATTGGTATTTATCTAAAATCAAAGCAACTGCGCGTTTACGGAACCACACGAAATTTATCGCAGTATCCCGATTTTGAGATTTTTCCTTTATTGGAACTCGATGTTCGGAAGACCGATACGATTTCGGGAGCCATTGATCAATTAATAGCGCTTGAAGGGCGCATTGATGTGCTCATTAATAACGCTGGAGTTGGAATCACAGGCCCTTTGGAAGAAACACCTCATGATAGTATTTTAAATGCATTTGATATCAACTTTCATGGCCCTCTTCATATGATGAAGGCCGTGTTACCGCAAATGCGAAAACAGGGTGGAGGCCTTATCATCAATATTACTTCTATTGCGGGTTATATGGGGCTTCCTTTCAGGGGTATATATTCGGCCTCGAAGGGGGCGCTTGAAATTGCTTCCGAAGCCATTCGTATGGAAACCAAAGATTTTGGGGTGCATATTACAAACTTAGCGCCTGGGGCCTATGCAACGAATATCGCGGCAGGCAGATTTCATGTTGATGCCAATGGCACGTCGCCCTATGCAAAAACATACGGCCGTACATTGGAAGCGATCAATGAAAGTGTAGATGATGGGGAGGATCCTATACAAGTGGCACAGAAGGTCTATCGATTATTGAATACCAGAGCGCCCAAAGTGCATTATAGGGTAGGGGCCTTTTCACAGAAACTCTCCGTATTCTTAAAGAAAATACTACCAGAGAAACTCTTTGAGAAAATGCTATTGAACCATTATAAATTGTAGTTTTGCGGAGGCTTTTAAACCGCGAACATATTCCGGTTAAATAGTCGTGGAAAACGTACATTTTTATCAATTCATAAACCAGAGCAAATGAAATTTTTTATAGACACTGCCAATTTAGATCAAATTAGAGAAGCCCAGGCATTGGGAGTATTGGATGGGGTAACTACCAATCCGTCTCTAATGGCCAAAGAGGGTATCACCGGAAGAAATAATATCTTGAAGCACTATGTAGACATCTGTACGATCGTAGAGGGAGACGTTTCTGCGGAAGTTATTTCAACAGATTTCGAGGCAATGGTAAAGGAAGGGGAAGAATTGGCCGAATTACATGATCAGATTGTAGTGAAAGTACCTATGATCAAAGATGGTGTAAAGGCATTAAAGTATTTTTCTGATAAGGGCATCGCCACAAATTGTACGCTGGTGTTTTCTGCTGGCCAAGCGTTGTTGGCAGCAAAAGCAGGTGCTACATACGTATCACCTTTTATTGGACGGTTAGATGACATTTCCACCGATGGGCTCAACTTGATTGCAGAAATCAGAATGATTTATGATAACTACGGCTTTGATACGCAAATTTTAGCGGCTTCTGTACGCCATACCATGCACGTAATTGACTGTGCGAAATTAGGCGCAGATGTCATGACCGGTCCTTTATCGGCAATCGAAGGCTTGTTGAAACACCCGTTGACCGATATTGGTCTTGCAAAGTTTTTGGCAGACTATAAGAAAGGAAACTAAATAGGGCTCAGCTTTTCCGCTGATTCGTTTGTATTTTAGAAAAGTACGGATTTCTTGAAAGTTCGTACTTTTTTTGTGCTAGATATGACACGTTTTACCTGAAAACCGCATTGTGGAGCCAAGTGTCTTCAATTACTTTTATACATGCTGTCCTGTCTTGAATAAGGTCTTTACAATGCCTTAGAAAGATGCATATATATTCGAAAAAGCGTCAACTATCAAAGTATCTTCCGTGATAACGCATTTGTTGGGTGGGTAGATGATAAGTGACTCGGTAAGTGTCTTAAAATCAGTTGATCGAAATTGCAGGTCTTTATCTAAACCGGCTGCTTCTACCATACCCTTCCAAAGCATTTCGCTCGTTCTCATATTGATGCCCACATACTTATACTCAGGTTTTTGCTTGGTAAGAATCGCAATTCGTTTTGTGATATTTTCAAAATGTCTACGTTCATCTGCCGCCCAAAAGTAGAAAACCGTTTTCCCATCTTTTGCAATTTCTCTAAGCGAAAGTGTATCCCCGGCCGTACTGGTCACTGATACATCTGGGATTACGTTGTTCGGCTGAATGCTTGCGATGCCACTATACAGCTTGTCTATTTCATTAAGATGCTTGTTATTCTTTGATAGCTTATGAAACTCATCAATAAATATCCGATTGTTCTCTTCACTATCGTGCACCTTTAACAAGTAGTCAAAAGCGACATATCTATACAAATTGTCTTTTAGTTCTTTGGCGGTAATTAGGCTATCTATTAGATGAAGTTTATGTTGGTTGAAGTGCAGTTGATTCCGAACGATTTCCTCCTTTACCTTGCATTTCTTATTGCAATTCATATACGCCAAATTCTGAATATGGTTCAACATGAAATTGTAATAAGGTCTTAAATAAGTTAACTCCTCATCGCCGAATTCAAGATCGCTACGATACCCGTAAAACTCTTCGGGGAGCTTCTCCATTATGCCACTATGGGCTAATTTTTTGTGACGAAACGGGTATTTTTCCTTGAAGGTGTAATAGGTGTAATCAATACTTGCTTTTCCAACCCTTAGTTGGTCTCCCACGATTTCACCCTCGTCCTGAAGGTCATTTAGCAGCGCTACTTTCCTATTTTTGAGCGAATCTACCCTTTTCAAAAATTCGCTGGCTTCTAAGTTGTAATAGTTGTTGATCAAGGGCATTTCATCTTCTCTCGCCAAAAAGAGTTCCAAGAGAAAATTACTAATGGCGCTCCCGCGACCAGAGAATACCAACGATTCATCGAAATCTATCGTATTTAGGCGCACCATAATACTATCTCCTTTTTGGAGATATACATATTGGTATTCTGGCGTGTGATTAAAATGATACAGGCCTTGTGGCAATGAGTCAAAAGAAAAAGAGAAACGATTCTGCTCATTTAAAAGGGCAGAATCAATAACCTTATCACCCTTATACAGCACAATATGACTGCTAGTGGGGTTAACGATCTCCCCTGCAAAAAAAACATTGGGGGATTTTTTTTCTCCTTTACTACAACCTGCCAAAACAAAAAGAAACAGATAAAGTAAATTCTTATCCATACAAGAAGATCTATGATAGATTGTAAAAATAAGCAAGCACAGGACCCAATGCTGTTAATGGCACGTTAAAAGTTATAACGATCAAATCTCTTTTAGACAAAAGGGATAGAAGCATAGATTATTGGCTAAAGGAAGTAATTTGCGTATTTTTGCACGAAATTTTAAAGCAGAAGATATGTTGTCGGTTTCTAATTTGTCCGTTCAGTTTGGGAAAAGAGTTTTGTTTGATGAAGTGAATGTAGCATTTACCCAAGGCAATTGTTACGGGATAATCGGAGCCAATGGAGCCGGAAAATCTACGTTTTTAAAGATCATGTCGGGTCAGGTAGATCCTACCTCTGGCCATGTGCACCTAGAACCTGGTAAGCGAATGTCTATTTTGGAACAGGATCATAATTCCTATGACGAATCAACGGTGTTAGAAACGGTTGTGATGGGGAATAAGCCCCTCTTTAAAATAAAAAAAGAGATTGACGCACTATATGCTGATTATACGGATGAAAATGCGGATAAAATAGGGGAGTTGCAGGTAGAATTCGAAGAAATGAACGGTTGGAATGCCGATAGTGATGCCGCTGCCTTGCTTTCAAATTTGGGAATAACAGAATCGTTGCATTACACTGCTATGGGCGATGTTGACTCCAAACTAAAAGTACGGGTGTTGTTGGCGCAAGCATTGTTCGGAAACCCCGATGTACTTATCATGGATGAGCCTACCAACGATCTTGACTATGAGACGATCAGCTGGTTGGAGCATTTTTTAGGAGATTATGAGAACACTGTAATCGTTGTTTCGCATGACCGTCACTTTCTTGATTCCGTCTGTACCCATATCGGGGATATTGACTTTGGTAAAATAAACCTGTTCAGCGGGAACTATACGTTCTGGTATGAAAGTAGCCAGTTGGCGGCGAGACAGCGCGCGCAGCAAAACAAGAAGGCAGAAGACAAAGCAAAGGAACTACAGGAGTTTATCATGCGTTTTAGCGCAAACGTTGCGAAGAGTAAACAGGCGACCAGTAGAAAAAAGATGCTCTCCAAACTAAAGGTGGAAGATATTAAACCTTCAAGCCGACGGTATCCTGCAATTATTTTTGATCGTGAACGGGAAGCCGGGGATCAAATATTGAATGTAGATGGTTTGTCGGCCACCTCTGAAGATGGGGATTTGCTTTTTCAGAATGTAGATATCAATTTGGCCAAAGGTGATAAGGTCGCTATCATATCCAAAGACTCACGTGCGAGTACCGCTTTTTATGAAATCGTAAATGGGAATAGAAGGGCCGATAAAGGTGATTTTCAATGGGGAATTACAACCTCACAATCGTATCTACCGGCCGATAATTCACGTTTTTTCAACCAAAACAGCAATTTGGTCGATTGGCTGCGACAATGGGCCAAGACCGAGGAAGAGCGAGAAGAAGTATACATTCGCGGATTCTTGGGGAAAATGCTTTTTAGCGGGGAAGAGGCCTTGAAGCAATGTACGGTGCTTTCCGGTGGTGAAAAGGTGCGTTGCATGCTAAGCAGAATGATGATGCTTAGGGCGAATGTTTTGATGTTGGATGAGCCGACCAACCACCTGGATCTGGAAAGTATTACTGCTTTCAACAACTCCTTAAAGAACTTCAAGGGTACCGTTCTCTTTACAACCCATGACCACGAATTCGCACAGACTGTGGCGGATAGAGTAATAGAATTGACTCCTAAAGGCAATATTGACAGACATTTAACGTTCGATGAATATATGTCAGAAAAGACTATTAAGGAGCTGCGAAAGAAAATGTACGCGGTTTCGGTTTGACTTGTAGAACCCAAATTCTTACATTATGAAAACCTACAATCTTTTTAGCTTGCTTTTGGTATGCCTATTATTTTCGTGTAGTACATCAGAAGAAGATGGTGATGGCGGCGGTACGACCAACCCCGATGCGGATGCCGATTATACGTTATTATTGGAAACAGGTTCAACATTCAAGAGTACCCTTTTGAATGCCAACGCGGAACTAGTCACTTTCAATCCAGCAGATAGTAAATTTGAGACCATTGGCACTCCCGAATTGGTTTATAAAGATGGAACTGTTTTTAGTTTTTATCAGAAGAAAGGAAGCTGTTCTGGAGAAATCTTAAAATATGATTTTAATGATGACAGCTCCAGCGCTGTTGTGCTTTTCGATGACTTGGATGATTGCGACCTTACAGCCTATGCGATCGCACATTCGAATGAAAAAGTGTATATAGCCTACGGTGTGGAGAATGGGATGGCAAATGATGACTATTTTATTCGAGTAGTCGATTTGAAAGCATCGGAAAATACCTTTGTAGATGTTTCAGTTAGTAAAAAACCGAGCGATCTTGTCTTTACAAACAATAGACTGTTTATTTTAACATTGGATGAAGCGGTAACCAATGAGAATTTCATAGTAGTCATGGACGCGTCCAACGATACGATGATTATTGAAATGAATTTGGGCTTTAATGCACATAAACTCATTAAAAATACGGATCAAAACCTGATCGTGAGTTATGACGAGCTGCACACCTTAATGAACAGCCAAACGCTTTCATTGCAATATGTACAATATCAAGAAGGTATTGAACCCAAGTTTACGAATGCAAATTCGAATAATTTTGATGATACTGGTAGAATGTACTATGAAACAACTCCTGGCGAGAATAGTATTTACCCAATTGTTCCGGCCATTTATGATTTTGGAGAAAATTTGGTGATCTTGTATGCTTATGAAAACTTTCTTACCGAGGCACAAAGAGACTTGGAGTACGAGATAGAGACCACTACGATGGTTGATTTTGATATCAAAAATGATTATATGCTTATCGGCTATAAGAAGAAAGGGGCTCAAAAGGGAGGATTACTTCGCATACGTACCGGTGCGGAACCAGCCGTTATAGACAATATAGATGTAGATGGTATTCCACATAGTATTGTGGTCAAATAATATGGAAATAAAGAAAACGACCTAAAAAAAGGGACTTGATTACAAATCAAGTCCCTTTTTTTTATACAAACAAAACGGTCGTTAGGCGTTAAAATACTTGCTTTTCCAAATAGCAGGGTTAAAATTCTTTCCCAATGCAAAACCATAAAAAATGACAACTGCAGCTAGGCTCTTGAACATAAAGAAAAAGATAATCCAAAACTCGCTACTAGCGTTGTTTTTGGAAAACAATCCAGAGGGGATTAACGCAGTGCAGCAATAGCTGACTATCAGAACGATCAAGGCCAGGTTTATGATGTTCTTAAAGGGCCATACCAGTAGCTTTCTTAAAGGATGAAGATCATTTCCCCATTTGTGGATCAAGTAAAAATAGTTATTCCCAATAGGCGCAAACAATAAAGGGTCATCCTTGTCATCAAGTTTGAACAACTTGGAAGGCGCCACCACCTTAAAACCTTTTAATTCGATTTTATGGTTTTTTTCCAATTCATTGATTTTGGAAAAAGCTTCTTGTGGAATGGTTCCCTTAAAATATTTTGAATCTAAAAAACGCAGGCGATAATCAATGCAAATATTTTTTATTTGATCAATATGGTAAATCTTTTCAGTTTGTAACAGGTCAAAATCGAATTGATTCGCGACTACCGTTGTACCATTTTCAATGCGCTTTTGAATACGGTCTTGATTTCGCGATACGTCCCGTAGAATTGCTTGGACAGCTGCTAGTATCTCTACGGCATTGCCATTTTTGTCACGTTCCCTTTCAAGTTTTTCCTCGATGTTTGTGTTGGTAAACCTCATTTCTTTTTCTTTAGCTTCTCAAAGTTAGGAAATTATGGTGCTACCTTTAAAGTACTAAACTGCTAAAATGTTAATAATATGTTAATTTCTATGAAGCGCACGTTTCTTTAACATGGCTTTGCCGTATATGAGTGTATATTGCCGATGAATTTAGCCGTTTATCGATTTTTTATATTTTATCACCCCAAATCTAGAACCTATGAAATGTCCGGTATTAGCTGTGTGCTTTCTTTTTGTATTGACAATCACAAATGTAGTTGCCCAAACTGATCAGGTTCACATGGATCCTGAAAAATCGATTATATCTAACACAGAAAATTCTGAAAATCACCAAACACTATTAGCCGCAGTGAAGGCTGCGGATTTAGAGGAGGTTTTGAAGAGTAAGGGGCCTTTTACCGTTTTTGCACCATCAGACAATGCATTTGATAAGCTGTCGGAAGCGCGCCTTGCCAAACTATTGCGCCCTGAAAATAAAAAAGAGTTGCATTCATTGCTAACCTATCACATCGTAGCGGGCAACTTGTCCGCTTCTACAATTTTAAAGGCGATGTGCCGTGGCAACGGGATGGCTACATTTACTACCGTGCAGGGAGATGAGTTAACAGCCACGATGAGTGGTATAGATATCGTGCTTACTGATAGCAACGGCAATACTGCAAGAATAACTACCGCCGATTCAAATCAGCGCAATGGAGTTATTCACGAGATCGATAGTGTTATTCTGCCCGCAAAACTGTAAGGCCTTTTTTAGCGCAGTTCGGCGTTCAGTTCTTCTTCGTATTTCTTTTGAATTTTGCTCATGATCTTATCGATCTGTTTGTCGGTAAGTGTGCGTTTTTCATCAAGCAGGGTAAAACTCACCGCATACGATTTCTTCCCTTTGGGCAACTTGTTACCGGTATATACATCAAAAAGGTTGACCGATTTCAGTAGCTTCCGCTCTGTCTGTAATGCAAGATCATGCACTTTTTTAAACTGAATATGCTTGTCTAAAAGCAATGCAAAATCTCTCTTTACCTCTGGGTATTTAGGGATGTCCTGAAAAATGATTTCCTTTTTACCGGCAATGGTCAATACGGTATCCCAATCAAAATCTGCGAAAAGTACTTCTTGACGCAAATCGAACTTCTTCAAAATATCTTTGGCAACTATTCCCAAGCTGGCAACCCTTTTTTTATTCGATACCAGCTCAATACCCTCAGAAAGCAATGAAGATTCAGTGGGCCTTTGATCTAATGAAGTGATACCCAATCTGCTTAAAACGTTCTCGACTACTGTTTTGCAATAGTAGAAGTCAGATTTTGTATCGGCAGCGGCCCAGCTTGCTTCCTGTCTTTTTCCGGTTACAACCAATGCCAAATGCTTGTGCTCTTCCCGACCTTGTTCTTTTTGATGATAGGTTTTTCCAAATTCGAACAGTTTTAAATTTTGTTTTTTTCGATTTACATTATAAGAAACTGTTTCTAGCGCATTGAATAGCATTGACTGCCGCATAACAGACAGGTCCAAGCTTAAAGGGTTTAGCATTTTAACAACCTCCGCTACATTGATTCCGGCAGTACTCTCGGCGTATTTTGGAGTAGTAAGACTGTTGGTCATAATTTCGAAGAAACCATTGGATGCTAACTGGTTACCTATGACGGTCTGTAATTTATAATCTTCTAACTTGGAAATAGGTGCAATAGAAGCAGTCAGTTTTTCTTTGAAGGCAATATTGTTATATCCGTAAATACGAAGAATTTCCTCGATAACATCTACCTCTCTCAGAACATCAACCCTGTAAGAAGGTATCGAAAGTCCCAAGCCGGTCTCGGTGACATTCTTCACCTTTATTTCTAAGGATGCTAGAATGGATTTGATCGTATCCTTTGGAATTTCCTGTCCTATCAAAGTATTCACTTTTTCGAACGAAAGAAACACTTGTTGATGGTCTTTTCGTTTTGGGTATTGATCTACAATATCCGATGCAATATACCCGCCGGCTATTTCTTTTATGAGCAAGGCCGCTCTCTTTAGGGCATATTCTACCTGCTCAATATCGATACCTCTTTCAAAGCGAAAGGAAGCATCGGTGTTCAGGCCATGTCTTTTGGCCGTTTTTCGGATCGAAACGGGATTGAAATAGGCACTTTCCAAAAAGATCGATTTGGTATTTTCTGTAACTCCTGTATTAATTCCTCCGAAGACCCCGGCTATACACATTGGCTTTTCGGCATCACAGATCATAAGGTCATCCTCGTGCAGTTCTCGCTCTTCTCCGTCGAGGGTCATGAATTTAGTGCCTGCTTTGGCCTTTTTTACAATGATTTTACCGCCATGAATGCGATCTGCATCAAATGCATGCAGTGGCTGCCCCAATTCATGTAAGACATAGTTGGTAGCATCTACCAAATTGTTTTTTGGAGTAATACCAATAGCGGCCAATCTATTTTTTAACCAATCTGGAGAGGGTTGTACAATTAAATCGGTCAGGGTAACACCACAATACCTAGGGGCAAGTGCACTTTCTTCAACTTCTACCTCTATTCTAAGAGATCGGTTGTCAACATTAAACTGACTAATAGAAGGTGTAATGAGCTCTTTTGTAATTTCTCTTTGAATGAGTCCGGCTCTCAGATCACGAGCAACACCAAAATGGCTCATGGCATCGGCGCGGTTAGGAGTAAGGCCTATTTCAAAAACTTCATCATTTTCAATTTCAAAAACTGCTGAGCAAGGGGTGCCCACTGCAAGACTATCGTCTAACACTAAGATTCCGTCATGGCTATCACCAATGCCCAATTCATCTTCGGCGCAAATCATTCCATGACTTTCTTCGCCTCTAATTTTACCTTTTTTTATGGTCCAAGCCTCACCTTCTGCAGAATAGAGGGTTGTTCCTATTGTGGCGACGGGAACCTTTTGTCCTGCAGCGACGTTGGGTGCCCCGCAGACTATTTGCAAGGGAGCGTCTAAACCTATATCGACTTTTGTTAATTTTAATTTGTCGGCATTGGGATGCTTTATGCAGCTTAGAACATGCCCGACAACAACGCCCTTCAGGCCGCCTTTCACTGACTCAAATGGGGTGATGCCCTCGACCTCGAGACCTATGTCGGTCAATAGTTCGCCTGTTTTCTGGGAATCCCATTCTATTTTAAGAAACTGTTTTAGCCAGTTATATGAAATATTCATCGGTCGGTTTTAAAGGGCGTAAAGATAAAACAATGCGCGTAGACATTCAACAGCCATACTTCTGTTTTGTTTTTAATTTTTTATTGTAAGTTTTTAGTCGTTATTTCGATTTTAGAATCAAATAATAGTTAATGAAAAATCGAATCGTTGCCGTTATCGTCACATTGTTGGTGACAGCTTGTGGGTCAAAAGAGACAAAATCACCAAATACGGGGATTTGGAGAGCCGAATTAGCGGTAATGGATGATCAGGTATTACCATTTAATTTTAAGTTTGAGAAATCTGATACGGGTGATTATACCATGGAGATTTACAATGCCGAGGAGGTGATTCTAGTGGATGAAATTACCATAGAAGGGGATAGTATCAAGATAAGAACTCCTGTTTTTGAAGGATATATGGCAGGTACTTTTACTGGGGAAACTATGAATGGGCAATTTATTAAAGAAAGCTTGGACCGTATTGTTCCCTTTTCGGCATATTACAATGAAGTAGAAAGATTTGACAAAACCGCTGCGCCAAATACAGATATTTCGGGGGTGTGGGAGACTGATTTTAGTATTGGGACTGAAGATCATTACAAGGGCAAGGGCATTTTTTCTCAAAAAGGCAATCTGGTGACCGGAACTTTTAGAACCACAACGGGCGATTACAGATACTTGGAAGGTATTGCAGATGGTGATTCCCTGAAGCTTTCGGCATTCGATGGGGCCCATGCCTTTTTGTTCGCGGCAAAAATGACAGATAGCAGCTTGCAAGGTACTTTCTATTCCGGAAACCATTTTAAGGAACCCTTTTTGGCCAAACGCAATAAGGATTTTGAATTGGTAAGTGCAGATTCGCTAACGTTTATAAAGGAAGGGTATGAGCGTTTTACATTTAAGTTCCCAAATTCGGAGGGAACACAAATATCCTTGGATGATGCCAGCTATAAAAACAAGGTAGTACTAGTACAAATTATGGGAACCTGGTGTCCTAATTGCCTTGATGAAACCAAATTTTATCTTGATTATATGAAGCATCATACTACGGAGGATTTAGAGGTGGTCGCCTTGGCTTTTGAGTATGCAAAAACCAAAGAAGGTGCTTTTAAAAGTATACAACGAATGCGGGATCGTATCGGAGTGGATTATCCCATATTACTCGCACAGTATGGAACATCTGATAAGGAAAAGGCACAAGAAAAACTACCCATGTTAAATCATGTGCTCTCGTACCCCACGACCATATTTATTGATAAAAAGGGAGCTGTTAGGAAAATCCATACCGGGTTTAATGGGCCAGCTACCGGGGAGAAACACACTGCTTTTAAAAAGGAATTCGACACTTTTGTCCAGTTGCTTTTAGCTGAATAAGAATGTCAAATAATAGTAGATTTTCCTAGACCGATGTTTTCATCGTTCATATTCATATCGTCATCAATATCGGTGATGTGATCGGCAATAAAATCCCCTACATAATCAGTGCCGTATTTGCTGCTTCCTAAAATATCAGGAGTTAATATCTTTTTCTTGAACGACTTTCGAACCGAGGCTATAACAGCTTTTGATTCTTCTTTGAGCCCAAAATGCTCAAGCAAGAGTGCCGTACTCAAAATAGATGCTACCGGGTTGGCAATATTTTTTCCCTTCGCTTGCGGGTATGATCCATGTACTGGTTCGAACATGCAATGGTATTCCCCTATCGAAGCCGATGGTAACAATCCGGTAGACCCTATAATAACACTTCCTTGGTCAGATAGAATATCCCCGAACATATTATCGGTCAATAACACATCAAAACTGGTAGGGTTAAGGAGTAATTGCACCGCAGCATTGTCAATATAAAGACATTCAAGTGTTACGTCTGGGTAACTGGTACTAATAGTTTTAACGACCCTTCGCCATAGTCTGGACGTTTCCAAAACATTGGCTTTATCTACCAAAGTAAGTTTTTTACGTCTTCTTTTTGCCGCCTTAAAAGCACGGTGTGCAATCCTACTTATTTCCTTTTCCGTGTACAAACAAAGGTCGGATGCGGATGTGCCGTCTTCGCTAACCTTTTTTTCTCCGTAGTAAATACCTCCTGTAAGTTCCCTATAAATTTCAAAATCAGTGCCACGCACCAAATCCTTGCCAAGGGGAGAATGTTTTATGATTTCGGGAAACATCTTTACAGGTCTCACATTTGCGAACAAACCAAGCTCCTTTCGCAATTGCAACAAGCCTTGTTCCGGTCTTATTTTGGCATCTGGGTTATTATCGTACTCCAAGGTGCCGATCGTGCCGGAAAGGGTGACATCCGAATTGGCACAAAGGTCTAGGGTTTCTTTTGGTAGGGGAGTACCGTGTTTTTCAATTGCTATCGCACCCATTATTCCTTTTGAAAAAATGAATGTATGATTGAAGGTTTCGGCAACCGCCTGTAAGCATTTGACAGATTCGGCCACAATCTCCGGGCCAATACCATCTCCGCCTAAAAGTGCAATTTTAAGTTGCATCTACGATACAATTTCAATAGTTATATCAGACCCCTCGACAATCGCATGTATATCGGCATCTAGGACCTCTTTTTTCTGGTCTGCAAATTTCAAGAACTCTTGATATACTTCATCGAGTTGTAATTTGGTGAGCTCGTAGCCAACTAATTTTGCGCGGTAGGCCAATGCGGCACGACCACTTCTAGCAGTTAGAACAATGGAAGATTCATTTACGCCTACTTCGGCAGGGTCTATAATTTCGTAGGTTTCCCTATTTTTTATGACTCCATCTTGATGAATGCCAGAACTGTGGGCAAAAGCATTGGCTCCTACAATTGCTTTATTGGGCTGTACGATCATGCCCATTTTTTGTGATACCATTTTACTAGTATCAAACAACAGTTTGCTATTAATGTTGGTATCAAGTCCCAATGTAGGGTGTTGTCTTAATATCATGACAACCTCTTCCAAGGAGGTGTTTCCTGCACGTTCACCAATTCCATTGATGGTACATTCAATTTGGCGCGCTCCGTTCGAGACACCGGCAATTGAATTGGCAGTGGCCAAACCTAAATCGTTATGGCAGTGGCAGGAAAGTGTTGCTTTGTGAATTCCCGTTACATTCTCTTTCAGATATTTTATTTTCGCTCCGTATTCCTCTGGAAGACAATAGCCGGTCGTATCAGGAATATTTAAAACCGTGGCACCGGCCTTAATGACTGCTTCACATACCCTCGCTAGAAATTCATTATCGGTACGCCCTGCATCTTCCGCAAAAAACTCCACATCCTCAACAAAGGTTTTTGCATAACTGACCGCCGCGGTGGCCCGTTCGATTATTTTGTCTTTGTCAGAATTGAATTTGTGCAGTATATGGGAATCCGAAGTACCGATACCTGTATGAATTCTAGGGTGCTTCGCAGGTTTAAGTGCCTCGGCGGCAACAGAAATGTCTTTTTTTACGGCCCTGGTAAGACCGCAAACAGTAACGTCTTTTACCAATTTGGCTATTTCGTTCACAGACTTAAAATCTCCGGGACTTGAAATAGGAAAACCAGCTTCGATAATATCTACCCCCAGATGATTTAGTCTTTCGGCAATAACTAGTTTTTGCGCTGTATCAAGTTTACAACCTGGTACTTGTTCCCCATCTCGGAGAGTAGTGTCAAAAATATCTACCTTATCTTTACTCATTATATTTGTGTAGTTTTAGGTACCCATAACGAATATAATCCGTAGGCATATAATAATCGAAATTACAAAAAAATAGTTACAACGTTGAATTACTTTTTAGGTGATTTAACTATTTGAAATATAGCTCCTTAAGTACTTTTTATTACGATGACAAATTCCCATAAAGATTCCCTTTTCGTGCTGGTAAAGTCTCTTTCGAAGTCTGAAAAGAGGCAGTTTAAGCTGTATGTAGGGCGTTTAGGGGTAAATACCGACGCCAAGTTCCTTGCACTTTTTAATTTATTGGATAAAGTAAAAAAATACAATGAAAAGGCAATTTTGGAGAGTGGTATTGTTAAAAAAGCCCAATTATCAAATTTAAAGGCACATCTATATAAGCAAATTTTGGTGAGTCTCCGATTGAATCCTGTAAACCAAAACATACGTGTTCAGATCAGGGAACAGTTAGATTTTGCCACTATCTTATATCAGAAAGGACTGTACAAACAAAGCCTTAAGATATTGGATAAGGCGAAAGGGACCGCCATCGAAAATGAAGAGAAAAATATTGCTTACGAAATTGTAGAATTAGAGAAAATCATAGAAACACAATTTATCACCCGCAGTATTCCGCATAGGGCCGATGAATTGGCAGTGCAGGCGAAAGAATTGTCCGCTTTGAATGTCACTACCAGTAAACTCTCTAACCTATCGTTACAACTTTACGGAATTATGTTAAAGGTTGGTTATGTGCAAAGCGATGCCGACCACCAACGGGTAAAAGAATATTTTGATAGCCACCTTCCGAGCTATCAGTTGAAAGATTTGGGGTTTCGAGAGAAATTATGGTTGTACAAGGCACATTTATGGTACAGTTTTTTAATGCAAGACTTTTTGTCATCTTATAAATATGCAAGTAAGTGGGTAGATCTTTTTTATGAACAACAAGAACAGATTTACTTAAACCCGGTATTTTTTCTCAAAGGAAACCACTACCTACTTGAATCGCTATTTTATGTAAAGTACAGTTCTCAATTTCGAAAGACTTTGGAGCGTTTAGAGACCGTGGTCGCCAGTAAAAGCTTTCCCAAAAACGATAATATCGCTTCTTTGGCGTTCCTTTATATAAATGCGAACAAGCTAAATCTACATTTTTTAGAGGGTACGTTTAATAAAGGGCTGTATTTGGTGAAGATTGTAGAGTATGGGATAGACAAGCACGAAGGGCGCATTGATGCGCATCATGTGATGGTGCTGTACTACAAAATTGCTTGCCTCTATTTTGGAAACGGAGATCATAAGAATTGCATCATTTATCTTAAAAAGATCATTCACAACAAGAATTTGAAAATGAGGGAAGACCTCATGTGCTTTGCAAGGGTTTTAAGTCTGTTCGCGCACTATGAAGCGGGAATGGATTACCACCTCGAAGTGCAATTAAAAAGCACTTATAAATTTCTATTAAAAATGAACGACTTGCACGATGTTCAAAAAGAGATGATCAAGTTCTTGCGTAACCTGGGGAATATTTACCCTCATGAACTGCAAGGTGAGTTCCAAAAATTACATACTCAGTTAAAGAAATATGAAAATGATCCGTATGAGAAGCGTGCTTTCCTCTACTTGGATATCATTTCTTGGCTCGAAAGCCATTTAGAAAATAAACCGGTTTCGCAAATCATTCGCGAAAAGGCCATGTCCCATACCCGCTAAGCATTGACGACTTCCACGACCAGATTTAATGGTAGAAATTTTATAGAGCTAAATTTGGTGATGCTCCTGTTGGGCACTTCCGGACCGTTTGGGAAGTATATAGCGCTACCCGTGTCGTTGGGCATTGAAATTAGGGCATTGTTGGCTTTGTTTTTTCTGTTGCTCTATTGTAAATGGAAAGGACTTTCCTTTCATTTAAAAAAAAGAGATATCCTCCCTATTCTTTTGTCCGGACTTTTGATGGGCTTGCATTGGACCACCTATTTCAAAGCCTTGCAATTGTCGAATGTTGCAATTGGAATGCTTTCGCTTTTTACCTATCCCGTATGGACGGCACTGCTAGAACCCTTGTTTTTGAAAACAAAATTCCAAAAGATTCACCTGCTACTTGGGTTGTTGGTTCTAGTGGGCATTTATTTTTTGGTTCCCGAAACCAATTTGAACAACTCCTATTTTGTAGCCATCGGCTTTGGTATTTTTTCGGCAATCTGTTATGCCGTCCGGAATTTAATTTTGAAGACGAAGGTAACCGACTATCAGGGCTCGGTGCTTATGGGATATCAGCTAATTATCGTGTCCGTTCTTTTGCTCCCCGCTTTTTTTATGTATGATTTAGCCGAGATACCGGGACAATGGAAGGGGTTGCTAGGAGTAGCACTGATTACCACGGCCTTGGGGCATACCATGTTCATAAATACCTTTAAACACTTTTCAATAACCACCATCAGTATTATAAGTAGTATTCAACCAGTATACGGTATTTTACTTGGTGCCTTGTTTTTGGCAGAAATACCTGAATGGTCAACCGTATTCGGTGGCCTTTTGATTCTAACATCCGTCGTAATAGAGAGCGTCAGATCGTATCGTTAGAAAACGAACTTTCAAAAAAACTACCGTTTTCCTTGATTATCATCGGTCTTTTTCTGCTGATTGGTTGCCGGAGTGCGTAAATTGAATTGATTGATCAGGCCATTGCCTAATTTCTGAAACTCATCATTCTGAGCCATTTCCCTAACCTTAACAGGGTCGAAATTTCCATTAAAATATAAGAAGGAACCCTTTACCGCATCATTGTTATATATCAAGATTTCTTTTACTGTATTTTTGCGCTCTCGAATTGAAATCACATTTCTTTTTGAGGCATCGTTTTTACGGTAAACCTCTATAAAGGAGTTTCCGGTAATACCGTTCATCTGCTTGTTCAAAAACTCCGTTCTCGCCGGGGTTGTGCTAGGGAACTGCATATACCGAAGGTCTTTCGTATTCCCAACGAGTGCTTTCATTTCGGGAGAAATATTGCTTATGAGCGCTAACATAAACCTTGGAGCCCGTACCGCGGTGACTTGATCATCGTTTTTATGTGCGTTGTAAAAGGTGTCTATTGAGTTATAACCTCCACAGGAAGTTACTAAAACAAGTATTGAGATCAGTGTTATTCTTTTTAACATGCTTGAGTGTTTAGGGTGTTAAATGTATGAAATTTAGTAGCATGCATCCCATATAGGGTCTTTGGGAGGGCGTGCTTCTAAGAACAAGGACTCTTTTTTTACAGGATGAACGAACGATAGTTTGTATGCATGTAAATGAATACTACCATCTTTGTTGCTGCGATCAAAGCCATACTTTAAATCCCCTTTTATTGCGCAACCAATAGCGTGTAGTTGGGCTCGTATTTGGTGATGGCGTCCTGTTTTTAGGTCTATTTCCAGCAAGTGGTAATTGGTCAGTTTTTTAACTACTTTATAGGTGAGAATTGCTAGTTTACTTTCAGGGACTTCCTTTCTATGGGCGTATGATTTGTTTTGTTTGGGGTTCCGTTTTAGCCAATGGCTCAATTCTTCCTGTTTTTTCGGGGGACTATTTTTTACGACGGCCCAATAGGTTTTTTTTGCAGATTTTTCTGCAAACAACTTGTTCAAACGGGGCAACACTTTTGAAGTCTTGGCAAAGACCACTATGCCCGAAGTAGGTCTGTCAAGCCTATGGGGCACTCCCAGATACACATTTCCGGGCTTGTTATATTTATTCTTCAGGAAGTGCTTGACAACCTCGTTTAAAGGGGTGTCGCCCGTTTTATCACCTTGTACGATATCACCTGGTCGCTTATTGATGACAATGATATGGTTGTCTTCATAAATTACCTGTAGGTTTTGAGGTGTAGAATGAGTTTTGGCTGTCACTAAAACGCGAGTTTTTTATGTTTCAAAGAAAGGAATAACAAGAGCAGCACCCCAGTCGTTACGGAAACGTCGGCCATATTAAAAATGCCGGTTCGAAAAACACCCAATTTAATTTGAAAGAAATCGGTAACCGAACCGTATGCTATGCGGTCGATCAGATTTCCGATACCGCCTCCGATTACAAAGGCGAAGGCAACTACCAACCACTTGTTCAAATTTGTTTTTTGAAGAATTCTAAAAAGTAAAATAAACAATACTAGTACCGGAAGCAATTGCAATAATAAAATCTTTATAATGGGAGGAAAGCCATCTCCAAAACCCAACATGGCCCCGGTATTTTCCACATTTGTTAAAATAAAGTGGTCCTCAACTAACTGGATGTATTCCCGCGGCACCACTTTTTTCCGCACGACCTCTTTTGAAATTTGATCGCATCCAATGTTCAGCAAAACCAATAAAAGGATGCCCAAGCGGCTTACCAATAGGTTGTTTTTCATCACTTTATTTATGGAAAAATTCGTGTTGCTCAATACTGTTCATCATCACTGGGAAAATCCTTGCTTTTAACATCTGAAACATAGGAAGCAATAGCATTTCCCATATCTTCATACAAGTTCATATAACGCCTTAGGAAACGAGGATTAAATTCATGGGTCATACCCAGAAGATCATGAATCACCAAAACTTGTCCGTCGGCATGTTTGCCACCACCGATACCAATGGTCGGTATATGTATACTTTCCGATACTTTTTTGGTCAGGGAAGCGGGTATTTTTTCAAGTACCATTCCAAAGCATCCTATCTTCTCCAGAAGTTTTGCATCCGATAGTAGTTTCTTAGCCTCTTGTTCTTCTTTTGCACGTACCGTATACGTTCCAAATTTATAAATAGATTGAGGGGTAAGTCCTAAATGCCCCATTACGGGTATCCCCGCATTCAAAATTCGTTTTACAGATTCTTTTATTTCTTCCCCACCTTCTAGCTTCACGGCGTGAGCACCACTTTCTTTCATGATTCGTATGGCCGAACGCAACGCTTCTTTTGGGTCGCTTTGGTAACTTCCAAATGGAATATCGACCACTACCAAGGCCCTTTTGACTGCCCGGATGACAGAAGTGGCATGGTAAATCATTTGATCTAAAGTAATCGGCAAGGTAGTTTCGTGCCCGGCCATAACATTACTGGCAGAGTCGCCTACCAAGATGACGTCAACATTTGCTGAATCAACAATTTTGGCCATCGAGTAATCATACGCTGTCAACATGGAGATTTTTTCTCCATTCTTTTTCATTTCAATCAGCGATTTTACAGTAACTCTTTTGTACTCTTTTTTTGCAATTGACATTCGGTATTGTTTAGTTTGGATAAATGTAAGCAATTTGTTTAAGGAGTGGAAAGGTGAAACAAATCTTGATTCGTCCCATATCTTAATTTTTAAAAGTCAAAGTCCGAAGACAAATGGAGCGGTACCAATACTGCTCATAGAAACTGTCGTAGGCGTATTAAATTTTAATGTATTTTTGGAAAAACACCAAGTATGCGACTTTTTACATTATTAGTAAGTTTGTTTTTTGGTACAGTCCTATTTGCACAGCAAGACGAAACAAAGGCAGTTCAAAAAACGATCGAGACCTTTTTTGAAGGGTTTCATTCACAAGATTCGATTTTGATAAAACAGGTGGTGTCAGAGGGGATTGTTTTACAAAGTATTGGAAAGGACCCATCAGGAGAGGTCATGGTGCGCACCGAAGCCTTTGGAAAGTTTATCAAATCGATTGTGAGTATTCCTGAAACTACGAAATTTCAGGAAGTATTGAAATCGTTCGAGATTCAAATAGATGGCCCTATGGCAAATGCTTGGACCCCTTATGAATTTAGACTCAACGACGCATTTCATCATTGTGGAGTAAACTCATTTCAACTCGTTAAACACGGGGAGGACTGGAAAATCGTATACCTTATTGATACACGACGTAAAACAGGTTGTGATGAAGGGTAGGGCGGATGTTATAGAAAGATTTCAAAACACGATATAGCAATAGAATTTCATTTTAATAGAACCATATGCAGATTTTAAACCGTACCAAACTCGGAACCCTTTTTTTTATAGTAATTGGCTTATTTAGCTTTTCCGTTGTTGCTCAGGAAGCGAACCCACTAGAAGGAAGGTGGAATTTGACCATTTCACAGGAGGGCAAGGAACTGCCATCATGGTTAGAGATTTCCCATTCGGGAAGAAGCACTTTTATTGGGCGGTTTGTATATGCCTTTGGCAGTGCAAGACCTATTTCGGAAATCAAAGTAAACGACGGGAAATTTAGTTTTTCTATTCCACCGCAATGGGAACCGGGTTCGGACGATATGACGTTCGAGGGTGTCTTAACAGGGGAAACTTTAAAAGGTAAAATGGGATATACCGATGGTAAAACCTATGATTGGACCGGAGTGCGAGCTCCAAAATTGGAATACAAGGAGAATGTAAATTGGGGCACGCCCATGGCACTTTTCAATGGTGAAAATACGGATGGATGGCATACGGAAGGGGAAAGCCAATGGGTTGTGAAAGAGGGCATTTTAACAAGCCCTGCTTCTGGGGTCAACCTAATTTCTGATGCCACTTTTTCTGATTTTCGATTGCAGGCAGAATTCAGATACCCCAAAGGAAGTAATAGTGGGCTCTATTTACGCGGAAGATACGAGGTGCAAATTGCTGACAATAAGGGGTTAGACCCGTCGAGCATTTTGTTCGGGGGAATCTATGGTTTTTTAACACCGAATGAAATGACGGCCAAGGCACCAGGAGAATGGCAGACCTACGATATTACCTTAGTGGGCAGACGGGTTACGATTATCGCGAATGGAGTTACCATTATTAACGAACAGAATATCCCTGGGATGACCGGTGGGGCCATAGACAATAATGAGGCCGCTCCTGGGCCTATTTTTATTCAAGGGGACCATGGCCCGGTGGAGTTCAAAAGCTTAGTGATTACACCGGCAGAATAGCAGTACGGCTACGCTATACATGCTGGTCTATGAGAATCGTGTTTCCATCTGGATCCGAGATAACAAAACTAGCGGGTCCCGAAGTGTTTTCATCTGCCTCGGTGATGATAGGCACCCCTTTGGTTTTCAACTTCTTTTGAATAGCGCGAACATCCTCGAAGGTCTCTAAAGTACGGGCGTTTTCATCCCAACCGGGATTAAATGTCAAGATGTTGTTCTCGAACATTCCTTGAAATAACCCTATCAAGGCATTGTTATTTTTCATAATAAGGTAATTACTCTCCATAGCGCCGGCGAATACGTCGAAACCAAGGTCTTCATAAAATTGTTTGGAAGTAGCCAGGTCTTTGACACTCAGACTTACCGAAAATGCACCTAATCCCATCTTTTTTGTATTGGTTAGAAAATTCTTGGTCTGTTTGCCAAGACAATTAAAAATACGGATTTTATAAGGAAGAACGATTTTGATTTGTACCAGGCTTGCCATTATAGGTACCGCTGGCGATGTAATCACACCTAAAAATGACATCCTGTCAGTTTTTATGTCTTGGCATATTGTTTGTCATTTATGTTTTCGACTTTAAACAGGCACTAATATTTAAAACAGATACAATGAGCAAAATTATAGGAATCGATTTGGGTACCACCAATTCTTGCGTTTCAGTAATGGAAGGCAACGAACCGGTAGTAATTCCAAATGCAGAGGGAAAACGTACTACACCTTCGGTTATCGCTTTTGTTGAAGGAGGCGAAATAAAAGTAGGAGATCCTGCCAAGAGACAGGCGGTGACCAACCCTACCAAGACGATTTATTCAATCAAACGATTCATGGGGAACAAATACTCAGAATCGAGTAAGGAAGCAAAACGTGTTCCTTATAAAGTGGTAAAAGGCGATAATAATACGCCAAGAGTAGATATTGACGGACGCTTGTATACCCCACAGGAACTATCTGCCATGATTCTTCAAAAAATGAAGAAAACCGCTGAGGATTATTTGGGGCAAGATGTTACAAGAGCAGTGATTACAGTTCCTGCTTATTTTAACGATGCGCAAAGACAGGCGACGAAAGAGGCCGGAGAGATTGCGGGATTAACGGTTGAACGTATTATTAATGAACCTACCGCTGCTTCTTTGGCATACGGAATGGATAAAAAAGACACCGATCAAAAGATAGTTGTTTTTGATTTTGGTGGCGGTACACACGATGTTTCGATTCTTGAATTGGGAGATGGTGTATTTGAAGTACTATCTACAGACGGGGACACACATTTAGGTGGTGACGATGTGGATCAGAAAATCATCGACTGGTTGGCTGAAGAGTTCAAAAAAGATGAAAATATAGATTTACGGGATGATGCCATGGCATTGCAACGTTTACGGGAAGCTGCGGAAAAGGCGAAGATAGAATTGTCTTCTTCTGCGCAGACCGAGATAAACCTTCCATATGTAACGGCTACCGCAACAGGGCCAAAGCACTTGGTACGTACTATGACACGAGCCAAATTCGAACAATTGATCGAAGATTTGGTAAAACGTACCATTGAGCCATGTGAGACTGCTTTGAAATCTGCCGGACTTTCAAAAAGTGATATCGATGAGATTATTTTGGTAGGAGGATCTACACGAATTCCTGCCGTTCAAGAGGCGGTAGAAAAGTTTTTTGGCAAGAAACCTTCAAAGGGAGTGAATCCTGATGAGGTGGTTGCAGTGGGTGCCGCAATCCAAGGAGGTGTATTGACCGGAGATGTGAAAGATGTGTTGCTTTTAGATGTAACACCTTTGTCACTTGGTATCGAAACAATGGGGAATGTATTCACCAAGTTAATTGAGGCGAATACGACCATTCCTACGAAAAAATCACAAGTTTTCTCTACCGCGGCCGATAATCAGCCTTCTGTTGAAATTCACGTTTTGCAAGGAGAGAGGAGTATGGCAGCAGATAACAAGACCATAGGACGTTTTCACCTAGACGGTCTTCCACCTGCACAAAGAGGTACCCCTCAGATTGAAGTAACCTTCGATATTGATGCAAACGGAATTATCAAAGTTTCTGCAACGGATAAGGCTACTAATAAGACGCAGGATATTCGTATCGAGGCTTCTTCCGGTCTTACTGAAGAAGAAATTGCAAAAATGAAAGCTGAGGCCGAGGCGAATGCAGAATCGGATAAGAAGGCAAAGGAAACAGCTGATAAGCTGAACGAGGCCGACGGAATGATTTTTCAAACTGAAAAGCAATTGAAAGAGTTCGGCGAAAAACTGTCAGAAGACAAGAAGAAACCGATCGAAGAGGCTTTGGAAGAATTGAAAAAAGCCTACGAGACCAAAGACTTGGCCGTAATTACACCAGCATTGGATAAAATCAACGAAGCTTGGAAAGAAGCCTCTGAGGAGATGTACAAGGCACAGGCCGAAGCGCAGGGCGGTGCGGCTCCAGAAGGAGAGCCTGCCACTGCGGAAGGTGCCAATGAGGGTGACAATGTAGAAGATGTAGATTTCGAAGAAGTAAAGTAATTCGATAAATTAATCTTTTCTTTATATCAGAAAGGGGCAGTTCATACTGCCCCTTTTTATATTTGGTGCTAATATTGTTTTGTCTTTTACAAATCAAGTAACTTTACATTATGGAAAAAAATTACACTACGTTTTTTTTGTTCGTCGTACTATTGGGCCCGCTTTCCTTGCAATCGCAGGAAATTAAGGTCTTTTCTACCGCTGATTTTGACTTAAAGGGCGCAGTGAAAAACTGTTTGGTAAGTACCAATTATGGCAAGGAGGACTTCACCTTTAATGAAAAAGGGTTGTTGACCAAATCGGTAACGCGTTACAGCGATAATGACTATGACATTACCTACTACAAATATGGGAATGGAGAGTTGATAGAAAAGAGACTTGAAAATTACCGGGACAAAGTTTTTGATGAGGGGACGAGCATTGCAAACTTTTATACCATTGATACTACTGAAAATCGAAAAGTAACAGAGAAAATCGTATCATACAAGAAAGAATTTCTAGACCAATATGAGTATTTGTATGATGCCGATAAACGATTGATTAAAATCGTGAGAACCAATGATGACGGTATTGACGAAACACTGGTAAGTTATAAAACATATCGCAATGAAAATACGGTAAACTATCTGATGAATGGGGAGATGCAGAAATCTATTCGAACATCTTTTAAAAAAGGGAAAAATAAGGAAAAACAACAGGTGGTATTGACCAAAAAATTTTTAAATGGAGTTCCGCACCAGGCAAAGGAAGAAGTTCTAGATGCCAAAGGGAAGATTCTTTCTAAAATCGATTTCTTTTTTGATGATACAACAAAGCAGTTTGCTCCAGAAGCAACAGTGACATATACCTATAATGCAGATGGTATTATATCCACCACCGAGACCGTTCGGGGTGATCAAACGGTATTAAACGAATACGTACACCAGTTCGATGGAGAAGGTTCTGGAAATTGGGTAAAACAGATTATTAAGCCGGACAATACCTATACTACACGGAAAATCTCCTATTACGAGCTGCTCGATGAGGTAAAGGAATAGGTGGGTTAATTCATTTTTTTAACTTGTTACGTTAGTTGAAGTGTTTAAGGTCAACAGAACTTGTGGGCCGGTAAAACCAAGTTCGAGGGTACCGCTGTTGGTTGTTATACCAACTGGTTGATGATTTCTTTCTTTACCTCATGCCTGCCATCAAAAATGAATTCCTTGGCCCTGTTGTGAAACAATTTTTTAATATGTTCCGAAACCGTTTGCAAACGTTCTGCCGTTAGGTACTCATCCTTGTCACCTACAATAACGGTAACCTTTGTTTCATTTTTTTCCAAAAACGAAAAATCTTGGGGAGTGAGTTCTTTCGGCATACCGCCCGCGTACAAAACCAATTGCTGACAGGCTAGTTGTCGCTTTGCCACCCATCTCGTGGCAATAGAAACGCCTTGAGAGAACCCAAAAACGAACAGGTTCTTGTCTTTTGGAAGTTGCTCCGCTTCGAGTAATGCATCTAAATAGGCATACACATTTTCAGTTTCTGGCATTGTATTTTCTTTGGTGAGCCAGCTTGCGCCAACATGACGATATTCGCCATTTAAATAATATTTCGAGGGAGCCTGAGGCGCAATAATGTAATTTTCTTCGGGGGGAAGCTCATCAAAATATTTAAGGAAATAACGACTCAAATACCCGATGCCATGTAAAACGACCCAGACGTTTTTGGTGGTGCTAGTTAGTTCGTTTAAGGTAGAATAGGTATTGGTAGTGGAATAGTCAACTTGTTTTTCGATTGATTTCATAGGGCGGCTTTAAGCTAAATTTAAAACAAGATTTTCAGGAATCGGAATATGGGGGTAGTGCTCTTTTAAACTGCTGAGCATCTTGCCGTAGGGCATATCATCAAAACTACCATAATCGTGTAGGTACTCCATGAAAACGTCTCCTTCATTACCGTACTGTTGAAATACGGCGTCATTGATTCCATCGAAATCTAGTACAGGCACTCCAAGCTTTTCACAAAGCGACTTGTTGAAGGCTGGCGTTATCTTGATCCAGTTGCCATTTAAAAGCACCTCGGTACATCCATGAAATACCAATACGTCGGTCTTTAGAATCGCAACGATCCGTTCTACAGCGATATGATTTTTCACATTGCCAAAGTTTAAGCGTGCCGGTATTTGCAGCGCTCGCAACACCGCACAGAGCAACACTGCTTTCTCAATGCAATAGGCCGAACGCCTTGATAGCATATTGCTGGCCTTCAATGTCTGCGGACGTAGGTCTAAGTGGTAAGGGTCGTAGAAATACCCATCCCGTACCGCTCGAAAGAGTGCGATTACTTTTTCCGTATTGCTAGTGCATCCTTCCGTTTTTGATTGCGCATACGAAATGATTTCAGGATGGTCGCTATCAATAAAAAAAGTGGGTTTTAAATAGATATTAGGGTCGTCCATAAATTATAAGTTAAACCAATCTACAACAATTGGCCAAAGTTGTTCTTGATGTCTTTTTCTAAAAAAATCATTGTGGCCAATTTTTTTGAGGCCGTAGTCAGAGGGGATAAGGTGCATTCTTTTGGTTGCAGCGTTTACAAAAACCTCTTCTGCCAAAATATCGACCGCTTTCTTTGGGGCAAAGTTATCATCATCTATACTAACGATCAGCATGGGCTGTGTTAATTTGTGATAGTGGTTGTTCTCATATTCCATCGCAAGACCTACCATTGATTTCTTCTTCAGAAGAAAGTACCCCCAATCGAGCATTACTTGACTGGGCAAAGGCTCTCCCAATCCGATCCATTTCGAAGGGAAATAACCCATGGTGGTCGTAAGCACGGGTGCCAGTATGCCAAAGCCCCCTAAAATTACGGCTTGCATTTTCAAAGGGAAATTTCGATAATAGCCAAATTGAGCCCCTATGGTCAAGAACCGTTCATAGGATTCAAAGGCAGTGCTCATACCCAGGCTGTTCCCACCAAAACTATGCCCAATAAAAAGCAATTGATCCTCTGAATGGGTTTCTTTCACGTACTTGGTGACAGCGGTAAAGTCATGTAAAGTCCAATCACGATAAGAGGCTTTCATTCCTTTTAAAACCGCCGGTTTTGAAAGGGCGATTCCACGATAATCAAAAGTATAGGCAGCACAACCTTGTGCGGCCAACCAATCGGCGAAATTGAAAAAAAAGCGTTGTGGCATGCCTACGCCGGGTGCAATGACCACAGTCTTCCCATTAGACACCGCAGGTTCAAAATGATGTACCGCAAGTGGATAGTTATCTCCCGTATGAACCGTTATGCGTTTCATGAAGTTGCGATTTTTGAATGGGTATTAAAGTAATCAAGAATAAGCTCAAAATAGGCTTCCCGGTTTTCCGATTTTGATAGTTGCGCATGTTTGGCGTTTTTGAAAATGACCAAGTCGGTTGGTAGGGGAGAAGCTCTTTTAAAATTAGGTCCGGCCTCTTTTAGGATTACTTCGTCTTCCTCCAGATAAATCAAAAGCAGTTTTTTTAATCCATGAGCTTCCGTTATTCTATCGATCATCCGGATTCGTTTCCGATAACGTGGCATCAAGAAATAGATCAATTTCAAAAGCCTAAATGCGATGGGATAGTGCACCCAAAAATCTTCCAAGGTATTGGCGGCGCTCTCTACAATGGCAAACTCGAACGGATGTTCTTCGGCAAAGGCGATAGTGGCGAATTGCCCTCCTAAGGAAATACCCATATACCCCAATGGCAAATTGGGATAGCGTTTTTGAGCTTCAAAACCCGCAGCACGTATATCTTCAAAATAGTCAAAATTCCCTACGGTACTTTCCCCAAAACCGTTGATATCAAATACGAGCACATGATACCCATTGTCGCGCAACAGATCGGTATACCCATTTTTAAGAAAATACCCCTTCGCTTCCTTTCCCATAGGGTGCCCCAATACGATAACCCCCTTCACTTCGTTTGTTTTTGCCTTGGCGACCAAACCACTGAGTTTTGCCTTTGAATCACTATGAAAAGAAAAGGAATGCCATTCCTTTTTTTGCTCTGGAGTTAACGGATTTCTCCATTGTACCATAAAGGATCCAAAGAATGGTTTTTTAATAAGACGGTATAGGAATTTCATTTTGAGAGAATTTGGTTTGACATTCGGTCTATGGCATTCTGGAGGTATTTTGGGTCTCCATAAACGCGCATGAGCAAGATTCCTCCCTCGATGTCCTGAACAATTTGCTCGGCCAAGTATTGCGCACGTTGTTCTGAATGATTTTCCAATAGTAAACACTTAAGACCATGAATGAATTTTTCAAAAAAAAGACGGATCTCATCAAAGTACTTAGGATTGGCATGTGCCGATTCCAATGCCGTATTCGCCATGACACAGCCCCCATCATAGGTCAGGAACAATTTTTTAATGAGGGAATTGATACGCTCCAGCTTTTCCGAGGTTTTTAGGCTTTCATCATTCAATGCCTTGTTCATATTGTAGGTCATGTAGCTATTGACCATCGCCAAGACTTCTTTTATTAAAGTGTCTTTACTATCGAAGTAGTAGTAGAAATGTGATTTTTGAATATCACATTGCTTCGCCAAATCACTCATGCTACTGTTGGCGATTCCCTTTTTACGAATGGTTTCGACCACTTTTTGAAGTACTTCTTCTTTTGATGTTTTGATCTTGGGCATTTTATTGAACGTTCGTTAAAATAAAATCAAATATAAATACTTTTTTTGAAGATGTTATTGCTAATTTTACAAAAAACACCTGATGAGCGAGCTAAAAGAGAAAATTTTAAAGGTATGCAACGAGGCGACCAAGAATACCCTAATGGAAACCTTGGAGATTGAATATATAGATGTTGGTGAAAACTATCTGATCGGTAAAATGCCCGTAAACCCGAGAGTCCACCAACCAGATGGTGTGTTGCATGGGGGTGCCTCCGTGGCATTGGCCGAAAGTATTGGCAGTACTGCATCCTACATTTTTTTGGACGGACAGAATTTTTTTGTCCGCGGTATCGAAATAGCCGCCAATCATGTGAAAAGCGTGCGAGAGGGGTATATTTTTGCGAAAGCGACCATTATGCATAAGGGTCGTACCACGCAATTATGGGATATCAAAATCACGGATGCAGATGACAATTTAATTTCTTCCTGTAAACTCACTACAATTTCCTTGCCTAAAAAGTAATATGATATCCGAACTGCTAGAAAAGGTAGGAAAACATAAAAATGACGGACTGCCTTTTGTGATTTACAGAAAACCGAAAAGGACAAAAGTACATGCGGTTTTTCAAAAAGATGCGAAGTTAAACCATCTGACCGATTTCAATGAAACCGGATTTGTATTTGCTCCTTTTGACAGTCAAACACCATCGATACTTCTAAAACCGGATGAGCAATTAGAAATAGCGTACGAACCAATAGCCGCAAAACCCTGGGTGTTTAGTTCACAAACCGAGATAGATAATACCCAGAAAGAAGGCCATGTAAAACTGGTTCAAAAAGGGTTAGGGGTCATGAAAAGAACCGGACTCAGAAAAGTGGTACTATCGAGACGCTTCGCCATTGCTTGTGAAAAATCGCCCGCCGACCTTTTTCAATCGTTATTGGAGACCTACACAAATGCTTTTTGTTATTGGTGGCATCATCCAAAAGTAGGCACGTGGCTAGGCGCCACTCCCGAAATCTTATGGAAATCCGAAAACAAGCAGTTCAAAACTATGTCCTTGGCCGGCACCCGAATTTTTGTTGAAAACCAAGAACCTCAATGGGGCCACAAAGAACTCATAGAACAGGAAATGGTCACTGATTTTATTAAGAAAGCGCTTAATGAGAAGGTAATTGGCTTGCAAATTGAAGAAATGGAGAGCGTGAGAGCGGGAAACTTATGGCATCTTAGAACAAAATTATCAGGGCGTATCAAAACGGGCTTGCAACCTATTATTGCTGCCTTGCATCCTACACCTGCTGTTTGTGGGATACCCAAAAACCAGGCCAAGGAGTTTATTTTGAGCAATGAGGACTACGAGCGTGAGTTTTATACAGGCTATTTGGGAGAATTGAATTTTAAACAAATGCAAAGAAGAAACACGAACCGGAAAAACCAAGAGAACAACGCGTATAGGACTGTGAAATCTGCAACTGAATTGTATGTAAACCTCCGTTGTATGCAGTTAAAAGGAGCGAAGGCTCTCGTATATGTTGGAGGTGGAATTACCGAAGCATCTGACCCAATTAAAGAATGGGAAGAGACCGTTGCTAAAAGTAGGACGATGCTTCAGGTGTTGAATAATTCATAGTTTTGAAGTGAAATTTATGCTAAGAAGCCATTGCGTTGTATTTTTGTAGCAATGAATTATTCTAGCATACCCGCTGCCCAAACACTGGTGCAGTATTGTAAATTATACGGAGTCAAGAATATTGTAATCTCCCCTGGCTCCCGCAATGCCCCTTTAACCATTGGCTTCTCCGAAGATCCTTATTTTTCATGCTATAGTATTGTTGATGAACGGTGTGCAGGTTTTTTCGCGTTGGGTATTGCACAGCAATTACAGGAACCCGTAGTGGTTACCTGTACTTCTGGAAGCGCCTTGTTGAACTATTATGCTGCGGTAGCGGAAGCTTTTTACAGTCAAATTCCTATCATCATTGTTTCCGCCGATAGGCCCGTATATAAGATTGATGTGGGGGATGGCCAGACCATTCGACAAGATGATGTTTTTCATAGGCATATTGGCTATTCAACCCATCTAAAGCAAGATGTGGTACACGCTACTGATCGGGTCGTTCGGTATGCTCCCGAATGGCTGCAGACGGCATCTGCGGATACGGTTCAAAACCAAGTACAAAGCTTTAACGAAAAGGAATTACAGCATGCTTTTGAAATGGCAGTGAATTCCAAGCTACCTACCCATGTAAACATTCCCTTTGAAGAACCCCTTTACGATAAGATAAGCGTGCCGTCCGTAGCGCCTATTGAAAAGCCGAAAAGTCAGATGGCCGCAAAGTTAACGATAGCCAATGCCGAGCATGCAGCTATTTGGAACAGTTCGGCTAAAAAGTTGGTGTTGGTGGGCGTAAATTATCCCGACACCGTGAATCAGCAATTTTTAGACGTACTGGCGCAGGATCCATCTGTTATTGTATTGACCGAGACCACTTCGAACTTGCATAATCCCAATTTTTTCCCAAGCATTGATAGTCTGATCGCTCCCATAGAGAAGCTGACCGATGCTGGTGAATGGTTTGAACGTCTAAGACCTAACATGTTGCTAACCTTTGGAGGCTTGATTGTTTCCAAAAAAATAAAGGCCTTTTTACGCGAATTCAAGCCCGACCATCATTGGCATGTAGATGCTCTTCGGGCGTTTGACACGTTTTTCTGTTTATCGCATCATTTTAAAAGCACTCCGAATCAGTTTCTGGAAGGATTGCTTGTAAGGACCAAACCTTTACAAAGTAATTATTTTACAAGTTGGGACCGCATTCGAAAAGGATATGAGGCCAGGCGGGAAGCATATAGTAAAAGTATCCCATTTTCAGATATGAAGGCCTTTTATAAAACCTTCGAACACATTCCAAAAGGGTATCAACTGCAATTGGCCAATAGCTCAACGGTACGGTACGCGCAACTTTTTGATTTAGACGCTTCGCTAAAAGTGTATTGTAACCGCGGAACAAGTGGTATTGATGGGAGCACGTCTACGGCGATAGGAGCTTCTTTATATAGCAAAGTACCAACTGTTTTGATTACGGGAGATCTCAGTTTCTTTTATGACAGTAATGCACTTTGGAATAATTATATGAGAAACGATTTTCGAATCATCCTATTCAATAATCAAGGTGGCGGTATCTTTAGAATTTTACCTGGGAAGGAAAACAGCCCTAATTTTGAGCGCTTTTTTGAAACAAAACACGACATGGATGCCATACATTTATGTCGTATGTATGGGGTAGAATACAATTCGGTAGACAATGAAAATGGTCTCGAAAACGTTTTCGCTCACTTTTATAAGCAGAGTAAACGCCCTAAGTTGTTGGAAATCAATACGCCAAGATTATTGAATAATAAAATTTTGCTCGATTACTTCGATTTTATATCTTCGGTTTTTATTAACCGTTAACTTATAGAACACTGACTATTATGAGTAAAAGAGATGATTTAATTGTAAAGTACGCTGCTGACATCAAAGACAAATTTGGAGAAGCGGCCGACATGGATTTATTGACTAAAGTTACTGTGGGCCTCGGTCCTGCTATCTACAACATCGATGCTTCAAAAGTATCTGGTTCAGATGAGAAGGAATTGGAAACTGTTAAAAACAACTACCTTGTTAAGAAGTTGGGATTGAAAGACGGTCCTGAACTTATGGACGCCGTGAAGAGCGTTGTTGAAAAATACGGTACTTCAAACAGAAATAAGCACAGAGCTGTTATTTATTATCAGTTATGCAAGCATTTCAAGAAAGCTGCTGTTTACAACAAGTAATTTACAGTACCAAATACGTAAGAGCCATTCACTTAACTGAATGGCTTTTTTTTTGAATCGAAGCGAACTACACTGAGACTTTAAAACACTTACTTTCAAACAGTTTCTGAATATTTGCCTGATCTATTTTCTGTTTCAATATGAAAAACCTGGCCGAATAGACATACCTATTTTATTTAAGACTTACTTTTGTGCTATGATAGAACTGGGAAATTACAATACGCTCGAAATAGTAAGAAACACTAGTGTTGGATTATTTTTACAGAGTCCTACCGGTGTTGAAATTTTACTGCCCAATAAATATGTGCCCGCTACCTATGAAATAGGGGACAAGCTCACGGTCTTTTGTTATTTAGATCATGAGGAACGCCCGGTTGCTACAAGTCTTAAACCTTTTGTAAAAAGAAATGCTTTTGGATTTTTAAAGGTAGTAGAAGTAAACAAGATCGGCGCTTTTTTAGATTGGGGTTTGGAAAAGCACTTATTAGTTCCCTTTCGGGAACAAAGGGATAAGATGAAAGAAGGCCAATGGTATGTGGTGCATTGTTATATGGATGAACTTTCCTTTCGTCTGGTGGGTTCAAATAAGATTGATAAATTTTTAGACGCAAAAGAAATTACCGTAAAGGAGGGCCAAGAAGTAGACCTTTTGGTGACCCGCTTGACAGATTTAGGTTGGGAGGTAATCATTGACAACCTTCACAAAGGCTTGGTTTTTTCCAACGAAATTTTTAAAAAAATGGGTGTGGGTGCCACAATGAAAGGATACATAAAACATATTCGACCCGATAATAAGATAGATGTTTCCTTACAACCGCTGGGTACAGAGGTGTTAGAGCCTACAGCCGAGAAAATTTATGAGGTCTTAGTGGCGCATGGCGGTTTTCTTCCGCTCCACGACAAATCAGACCCAAAAGAAATTGTTAGGGAACTTGAAATGAGTAAAAAAACATTCAAAAAAGGAATTGGAACCCTCTATAAGGCCCGAAAAATTGAAATAAAGGGAGATGGTATTTATCGTATTTAAAAAAAAGACTTGGGTAATAAGATGAATATCAATTAAATAAACTATTTTAACAACGGTTTTTTATGTGTATACCACTAAAAAATCTATTTTTGCAACAATTGGTTGATTTATTTTGTTCCGCTGAATGAGATTTGGTTAACTTTATCGAGTCAAGTCCCCCTAAAACTCAATAGCACATGCCCTTTATAGAAGAAAGTGATTTACTAGAACTACACAAAGACATTGACAAGGCTCAAATAATCAACGAGCGCCTACTAGATCAGATAAAATTTAAGAACAAAGAGCTAAAACGTAGCAAAATACAACGAAACGTACTTGCAGGAATTACTGCTATTTTTTTGATTGGAACACTGGCCATTACTTCTTTTACTGCGGGCCTTAGTAGTTCAAGTAGTTTTGAGCAACAAAATAATTTATTGGTTTCTTTGGATAGTCTCGACGCTGTAAAGGCACGGATCGACAATCTTAAAGTACAAAACGAAGAGCTAAGCCTGGTGAAGGAATTTTACCTTGCAAAAGAGTTCTTGGAAAAAGAAAAAATATACTCGGTACAAGTGAAGTCCTTTGTTGAAAACAACGTTACTTTGGCCTCAGAAGCATTAACAAATACTTTATTTGTTAAGACCAATCCATTCTACTCGTACTCTCTTGGCAATTTTGAAACCTTGCAAGAAGCGCAACTTTTTAGAAAACAGTTGGTGGATCTTGGTTTCCGAGATGCCTTTGTAGCTTCGTACCAAGACGGTAAAAGAGTTCAAATAGAAGATCCATTTTAGTGTGACTAAGATAAAAGCTTGGCTCAATGCAGCTAGGTTGCGAACCCTCCCATTGTCAATTTCAGGGATAGTGATGGGTACGACCTTGGCTAATTTTTATGGAAAAAGTGATGTACTAATTTTTATTCTTGCTTTGTTAACGACTATCGGATTTCAGATTACCTCCAATTTTGCCAATGATTATGGTGATGGTGTTAAGGGAACCGATAATGACGATAGGGTAGGACCAAAACGTGCATTGCAGAGTGGTATTCTTGGTCGAAAAGAATTAAAGAGGGGCATCTTTATTTCTATTTTTATTTGTGTCCTACTGGTTGTAGCAGTTGTTTTCTTGGCTTTTGGAGCCGAAAATATAGGGTTGTCCTTACTGTTCTTAGGGCTTGGTATAGCAAGTATTTGGGCGGCAATAAAGTATACTATGGGATCATCGGCATACGGTTATAGAGGTTTAGGAGATATTTTTGTTTTTCTGTTCTTTGGTCTGCTTGCAGTTGTCGGATCAATGTTCCTGTTTACGAAATTTATCACCATCGTAGCATTTCTGCCCGCAATTGCTATAGGTACCCTAAGTGCAGGAGTGTTGAACCTAAATAATTTAAGGGATTTTGAATCTGATAGAAAAGCTGAAAAAAACACATTGGTTGTAAAAATGGGTTTTGCGAATGGAAAACGATATCACTATGTACTTCTTGGGGCCGCTTTTTTTTGCATGTTTTCATTCATAGTGCTTACAGCAAGTTCCTTGATACAATATATACCATTATTGGCGTTTGTACCAATAGCGTTTCATATGATCAAAGTATACCGGACTAAAACCCCGGCACTGTTCGATCCCGAGCTAAAGAAGTTAGCGTTAAGTACTTTTTTGTTAGCCGTACTGATGTTCATTAGTTATTATAAAATTTTGTAATTTTGAAAACCACCAAAAACCCTACCTACCTTGGAACAAGCTATTAAAATACTAATCGTTGAAGACAATGTGATCATCGCTGATGACATGCAATCGATGCTTGAAGAAATTGGCTACGAGATTGTAGACAATGTAATTGTTTATGAGCAGGCCGAAGAAGTTTTAAAAACCCAGCAAGTTGATTTAGTGTTGATCGATATTATTCTGGCATCAGATAAAACCGGCATTGATTTAGGAAAGCATATTCGAGAGCATTACGATATTCCGTTTATTTTTGTAACCTCGAATTCGGATCGTGCAACAGTTGAAAATGCCAAAACGGTCAAACCAAATGGTTATTTGGTAAAACCATTTGAGCAACAGGATTTGTATACTTCAATCGAAATTGCGCTTTCTAATTTTATTCGCTCTGATAAGAGTGCAGGGGGAGAAACACTCCAAGAAGAAGATATCGCCGTCTCCAACTCTGTTTTGAAAGACTCAATCTTCGTTAAAAAACAGCACCTCTATTACCGGATTCAGTTTGGTGATATTCAGTTTATCAAAGCGGATAATGTGTATTTAGAGGTGAACACAGTAGATAAAAAGTTCTTAGTACGCTCTCCTTTAAAGGACTATCTTGAAAAATTACCAAAAAACAAATTTTACCGAGCCCATAAGTCGTACATCGTGAATGTAGATCATATTGATGCAATCAATTCAAAAGATATCATGATCAACAATAACTTGATTCCTATTTCCAAGGAGTTTAAGGAATTTATTATCTCTTCAATGAACTCGTAACAAAATCAAAAACGTAAAAAAAGCACCCAATTGGGGTGCTTTTTTTTTGCGCTACCCTCAAAAACCTATATGCTCACCACAATTTTTGACCAGTTCACAACAATGTTTTTTTTAAATCGAACCTCTGATGTATGTTTGTCCTGTAATACTGAAACAGCTATTACATTCTAAAAGTGTAAATAATTTTTCATTTTCATATAGTGTTCTCGTAAAAGAGTCCTGACCGAAACGTTAGGACTCTTTTTAGTTTTAACCATTTGATTTTTAAATAATTGAAATGTAATCTTGTCAAATTTATTCGTTTTTTATGTATTAAAAGTAACGAAAGAGAAAACGTGGCGCTGGCTTGTTTTTTTGGGCTTATGCAAATAGTGATCTTGAGATAGGTGCAATATAGACATTTGGTATTTTTAAATACTTGACCACAAAAAAAGGTCGTTACACAACAATATTAAAACGAATTGCTTTAAATACGATATTTTTGAAGCAGGGGTACATTGTTTGTTTAAAGTAGGATGGTAATCGAAATTTATAAACCTTTGCACTCTCAGTAAAAAACCAAACTAATACACGCCAAAGTAAAATACAGCGGCCTTTAGAACCATTATGAATAGTTCACGGAATACGCTTCTCTGCGCTTTTTGCTTTACCCTTGCTTTCGTGGGGTTTGTTGTTGGGCAACAAACAGGACCGGCAGGGCACAATACCTTTGAGACTTTTAAAAAACAAGAGAAATCTGAAAATAGGTTGGATTTTTTCTTCAATACCCCAAATCGCTATCGCGAGGATTCGGCATATGACTGGTTAGATGAGGTAAATATCTACTTAAACGATTCTAAAAAACAAAAAGACTCTATTGCGATTTTAGACTATATGCTTATGCAATCCCATGTGTATCATGATTTAGGGGATTATCACAGAAGTATAACTATTGCCAAGGATATAGGTAAGTATAAAGACAAACTTGATTTGAAAAGGAAGTCTATATTATTGAATTTAATGGATGTTAGTTATGAAAAACTCCAATTTTATGCAGAGCAAATTGATATTAGAAAGGAAAAGAGGGAGCTAGGGTTGACCGAGAATATTTCATTTTATGATATCTATGCAAATCTTGGCTTTTACATAAAGGCAAGAGATGATTACTTTTTAGAGGAAAAAAAGAAAGTGGAAGAGTCTGATTATTATGGTCAAGCAGTTTTCTATAACAATGTAGGTGATTTTCTTAGAATGGATAAATCCACTGCTGCCGTTTCCCAGTATAATAAGGCAAAAGCTTTTATAAATCTCTTTTTAAATGAAATAACCAAAAACCGTACTGAAAAACAAACAAATGATGCTCATCTGTTAAGTGGAATAATTGAGGGCAATATTGGAAAGTCCTTGGTGATATTAGATGAGTTTGAGGCCGCACTACCGAAACTTGAAGAAAGTATTAAGGTAATAAAAGAATATAATACCGGTAAATTCTCCTCAGATTTGGTCGAAAACAATTTGGCCATTGCGGAATGTTATTTACAGATCGGGGATTTTGAAAAAGCTACGGATTATTTAGGTAGCGATTTCAAACCGTTTAAGACAGAGAATATTATAAAGAAAAATCAGTTGTACGCAACTTTTTACGATAAAACAGCGGATTATAAAAATTCGAGTGAGTATTTAATGAAGAATATTCGAATAGCAGATTCCTTGAAAAAGAATGAATCTCAACTAAGAATACAGCAACTGGCCACAATTGTTGGCGAAGATAAAAACAATGCATTGTTGATGCTTCAACAAAACAGGCAGGAGTTGGAAAAATCAAAAGTAGACTTAATTGCCCTTGATGAGCGTAATAACCTATTCTTTATTTCTTTGGTTTTTACACTTTTGGGTTTTGCCGGCTTGGTATACGCCTATTTAAAGAGTATTAAAAACCAACGTTTGATCGCAGAGCAAAAGCATATCATTGAAAATTCATTAATTGAAAAAGACTCATTGCTAAAAGAAATTCACCATAGGGTTAAGAACAACCTTCAAATGGTATCGAGTCTATTGAGTTTGCAAACCAAAAATACGCGAAGTAAAGCGGCTATCGAAGCTTTGGAAGAAGGCAAAAGCCGTGTAAAGGCAATGGCATTGATTCACCAAAAGCTCTATCAGAATGAAGACCTTTCGGTAATTGAAATGCAAGGGTATATCGAAAGTTTGATCAATAGTGTACAGTCGGTCTACAAAAAAGGAGGCCACAATATCAATATTACAGTAGATGCTGAAGGCGTAGAATTGGATATTGACCGGGCAATTCCGTTTGGACTTATTTTAAATGAACTGGTTTCAAATTCTTTTAAGTACGCTTTTCCGACAGATGATGAAAACGGAAAAATATATATCCACCTTCGCAAACTAGGAGAGCAGGAAGGCTTTTTTGAGTATACGGACAATGGGGTAGGCTTACCAGAAGATACCGAAGAACGTACGAATTCTTCAATGGGTATTCGGCTCATGAACCGTTTGGCGAACCAATTGCAGACCAAACTGAATGTGGATAATGCAACTGATGGTGTTCGTTTTTGGTTCAATTTTAAGTAAAATTACCGCACCGTACTTTTGAGCACCGTTTTGTGTAGCAACCGTGGAAAAAATCGCTTTAGGTAAATACCTATCAGTTCCTTTCTGCCGATGTAGGCCTCAAACTTCTTTTGTTCAATAGCGTTGATCATTTTCTTGGAAAATATGGTTACAGGAAGGCCATTTTCTGTGGCACTGTCTTGGCTGCCTTGTTTACTGCCATCTGCCGTTAAGGCATTTTTTGCAACATCGGTTTGTACAAAGCCTGGGCATATCATCGTAACAGCTATTCCATCTTTTTCGTGCTCCATACGCAGTACATCAAAAAAACCGTGCAGCGCATGTTTTGCGCCGCAATAACCAGATCTATAGGGCGATCCAAACTTACCCATTAAACTGGTCACGACTGCAAAATGCCCCTTACCATTCGACACGAAGTGAGGCAGTATCGCCTTGCTCAGCGCTACCGTTCCCAAATAATTTACATCCATCAGTTTTTTGAAAACTTCAAAATCGGTATCAATTATAAGCGAGCGTTGACTAATACCCGCATTTGCAATTAACATATCTATAGAACCAAAAAAAGAAATCGCCTCGCTAACTTTTTTTGCCATACTGCGAAAATCATTGAGGTCTAGTGGTAGTGTTATTATTTTTTCAGGATATTGGCACTGACTTTTTACGCGCTCCAAAGCGGCCTCGTTTCTGGCAGAAAGAATTAGTCTGCAGTGCTTTTTACTTAATTCATAAGCCAATGAGGCGCCTATACCGGACGAAGCTCCGGTAATCCAAACGGTTTTGTTTTTAATTGATGCCATTAGTTCATTTTTATACCTAAAAATATGGTTAAATTTGAAACGAACAGATGCAGGCACGTTATAAAAAATATATACTCGATTTTAAGCGCCCAAGCGGCACATCGAGAGGAATTCTTAGGCAAAAAGAAACTTGGTTCCTAGTATTGGAAGATAAAGGGCGTTACGGGCTTGGCGAATGTGGACTTTTAAAAGGGTTAAGTGTAGATGATGTTCCCGAATACGAATCGAAATTGCAATGGACCTGCAATCATATTCACCTAGGGAAAGATGAACTTTGGAACGCATTGATTGATTTTCCTAGTATACAATTTGGGGTAGAACAAGCATTTTTGTCGATAAACGCAGTACATCCTTTCGATTTTTTCCCTTCCGATTTTTCCAAAAATGAAAAGCCCATCCATATCAACGGATTGATATGGATGGGGGAAGAAGCGTTCATGCACGATCAGATAACAGAAAAATTGGCCACAGGTTTCAATTGTATTAAGATGAAAATCGGGGCGATCGATTTTGATACCGAAATTGCACTCTTAGCCTCAATTCGAAAAAAATACACCCCTGATGAAATAGCGCTACGGGTAGACGCCAACGGGGCGTTTAAACCCGCAGAAGCACTCAAAAAGTTACAGGTATTGGCAGACTTTCGGTTACATTCAATAGAACAACCTATAAAACAAGGAAACCCTTTGTTAATGAAAGCGCTATGTGCTGAATCTCCCTTGCCCATAGCCCTGGATGAGGAATTAATCGGTGTTTCAGGTGTAACAGAAAAGGAAAACTTGCTACAAACGATACAACCACAGTTCATTATTCTAAAACCCAGTCTTGTCGGAGGTTATAAGGGAAGTTTGGAATGGATACGAATTGCTGACAAATTGGGAGTAGGATGGTGGGTTACCAGTGCCTTGGAAAGCAATATAGGTTTGAACGCAATTGCGCGATGGACCTATACTTTGGGGAATTCGATGCCACAAGGTCTGGGTACCGGTGGTTTGTATACGAATAATTTTGAAAGCCCGCTTTCGGTCGAGGCAGGTAAGTTATATAGTAGGAAGAACAAAGAATGGGCTTCCGATTTGATTCAAGAAATATGTACATAGAACAAGCTTACAAAGGTGATTTTAAGTTGTGGAAGTATTTTATTCTACCAACAGGTTTTATAGGCCTTATGGTGCTGAATTATATTGCAATACTATTTTCTCCTGTTGGGGTAGAAGATACGATGCAACAGTTGGTTGAATCTTTGGGGGCGAACACCGTGCTCGTGCTTGCTGTTGCGCCCTTGGCAATTGGCTTGTTTATTGTGCTTGGATGGACAAAACTGGTGCATTCGCAGTCAATAACCTCCTTAACGACCAGTAGAAGTAAGATCGATTGGAAGCGCATTTGGTTCGCATTTCTTGTTTGGGGTGGTATTACCGTAGTACTAACCGGAGTATCCGTTTATGTAGCTCCGGAAGACTTTGTGTTAAATTTTAGGCCGCTACCTTTTACAATTCTCTTGATCATCGGGGTATTATTGCTTCCCCTGCAGACCAGTTTCGAGGAATATTTGTTTCGTGGTCATATGATGCAAGGTCTCGGGGTGCTTGTGAAAAACAGATGGGTCCCGTTAATAATAACCTCGATATTGTTTGGCAGTATGCATTTGGGAAATCCCGAAGTTGAAAAACTTGGGTATGGCATAATGGTATATTATATCGGCACAGGTTTTTTTCTGGGAATTATTACCTTAATGGATGAAGGTTTGGAACTGGCACTGGGCTTTCATGCTGCAAATAACCTTATTGGCGCTTTGCTTGTAACTGCCGATTGGACGGCACTTCAAACAGATTCGATCTATCGGGATGTTTCAGAACCGGTCCTAGGTTGGGACGTATTAATTCCTGTATTGATCATCTATCCTATTTTATTGCTGCTCTTTTCAAAAAAATACGGCTGGACGAATTGGAAAGAACGTCTAACAGGGAAGGTACGCTCAGAAGAGTCTTTTCGAATAGCAACGACCGATGAAGCCGACGTTTAAAGAAGTACATCACGAGTTTAGATTAAATGGCCATTCGTTTACATTGGAAGACCTAAAGGAAGTAGCCTACAGTTTCATTAAGGAAGGCGAACCATATGAAATGGTTATAGGGGATTTTTTAACGGATTGGTTGAATAATAGCGAAACAATTGAAGTACGCACTTCAGGTTCTACAGGAAATGCGAAAACAATCTTATTGGAAAAAAGTAAGATGTTGAATTCCGCTATTGCTACGGGCTCTTTTTTTAACTTACATGCTGGCGACAATACGCTCTTATGTCTACCGGCGGATTATATTGCGGGTAAGATGATGCTTGTGAGGGCACTTGTTCTGGGGCTTCATTTATGGTGTGTGCCTCCGAACGCTAGCCCTTTGTCAAAAAATAAGCGGCCCTATGATTTTGTAGCGATGATTCCCTTACAACTGGCGAATTCTTTGACAGAACTACCTTTGGTCAAGACCTTGATAGTAGGTGGGGCGGCTGTATCGTCGAAACTTCAAAAAACACTTGAAACATATACCACGCAGGTATTTGAAACCTATGGTATGACCGAGACAATAACGCATATTGCAGTTCGTAGAATTAATGGAAATGAATCGGGTGTACAGGCGTTTCGCTGCCTACCGGATATTCAAGTTTCAACAGATGAACGCGATTGTCTCTTGATAGACGCACCTGCGATAATTGACGGCACAGTACGAACGAATGATGTCGTGAAATTAGTATCAAGCAAGGCATTTGAGTGGAAAGGGCGATATGATAATATCATTAATTCCGGAGGCATCAAATTAAACCCTGAGCAAATAGAAGCAAAAATCGCCCCGTTCATCAACAATAGGTATTTTGTAGTTGGCGTACCCGACGAATCCCTGGGACAACGACTCGTATTACTTGTGGAAGGAGATATAGATACAGAAATAGTATTACAAGAAATAAGTGAATTGACTTCTTTGACCAAATTTGAAAAGCCAAAACAAATAAAGTGCATTCCAAGCTTTACAGTGACCAATAACGGAAAAGTGCAGCGCGATTTAACCGTTGCCGCTGTTTTAAGTTCACTAAAAAGTACTTAAAAACTTCGATGCTATTGATTTGCCTTTAGTTTTAGATAATTAGCGGTTTCAGCATCCAAGCCTCCATTATATGGATTGCTAGAAGGACTTTTGTCAAAAATTTCAGCATAAAAAAGTGCACTTGCCAAATAGGTACCCAACACATTGGGATGTACACCATCTGCATCGTAAAGGTCTATATTGGCTTCTGAATCCGCCTGTATATCCCGCCAAACAGTGCCGACAGGTACAATTTTTGCCCTGGTAGCCCTCGCGGCGTCCTCATATGTACTTTTGATGGCATTATACATCTGTGGTTCCTCCTTATAAGGCCATGTCATAAATAAATAGATTCGCGTACCAGTAGTGCTTAACAATTCCTGAAACGCTTTTATAGAAGCAATGGTCGCTTCACTATCATTGGCGGCAACAAAAGTATTCTCCTGTAAAACAATGGCTTCCCAAGAACGTTCTTCTAACTTCGATAGTGTGCCGGCATTGGAAAGATGATCTTGTAAACTGTATCCGGAAAAGGTTGCCTCTTTGATGAACGGTTCCATAGAGGGGTCGTCATTCTTTTGAAATTCTGTCAAATGAAATGAAACCCCTGAATTATAATACGTGTGACTGTTTCCTATAAACAGTATTTCGCGAACACTAGTGGCAATAGGCTCCTTGTTTTCAACAGGTTGCTCACTTGATGTCTCTTTTGAACATGAATTGCCGCCAAAGACCATTGCTAGTAGCAGAAAGAGCAAAGCGAGAAAGTTTGTAGTTGTTCTCATGTAGCCATAAGATACAGGTATTTCTCAAATTTAAAAATTAGCCACACCACCTTTTAAAATTTTGTATTTTCATAGGATAAACCCACCAAATGAAAAAACACCTTTTTTACTGTTCCTTTTTATTCGTTTTAACCTTGCATGCGCAGCAGGTATTACCAGAAAATGAACGTGCGATGGTAGTAGATGAGATACTTGCAGATCGCTTTAACAACCTATTGCCGAAATTGATGGATACCGCAGGTATAGATATGTGGGTGCTGATTTCTAGAGAGTATAATGAAGATCCTGTACTAAGAACCATGCTGCCCTCAACATGGCTCAATGCACGAAGAAGAACCATTTTGTTGTTTTATCGAAATAAAGACAAGAATACCATTGAAAAATTGGCAGTGGCCCGCTACAATGTAGGGGCCAATATTTCGTCCGCTTGGGATAAGGAAAAGGAACCGGACCAGTGGAAGCGTTTGGTGCAGTTGATCCAAGAACGAAACCCTAAAAAAATTGGCCTGAACTACTCAAAAGATCATAACATTGCTGATGGCTTGGATAAAACCGATTATGATGAATTCATGCAGCGATTACCCAAACTATTTCAGAAAAAAGTGGTGTCGGCCGAACAACTTGCCGTACGCTGGATAGAGACCAGAACACCAAGAGAAATGGTTCTTTACAATCAATTGGTAGATATTACCCACGATATTATAGCCGAAGCTTTTTCAGAAAAAGTAATTACTCCCGGCATTACCACGACGACCGAGGTGGAATGGTGGATGCGACAAAAAGTAACCGATATGGGCCTTGAAACTTGGTTTCACCCTTCGGTAGACGTACAACGTAGTAGTGATAAGTTAACGGGGCATTTGTATTCTTTTTCAGATAGGCCAGATGATATGGTTATTCTTCCAGGAGATTTGCTGCATTGTGATTTTGGGATTACCTATCTGCGTTTAAATACCGATTGCCAGGAACTTGCCTATGTGTTAAGGCCAGAAGAGACGAAGGCTCCGGACTTTCTAATTGAAGGACTCAAGTCAGGTAACAAAGTGCAGGATTTTTTAACGAACAACATGATTGAAGGTCGTACAGGAAACGAAATTCTCGCTACCGCCTTGAACCAAGCTAAAGCGGCTGGTTTACGTCCAGCTATCTATACCCATCCATTGGGATTGTACGGGCATTCGGCGGGAACAACCATTGGCATGTGGGATTCTCAGGGAGGTGTAATGAAAGATGATGGGGAGAAGTATCCTTTGAACAAGAACACGGTATATGCGATTGAATTGAATACCACGATTACGATTCCCGAATGGAAACGTGATATCCGGATCATGCTCGAAGAGGCAGGCTTTTATGGGGATGATGGTTTTCGGTATGTGAATGGGAGACAAACGCAGCTACTATTAATACCACGAATCAAACAGCATCAAGGAAATTAATGGTGGTATGATTTTTGAGGCTTAAAAAATGAAAAAGAATGCTATAATCAAAAAAGAAAATGCTATGAGATAGGCCTTGTACTTCTTCGGTTTTACCAAACGTATACCTAGGCAAATCCATCTTACTTTTCTTTGTAAAAACAAAAAGAAATGAAAAAGACAGTACTGTTATTCCTATCCTTTGCATTATTAACAAGTTTTCATGCGATTTCCCAGAAAGGGGAAAAAACCATTACGGGGAAAGTGTCCGATGGTCAAAATCCAATAAAAAATGTACTGATAACCGTCAAGGGCACCGAACAAAATGCGTATACAGATGAGACGGGAACCTATCAAATTAAATCTTCGATAGGGGATGTATTGGTGTATTCCTATACAGGATTACGAAGCTTGGAAATTTTAGTCGAAGACGTAACCAGAACTATCAACCTTCGGATGTTTCCTGATGTCGCTGAGTTAGATGAAGTTGTCGTAACAAAAAGCAAACGCAAGTCGCAACAAGATTTGGAAATAGCTTTTAATACGAACCCGTATTTAGTGCGCTCTGCTTATGGTATAATTGATCCTGAAACTGCCGCCTTCCAGGTAAGAGTATTACCGGCAACTAGTATCCAGGCAGTAGGTTTATGTATCTTGGATGTGCTGCGAAACGAGTTTCCAGGAGTTAGTATCATCGGAGATTGCTTAGAAGGGGGAAGCGTAAGCGTTAGGGGGGTGAGTTCCATTTCCAATAACCAACCGGCAATTTTTGATGTTGATGGCCAAATTTTCACCGACGTTCCTATATGGCTGGCCCCAGGGAATATGGAGCGAATTGCTTTAATGTCTGGTTTAGCGGCAAGAAACCTATACGGTGCAATTGCTTCTGGAGGGGTAGTCGTTATAAATACCAATGTTGGCAATGCGTACGCGAAATCAGGAGAAATACAAGATAAAATGCGACTTCGTGATAACCTATACCAAGGGGATGCACGCACCCAAAAAGCATTACTGGCGGATCGCCCAACGTACTATCAAGAAATCTACGCAAGCAATTCTTTGGAAACCGCCAAGCAAACGTACCGGTCTTTTGCTGATCGGTACAAGAATAGTTATGCATTTTTTGTAGATGCCTATTCGATTTTTTCTGATAAATGGAATGCAACCGATTTTGCAGAAAGCATTGTTGTGGATAATTTCAAGGTTTTTGATGGGAACCCACTCGCAATGAAGTCTCTCGCGTTCAATTACGAGGCACAGGGGGCCTATGAAAAAGCGAACACACTCTACAAAGAAGTGTTCTTGTTACGTCCAACATATGCACAATCATACCTTGATGTAGCAGAAAGCTATCGGCAGGTTGGTGCTTACAAAAAGGCGGCCGCTATGTTTATAAGATACGACTATTTGGTGCAAGAGGGTTTTATGAAGCCGTCGGAAGAGGCCTTTTCAATGCTTATGGATCGTGAACTTAATAACTTGATAACGATACAGGGGAAAGATGTGCTTCCTGAGACCAAGCCAAAAAATTATCTATTGGAAGAGGATTTTGACGGTACCCGTTTGGTCTTCGAATGGAGCGATAGTGAGGCTGAGTTCGAATTGCAATTAGTAAACCCCTTAAAGAATTTTCAAAAATGGCAACATACTTTGGCAGATAACGAAGCTACTATTCGGGATGAAAAGTTAAAGGGCTATGCAACAAAGGAATACCTGATCGATGGTTCCCTAAGCGGTGACTGGTTGGTGAATGTAAACTATATCGGGAATAAGAGCCTCACACCCACCTATTTAAAAGCAACTATTTACTATAACTATGGCCAAGTTTCCCAACGGGAAGAAGTTAAAGTCTTTAAGTTGGGACTCAAAGGAGTAAACCAACAATTGTTCAGGGTGCGTAGCTCTGGGAAAGTGGCTGTTAATTAAAGTAGGTTAGGACCTATTAAACGTAATAATCACATAGATAGCATATAAAATGACCAGCCATTTTCGTAACCTATTTGTTCTTTGTTTAAGTTTTGCCTTCAGTTTTGTTTTACATTCTCAATCTGGTGAACATAAGATTTCGGGTATTGTAACCGATGTTGATGGGCCAAAGCCACAAGTAAATGTTACGATCAAGGGAACCTTCTATGGGGTTCAAACAGATTCCCTGGGAAGATATACTGTAAAAGCAAGTCCAAAAGACATAGTTGTCTTTAGTCATGTTGGGATGAAAACCGAGGAAATCATCGTGGAGGACGTCACCAGGGTATTGAACATCCGAATGGAATCATCTATAAACAAACTTGAGGAGGTAGTCGTAACCAAAAGAAAGCGCAAGACGCAAGATTATCTTAAAAGAAACTATTTCAGCGATTCTTCGATTGTACGATCTAATATGGGATATTTAAGTCCGGCAGCGGTAGGCTACGAACTTCGATTTGCAGATGGAAAAGATTTGAATAAATCTGCCAGGGATATCTTGGATGCCATAGCCAAGCAGTTGCCCGGTGTAACAGTGCGGGATGATATAAATGGTCGTTCTCTTTACGGAAAAAGTTTTGGTGCCTCAAGGGGGACTAGCCGGTTGGCTTTTGACGTGGATGGAAGGATATACAAGGAATCCCCTGTATGGCTCGATATAAGTTCGGTATTGCGCGTAGCGATCATTCCTCCGCAACAAGCAATATACGGGTATGGTCCTGTCGGAGGTGGAGGAATGGTAGTAATTAACACGAAAAGTGCAAAATTCGGTTTACGAGATCAGGATGGTCGCCCCTTCGATTTGGCAAGAGTCACCAACAATATTTATGAAAATGACGCATTGGACAATCAGCGGGTGCAGAGGAATGATCCTGATTATTTAAAGCAACTCTATAAAAGCGAACGAACCGAAGAGGCGTTAGCGATCTATAAACATTATAAAAGTCTGTATGGCGGCTCTTATTCTTTTGTGTTGGATGTCTATACCTTCATTCTAGAAAAGTTTAAAGATCCGGAAGCAGCCAGGAAAGTGCTCCTTGAGAATACGTTGCTTTTTCAAGAAGACCCCGTTGCATTAAAAGCGCTGGCCTATATATATGAATCTCATGAGAAGTTCAATGAGGCGCATGAAATGTATAAGCGTATTTATAAAATGAGGCCTGACTACGTTCAGTCATATATGAATCTGGCCAATAGTTATAGGGATATTGGCGATTTTCGACAGGCTTCTTTTATTTACGCGCGTTATGAGCACTTAAAAGACATCGGGTTTTTGTTGAATGATTCTACATCCTTTGTGCCGATAATAGATAGAGAGTGGAATAATTTGATGATGCTTAAAGGAAAGGAAGTATTTGCTTTGGACGATGGGAAAGAACACGTTTGGGAAGAAGATTTTGATGGTACGCGCTTGGTATTCGAATGGAATAAT
>CALIIC010000022.1 GCA_938020445.1 uncultured Flavobacteriaceae bacterium | reverse complement strand
CACCAATTCGTGCTCGGGGGCCAAGGTCATAAAACTCACCCCGAAAATGGTATCGGGACGGGTGGTGAACACTTCGATCACCTCTTTTGAGCCTTGTACCACGAAGGTAACACTTGCCCCCACGCTTCGTCCGATCCAATTGGTTTGGGAATCTTTCAACGGTTGTGGCCAGTCAATACCATTCAACCCATCTAACAAACGTTGCGCATAGGCCGAGATACGCATGCTCCATTGGGTCATTTTCTTTCGGATTACGGGATGCCCGCCTCGTTCAGAAACGCCGTTTACGATTTCATCATTGGCCAATACGGTGCCCAGGGCCGGACACCAATTTACTTCGGTTTCGGCCAGATAGGTTAGGCGGTACTTTAACAGCACCTCTTGCTTTTCCACCTTAGAAAATGCCGTCCATTCCGTGGCCGTAAAAGGAGGAATGGTGTCATCACAAACGGCATCGACCTGAGAATTTCCATCCTTTTCGAACACTGCGACCAAGGTTTGAATGTCCTCGGCTTTATCACTTCTTTTGTTATACCATGAATTGAACAACTGTATAAAGATCCATTGTGTCCATTTATAATAGTTCGGGTCCGAGGTACGCACCTCTCTGCTCCAATCAAAGGAAAATCCGATCTTATCTAACTGTTCGCGATATCTTTTAATATTGGTTTCCGTAGTAATTGCCGGGTGTTGACCGGTCTGAATCGCATATTGCTCAGCAGGCAAACCAAAGGAATCGTATCCTTGGGGATGCAGCACATTAAAGCCCTTATGACGCTTGTAACGCGCATAAATATCACTGGCAATATACCCCAGCGGATGCCCCACATGCAGCCCCGCACCTGAGGGATAGGGAAACATATCCAATACATAAAACTTTTCTTTTTCAGAAGTATCTTCCGCCTTAAAAGTTTGGTTTTCGGCCCAATATTTTTGCCACTTGGCCTCTATGGAATTAAAATCGTACTGCATTTCTGGCTTTTTCTTATCTATATCGGGCAAAAATAAGTTTAATATGGGAAAGGGGAAAAGATATTCTTATCTTACCCAACCTTAATAAATTCAAGGTGCTACAAACGATTAGACAAGGTAGTTTCATCCTTTTCCCGCTACTGCTTTTTTTTGTTTCGGAAGCGCAGGGACAATTGGGCTTCTGCGGAGGTAATTCGGGGGATCCCATTTTTACCGAAACCTTTGGAACGGGAACGACGGACGGACCTCCCTTACCGGCCGGGACCACCAATTACCGCTTTACCACAGGCACTCCCAGTGACGGGGATTATACCGTATCGAGCACCACCGATTATTTCGATTGGCACGATACCCCGGATCATACCGAGAACGATACCGATGGAAAGTCATTTATCGTCAATGCCGATTTTACCGCTGGTGAGTTCTTTAGGCGTACCGTAAACGGACTCTGTGAAAATACCTCCTATGAATTCTCGTCCTGGTTGATCAACCTGCAAACTAGCAGGGGATGTGGAGGAGCAGGCATTCCCGTCAATGTGAAATTCGAGATTTGGGACAATACAGATACGAACTTACTGGCATCGGGCGACACTGGGAACATTCCCAATACCTCCTCCCCAGTCTGGCGCCCCTATGGACTGGTTTTTCGAACGGTTCCTGGGCAAACATCAGTGATTCTTAAAATGACCAACAACGGGAACGGGGGTTGTGGTAATGATTTGGCAATCGATGATATCGTGTTCAGAACCTGTGGTGATTTTATTTCGATCACCGATACTGAAAACCGCTCAAATATTGCCATTTGCGATGATGCCATTCCTATCAGCACCACGCTTACCGCCAATCCCGATTTTTCGATCTACAGCACGCATGCCTACCAATGGCAGGAAAGCTTTGATGGCAATAATTGGGCAGACATACCAGGAGAGAACAATCAAACATATACAACACCCAACATAACAACGGATACATTTTATAGGGTTAAGATTGCCGAAGATGCCGTTAATTTAGCGAATCCCCTTTGTAGTTCCCTCTCGGAAGTCTTTGATATTTTGATTATCGCAAAGCCGGCAGCGCCTTTGTCTAACGGCGATGTGAGCAGTTGCGAAAACGAAACACCCTCCCTATCGGTGAGTGTACCGAACAATGTTACCGCAAATTGGTATGATGCCGCCACCGGGGGCACCTTACTACAAGCGAGTAGCAGTACCTATCAACCCACTACAGCAGGCGTTTATTACGCAGAGGCCAGCGCGATTCTCGCAGATTGTACATCGGATACTCGAACGGCAGTGCGACTAGACATATTCCCTCTTCCTCAGCTAATAGATCAGACCCTTAGCTTTTGCGAAAACAGCGCTATTGTCTTATCCGCAGATTTGGATATGGCCAACTACCTCTGGAATACAGGTGAAACCGCAAAAGAAATCGAAGTAGACCGAGCCGGAATCTATTCTGTCTTAGTAACGGACACCAATGGCTGTGCAGCTACAAAGGTTATCACCCTCGAGCAAATTGATGTTCCAAAAATAAGCAACATTCGCTCCGAGGGCTATGACATTGTTATCGGCACCGAAGAAAATGGCACTTATGAATACTCCTTGGATGGTCTCAATTACCAAACTTCAAATGTTTTAGAAGCAATTGCCGGTGGAAGTTACGTGATCCGCGTTCGTGAAAATAACGGCTGTGGAGAAGTCACCCAGAATTTCGTGCATTTTGTGATTCCGAACTTTTTCACCCCCAATGGAGATGGCATCAACGATCTTTTTATTGCAGAAGGCATCGAGTTTTTCGATACTTCTGAAGTTTCGATCTTTGATCGTTTTGGGAAGTTGTTAAAACAAACATCGAATGCACAAATCTCTTGGAACGGAACTTTTAACAACAAAGCCCTACCCGAAAGTGATTATTGGTATCTTATTCGTGTTGATGATGAAACTTACAAGGGCCATTTTAGCTTGAAACGGTAGGTTTCGGTTTAAAAACCTTAAATAATTCTTAACTACCAGTATCAGATGAAAGAGAATTCCATTGATTGGATATACTTTCCTACTTTTACACTTCATCCTTTTTAATCATTGGAATGGGCAAATCATTTGAAAACTATCAAAAGCGAAAACTGATCTCATCCTACTTCTCGGTAGTATTGAGTATTGGCTTGGTGCTATTCTTACTCGGGGTACTCGGCCTATTGCTCTTGAACACCAAAAAAATGGCAGATCATTTTAAAGAACAGATTACGGTTTCTGTTTTTTTAAAGGAAAGTGCCAAGGAAGTAGAGATAAACCAATTGCAAAAAAGTTTGGCAATGGCCGATTACATCAAATCGGCTACCTATGTTTCAAAAGAGGAGGCCGCAAAACAGCATAGCGAGGAAATCGGCGAAAATTTCATGGATTTCTTAGGCTACAATCCCTTGAAAAATTCCATCGATATAAAATTGAACGCCGACTTTGTCTCCCCGGTTCAGCTAGAAGAAATTGCCGCCGAGATTAGTGCAAAAGGCTATGTCGAAGAAGTAAGCTACGACAAACCCCTCGTAGGACTCCTCAACGACAATGTCAAAAAAATGGGTTTTTGGATATTGATTGCAAGCGGCATATTCACCTTTATTGCAGTCCTTTTGATCAATAGCTCTATTCGTTTGAGTATCTACGCGAAGCGTTTTATTATAAAGACCATGCAGATGGTAGGGGCGACCAAAACGTTTATTCGCAGGCCGTTCATATGGACCAATATTCAATTGGGTATGCTAGGTTCGTTATTGGCGATATTGGCCTTGGGTGGGCTTTTATACTATTTGAACAGCACGTTCCCAGCGTTAGATCTGTTGGGCGACCCGCTTACTTTGGGAATCGTTTTCGGCAGTGTTTTTATCTTGGGCATCCTGATTTCTTGGGTCAGCACCTTTTTTGCGACCCAACGCTTTTTAAACCTTCAGACAGACGAACTTTATTACTAGTTTACATACCACTTATACCTATTCGTTAGGCAAAATCGCAAAACGCCTTTAACACATACCTATTAAACCACAACTTTTTCTAAATTTGCATCATGGCAAAAAATAAGAACAATCAACCGGAACATCGAACGCAACAGGAGTTCATCTTCCAGCGCAAGAACTATCTTTTTATGGGTATTGGGCTGGCATGCATTGCCCTAGGATTTATATTGATGAGTGGCGGGGGCAGTGATGACCCCAATGTTTTTAATCCGGAAATCTTCAACTTTCGAAGAATACGCCTTGCACCCACCTTGGTATTGATCGGTCTGGGTATTGAAGTATACGCCATATTGTTGAACCCTCACAAGAAGTAAACGATTTGGATATATTGCAAGCCATTGTTTTGGCGATTATAGAAGGGATTACCGAGTATTTACCAGTTTCATCCACAGGGCATATGATCATTGCCTCCTCTTTTTTTGGAATCGCACAAGAGGAGTTTACCAAACTATTTACGATCGTTATACAATTGGGTACTATTTTATCGGTCGTAGTTCTTTATTTCAAGCGGTTTTTCCAGAGCGTAGATTTCTATTTTAAACTATTAGTGGCGTTCATCCCAGCTGTGGTATTGGGGCTATTGCTAAGCGATGTTATTGATTCACTATTGGAAAACCCTATCACCGTAGCAATTTCTTTGGTTGTCGGAGGGTTGATTCTCTTAAAAGTCGATGATTGGTTCGGAGATGCCGAAGAGACTGAAATCTCCTATGCCACCGCATTTAAAATAGGGATGTTTCAGTGCCTCGCGATGATCCCGGGAGTGTCTAGAAGTGGTGCCAGTATCGTTGGTGGCATGAGCCAAAAACTCTCACGTACGGTGGCCGCCGAATTTTCCTTTTTCCTAGCGGTGCCCACCATGCTGGGAGCTACCCTTAAAAAAAGTTACGATTATTACAATGCCGGATTTACCCTCACATCAGAACAGGTAAACCTGCTGATTATTGGAAACGTGGTAGGCTTTTTGGTCGCATTGTTGGCGATAAAGACATTCATTGGTTATTTAAGCAAACATGGCTTTAAGATGTTTGGCTACTACCGGGTTATTGTGGGAGTCGCCTTGTTATTGATTCATTACTTTGTGCGCCCCCTAACGGTAATCTGATGACCAAGGAAGATTTTTTGGAAGGCCAGTTGTTGTTGGTAGACAAACCACTTGGTTGGTCTTCCTTCCAGGCCGTGAACAAACTGAAGTGGGTCATCCGTAAAAAATTTGATCTTAAAAAAATAAAAATTGGCCATGCGGGAACTTTAGACCCCCTGGCGACCGGGCTTCTGTTGATCTGTACGGGGAAATTCACCAAAACCATCAGTGAACTGCAAGGGCAAATCAAAGAATATACGGGTACCATAAGCCTGGGCGCCACCACGCCCTCGTATGATCTGGAGACTGAAATTGATCAGACCTACCCTACCGATCATATTACATCTGACCTTGTTACGGAAGCGGCCAAAAACTTCCTTGGTGAAATTACGCAACGCCCCCCTATTTTCTCCGCCCTAAAAAAAGATGGAAAACGGTTATATGAATATGCGCGGGAAGGCAAAGAGGTCGTTATAAAAACGAGAGTGGTAACAGTATCTGAATTCGAAATTGTCAAAATTGAGCTGCCTAACGTATATGTAAGAATCGTTTGTAGCAAAGGTACCTATATTCGTTCCCTGGCACATGATTTTGGGGCAGCCCTTAAGAGTGGCGGTCATTTATCGAAGCTGCGAAGAACCAAAATAGGTAATTACAACGTAGATAATGCCCTTGACCCTCTGGATTTCGAGGAAAAAATGCTGGGAAAGGCATAATTTTTGTGAAATAAACCGGGAAGTTACCCGTTCAACGAAAATTTAAAATATTTTTATAAAAACGTGGTTATAGCACTATGAGTCTGAATCGCAAACATTTATCGTTTTTGATTACACTCTTCTCAATGTCGATCATTGTGTTGTTATTATACAACATTAGTATGGGACAGGAGAAAGAGAAAGACGAGTATGTGGTAGAACTTGTGATGGCGGAAGAAGATATCGAAGAACTGCTTGAGGAAAAAGAGCGCTTGTTGGAAGAAATGGCCAATACCGACCCCGTTAAGAGCCATATGGCCTTTAATGAAACTGCCAAGCCTAGTTATGGAAATCCAGAACCTTTGAAGACCCTTGAGGAATTGATGGAGGAAAAAGCCGCCACCGATACCGAAACAGACCCCAATAGTCTTATGGCGAATTCGGAATATGCCGAACGCGTAAAGGAAATTGCCAAAAAACGGCAAGAGAAAAAACAACTTCTAGGCGAAAAAGAAGCCCAAAAAGAAGAATTCACCAATAATTTAGCGGCACGCCGCACCTCTGTATCCTATTCGTTGGTTGAACGTAACAACTACAAATTACCACCCCCTATCTACACTTGTATCGAAGGTGGAAAAGTAGTCATTAATATTAAGGTAGATGCTTTGGGCAATGTTACCGAAGCTGATTTAAACGGCAAGAGTTCGGCCACCTCAAACGGTTGTTTGGTAGATAATGCCATTGCCTATGCCCTCAAGGCCAAATTCAGCGCATCTACGAAGCCCTCACAAAAAGGCACCATTACGTATTTATTCCAGCAGAAGGCCCGTTAAGTCTTTTAGCACACTTTGCCCTTTGTCTTTATTATACCATACTTGTAACTCTTCCTTGAACTCGGCAGTCAATGTCGCATGCTTTTCTTTGTAATCATTTACCAAGGTTGTCGCAGCCTTAGATCGCGGACCCCAAGTTCCTATCACTTCCTGACCCTCATCATCAATGGCAATCAGTTTTGGGATAGACATGGCCCCATTGGTCAAAAAACGATTCATCAAATCGGGATGCGTATCTCGTAGCACGACCTTTAAGGTTATATTCGGATTCAGTTCTGCCATTTTATGCATTACCGGCAGGGAAGGTGAGGCATCCCCGCACCAACTCTCGGTTAATACCAACCAAGTGGTTTTCTTATCGTACGTTCCAATTAAATGAGTGGTTTCTTCATCGATTTTCAAGGTCTTATCCCATCGCTTCATGCGCCTATCATTCAATTGCGTATAGTTTACCAAGGCCTCTTTTTGCTCTGGACCGGTCGTTTTTCCTTCTGAAGCCAATTTCGCCACCATCTCCCTATACTCCAGATATGTTTGACTGTCTGCCAAACCATTCATTATCAACTCTTGCGTGTTAGTTTCCATAAAAATCGAGCTTTGTAAAATCTATTCTAAGGACCAATATCTATCCTTTTTCGACGATATTGGTAGTAGTAAGCAAATAAAACTTACAAATTTTCAGGATTAACGGCCAGGCTATTAAACAATTTGGCCTTTGTGTTAAAATATTTGTTTTGCACCGCATTCTGTTTCAAACGTGCCTCTATCAGTTTGGTCTCCCTTGAATTGATCAGGAACAACGAGCTTTCCCCAAAGCTAAACTTACGTTCTTCAGCCGCCAATAGCGTACCGTAATCGGTTACTATGTTCAAAATGAGCTGATTTTGGGATTGAAAAGATTCTAGTTCATTATAGATGGCCACTATTTTATTTCGTATTTGCAGCTCGGTATAATCAAAATCGAGTTCTGCATCGCGAAGCTTTATTTTTGCCAGTTTTAAGTCACCTCTTTCCTTTCTTAAAAACAAGGGGAATTGAAAATTAATACCTCCCTTGTATTGTTCCGTTTGAAAGGAGTTGATCAGCTCAGGGGTTTCTGTAAGGAAATTATACTCCAGGTCTATTTTAGGAAGTAGTTTGTTTCCTTTTAATCTCTTTTCGACCCTTAAGCCATCTATTTTGAATCCTAAAGATCGAAGTTTCGGGTGTTTTTCCATTGAAAAGCTATCAAGCGGCTTCCCCAATATCTCCAAGGTGGCATCTATTTCACTATCAACATTTACTCCTGGCATCACATTGGCCTGAACTTCCACTGGAATATTGTTTCCCAACCACAAAAAATTCGAAAGTGCCAAACGCTTGTTCATCAAGGTTACCTTCGCCTGTTCCAGACTCAGTTGCCGATTGCCTACGGCTATTTTTCCTTCCACGGTGTCAATTGCCGCGACGGCACCTACTTGGGCACTCTTTTTAACACCTTCCAAACGCACTTTTGCATTCTCTAAAAAATCACCAAATATTTGAGTGTCTTGATAGGCCTGCAACCAATCGAAATAAGTGATGGCGGCATCGTACAATAGCTGATTCACCAGAAGATCCCTGTCTGCCTTGGTTTGTTCACGAAATAGTTTCGCTTGTTTCAAAGTGGCCATCCGGTCATTGATCCACAACCCTTGGCCAATAGGCATAGAAACTCCCGCACTGTATAACCCATCGGCAGGGACCGTATCGGCACGGTTTAGAAAATCACCATCGTTCTGTTCAAAGTTGCCTTTGAGTTCAATCCCGAACCAGGTCGGAATTTTGAATGTTGCATTTAAGCGATCATAGTATTCGGTGTTCTTGAATACCTTTCGGTCATAATCGGCCTCTATTTTAGGGTCAAAGCCTCCACGGGCTTTCATAAGGCTGGCCTGCCCCATATCAATGGTCAAGGCCGCCTGTTTCGCTACCGGATGAAATTTCTTCACATACCCCATATACTCATTGAAATCGAGCATCAAAGAGTCTTGCCCATAGGTGGTTAGTATACCGACGAAAAAAAATAAAAAGAAGCGTGCCTGTTTCATTTCTTATCCGCTTTTGCCACTTTTGAATTTTCGGGTTGATAATAGTTCGCAGGAAAGCCATTCAACTGCCGCCAAAGTTCATACCAAATGGGCACATTTTCTAAGAGTGCAATAGTATTGGCACCGGATCCTACACGAATATCTTTTGGCCATGGGTGATCTTCTTTATCAGGGGCCAAGAGGACCCTATATTTTCCATTTTCACTTATAAAGGTTTCAACGGCAACTACTTCCCCCGCGTAGGTACCATATGACACATTGGGCCATCCGCTAAAAACGATTGCGGGCCAACCATCGAACTGAATACGGACCTTCTCGCCCTTATGAATCAAAGGAAGATCCAAGGGTTCAACATAGGTTTCTACCGCCATATCATAATCGGCTGGCATAATACCAACCAGCGCATCTCCTTCTTTAAAGGTTTCACCAAGCCCCCCTTGTAATGCCTTGTTGATATACCCATTTTGAGGAGCGCGAATGTAATATAGGCTATTGCGCATTTCGTAATTGGTATACGCATTCTCCAATTTGGTCACTTGGGCTTCCGAATCGTATTGATTGGATTCCGCGGTAAACCGATCGCTTTGCGCCTTCGAAATCTTATCGGTATACGCGGCTTGTACCCTATTGATTTCTACCTCCGCATTGATTACTTCATTTTTTGCGGTTAACAGCTTATTTTCCTGCGATATCAGTTTCGCCTGTGTTTCCTGAAGTTTTAGTCTTTTTTCTTCCACATCGGTAACGGCTTTCAAACCTTCCGATTGTAGTTGTAAAGTTCGGTCGTATTGCGTTTCGGCAATCTTAATGTTCGTTTTGGCCGCTTGTAAATCAATACTATCGCTCTTTACTTTTAACTTAGACTGTAGCAGTTTATTTTTTGCCTGTTGCAATTTAAGGGCACGTTCATTGCCTAATGCACCTATCTGATTTTGCAATGCCTTTACCTTGCCTTCATAGGAACTTACGGCAGACGACTTTGCCTTGATCTGCTGCCCAGTACGCGCCACCAAGTTTGGATCGAAATACTCATTTTTAATTTCAGATATAAACAAAATAGTGTCTCCTTTCTTCACATAATCACCTTCTCTCACATACCATTTTTCGATTCTACCAGGAATGGGAGATTGAATGGTCTGCGGCCTTTGATCGGGCGTAAGCGTTGTTAGAAACCCTTTACCGGTAACATTTTGTGTCCAAGGAAGGAACAAGACGACAACCGCCACACCTGCAAAGGCCAATAGAAAACGATTAAAGTGTTTATAGTGTCGCTGGTGAAAAACCTTTTGAGCAGAACGAAATTTGCTCAGAGATACCTTTTGGTTCAATTTGTTATGAGAAATATTCAGCATCGGTCCTTATTTTTCATTAATAATTTTACCTTCTTGCATGGTAACCACTCTAGAACAGCTATCTGCCCAACGCATATTACTACTTACTACAAGTAGCGCCCAACCATTTGATTTATCGCTCAAAAAGCGAATCAGTCGCTGCGCTTCCTCCTCTTCAAACTGATCTAATGGATCTTTGAGAATCAGCAACTTGGGCTTCGTAACGATGCTCCTTGCCAATACTATTTTTTTAGAAATCGTGTAGGGTATCTGTTTTCCTTCCGGATACAGTACCGTTTGCAACCCTTGCGGTTGTTCTTTTACAAATTCGGTGAGCCCCACAACTTCTAACGCCCAATACACCTGCTCCATGGGGATATTGGGATCGGAAAAAGTGATATTGTTAACGATGGTCCCTTCGAATGGCGATTCTTCTGGTAACGATTGCCCTATGTGCGCGCGATAATAGTTTAGGTTCATACCCTTCAAGGAAGCGTTGTTTACGAAAATGCCCCCATTATCTGGCTCCAAGATACCGGCAATAAGCCGAAGCAGGGTCGACTTCCCGGCGCCACTATTCCCGGTTAAAAGAATCGTACATGTAGGCGTTATGTTCAAACTCACCTTGTCTATGATCTTTTTATCACGATCGGGAACGTGGTACGACACCTCATTCAATTCAATATGGAAGCCTTCGTTTTGCTGAAAAGGCTCTTCGCCTTCTTGTTGTTCCAATTTTTTATCAACTACCTGCCCCAATTTTTCCAAGGAAGTTAATAGGTCGTAGAAAGTCTCCAATCCTAGAATCAACTTTTCAACCGAACTTATGACCAAAAGAATAATGATCTCTGCCGCCACAAACTGACCGATATTCATTTCTTGATTTAATACCAATAGACCCCCTATTAAAAGAAGTCCGGCCGTTACCAAGACTTTAAAGCCGATCATTTGCACGAACTGAATGACCAAAATTCGAAAATGCCCTTCCCGCGCCTCTAAGTATTCACTTACCAGGGCGTCATTTTTATCCAAGGCATGGGAAGTCTTCCCAGAGAGCTTGAAGCTAATAATGGATCTCGCTACTTCTTGCAACCAATGGGCAACCTTGTACTTACTTTTTGATTCAGAAAGACTGGTATCCAACCCTTTTTGAGCGGTGTATTTAAACACTACATAGATCAGCACTAAAAGCAGTAAACCATAAATGATAAAAAATGGATGATAAAAGGACAATAACAACAGTCCAAAAACAATTTGTAACAACGCTGCCGGAAAATCGATCAAGATTTTTGAAAGTCCTTTTTGTACGTTCAGGGTATCAAAAAAACGATTAGCGAGTTCTGGCGGATAGTAATTCCGAAGCTCGCTCATTCGAATCTTAGGAAATCGATAGGCAAATTCAAAAGACGAACGCGTAAATATTTTTTGCTGTACATTTTCAATGATTCGTATTTGCATCAGCTGCAGTACTCCACCAAAGGCAACCCCGAGGGTTACCAAGACAACTAGTACGATCCAGGAAGTACTTATTTGCGCACCCTGTATTAGGTTGATGATTGCCTGTATTCCCAACGGCAAAGAAAGATTGACAATACCGGCAAAAATAGCATAGTAAAAAACCTGAAGGATGTCTCGCTTGTCCAAGCGAAGTAGGCCTAGCAAACGTTGCCAAGCGGTTAAAATATTTTTGGGCATAGCTTTTAGGCGTTTAGGGTAGTGGTTACCAAATGAAGAAAATAACGAGTAGCATCTTCGTTTTTACGGCAATCGGTCAAAGTACCAAAATGGTCTTTCAAAAAATGTTGGTGTAGCGACCCTTCTAAAATAGTACTGGCCAAACTGGCCGAAAACGGATAGCTTGGATTTACATCCTTGATCATCTGGCCAATTCTGCTTACCATTCTTTTGTAAAGAACAAAATAGCCTTCTTTATTTTCGCTATCTACCTCCTTGGTCAGAAAAGATTTGGAGTTTTCGTTGATGACAATCTTGTTAAGGAGTATTTCGTTGATATGAGAAAAAGCAGAATCCTCGGCAGTGGTCCTTGTTACGATTTCGATCGCTTTCGCCAACTTTTCAGAAGAATCGGCAATACTATTGGTAGCGAAGACCAATTGATATTCCAACCAACCCCAATACCATGAGGTGAGGTATACCAACAACTTATGCTTGTTCTCAAAATACCGGTAAATAGAGCTCTCATTACTTCCGATTTCAATACCTAGCTTTTTAAACGTGAAGCTTTCGAATCCCATCTCGCTGATCATCAATATACTCTCTTCTACAATTCTTTTTCCAAGGGCAGAAGACTCGGGGTCCTTGACATAGATTTTTTCGTTAATAGCTATTTTTATCGATTTTAATAAACGCTCCATACTAAAGGATTTAGTTATATTGAACGCAAATATAATAGTATTACTATCGTAACTTAGTAGTTTAACTAATATTTAACGGGGGTAGTACTATTTAACCTAATCGTATTACTACATTTGATTAATCATGTAAAAGACGTTGGCTATGAAGAAAAATTACCTCTTATTTCTAAGTATGTTATGCGCGTTCTATTGTTCGGGACAACAATTATTAGTAATCGAGCCTTATCAAAAAACCGAACTTTCACTTACCGCCAGTAATAATATCATAAAGTTACCTACCAAAATGGCCTTTCCTGTGGTAAGTGGTCTAGATCAATGGGATGGATTGGAGAATTCAATTCACGTCTTTGGCAGTCGATTGGTCATAGAACGAAGTGAAATTGGGTTGGATGGGATTACCAAACTAACCTTAAGGCGTGAAGATGGCCTGCTCTTTTTTGATCTTTTTCCGCGTTTAGAAGCGCAATTGGTACCCACCAATACGATACCTTTAACCAAGCGCCCCTCTTAAGCAACGATTCAATGCTAAAATAACTTTCAAAACATTGTTCTTCATACACCGGTCGTACTTAAATCGTTCTTCCATAGTTGATTTAAGGGAGCTACTTCCGGTGTTTTTTACTACCATACTGCCCACTTAAGCAAACAAGCTCCCCTCGCGTATGAAGCTTTAAGAGTCAACTTCCTCAAACCAATCGAAGTGAGCTGCCATAATTGCCTCTTTTTTAGCGTTTATATATTCCTTAAAAGCCTTCGCCGCGGGGCCGTGCTTTTTGGATTTTAGCCAAATCAAATTCCAGGTTGTACGCAACGGCAACCCCTTTACCTCAATAATTTCGAGATCTTTATTGCGCAACTCGTTCTTTATACCTATCAATGGCATTATCGAATATCCAAGCCCGGCAATGACCGCTTGCTTCACCGCTTCATTAGAAGTCAATTCGATTTTCTTACGGACCGGGAACTTATTTTCTATCACAAAATTCTCCATCGCATTTCGAGTAGCAGAACCTTCCTCGCGATAGATTAACGGGTACGTTTCGAACATCTCTCTTTTTGATATTTTCTTTCCCGTTTGTACGATAGTTCCACCAACAAAATAAAGTTTGTTTTCCATCAATTCAATCCGATCAATGTCTAAATGGGTCGGCAAAACGGATACCAAGGCAAAATCAACTTTATTTTCTTTCAAACTATCTACCACCTTCATCTTATTTGTAACATCCATATGCAACTCTATCCCGTCATTGTCACTTATAAATCCAGATAAAAAAAAAGGAATCACATATTTTCCAGTAGATACCACTGAAATTTTCAACCTTCCAAAAAGCATGCCTTGGTAGGCGAGCGTTTTATAGTTGATCGCTTCGACCTCATCTAGAATTTTTTGCGCCGCCGTTGCAATCTCACTGCCAAATTCGGTAACAAAAAGTCTTCGCCCTACCACCTCGGTCAAGGGTATCGAGAATTGTTCTTGAAAATTTTTAAGCTGAATAGACACCGCCGGTTGCGTTAAAAACAACTCTTCCGAAGCCTTTGTAACACTTTGTTTTTCAGCTACTTTTAGGAAAACCTGAAGTTGATGCAATGTATAATTCATAAAAAAAATTTATAGTTAAGATTACTAATATAAATAAAAATTTATGAAAAAAAGGGTGCAAATTTGTACTCGTAAAACACATGCAAACTAAAATTTATGAAAACTACAACACTTAGCAGGGCGAACAAGATTGAACAAAAAGTACAATTGGTAGATGGCTGTTTTACCGTCTCCGAAGCCGCTGACGTTATCAACGCGTTGATCAATGAAAAGATTAACTTTCACAAACTCCAACGCCTATCAATGTGCGAGGGTCTTGCAACGGCAGACACTCTTTACCCCGATGGAAGAATTGCAGAGCTCGAACAGGAAAAGAAAATTGCCCAAGCCTTCCTTGCAGAAGTTAGAAAGACAGGTGCCAAAATAAAAATGAACGGAACCCTCGAAATCAGTATAGCCCAATAAATAATCTGGCTTCCGATGAGGATACTGTCGGAAGCCATCTTTTACACTCCATCATGGGGTGCTATGCGGAACCATGTTTTCAACAAACCCATGGGAATCAATATGCTCGCCATCCGCGATGCTCTCTTTCACTTACGGCAAGCCATTTTTCAACGGCCTACTGATCGCCTTTGGAATCTTAGCCCTCGTTTTTTCAGTAAAAACCCTGGTAAAATGTAAATAACATCAATTGTCCGCATACCCGGCTTACCAATACCTGCACTGCCAACCAAATCGTTCATTCAATGGATTTTCACCTCCTGCTAGATAATCTCAGCAACCCCGCCCTCCTGTTCTTTTTTCTTGGAATCTTAGCCGTTCAGCTTAAAAGCGACCTAGAAATCCCTCCAAATTCCTCAAAGTTCATTTCGCTGTACTTGATGTTTTCCATTGGCTTTAAAGGAGGGTTGGAGTTGTCTCATAGCGCATTTGATATTGAAATTTTTTGGAGTCTTCTTTTCGGAATCGTTCTTGCGCTCATCGTCCCGGGGTATACATATTTCATTTTGCGCAGAAAATTCAATGTGGCCAACTCGGGCGCGATTGCGGCCGCTTATGGCTCGGTAAGCGCAGTTACTTTTGTCACAGCGGTGTCGTTTTTGGAAATGGAACAAATAGTCTTTGGCGGACATATGGTTGCCGTCATGGCCCTAATGGAGGCCCCGTCGATCATCATTGGTGTTTTATTGATCGCCTATTTCCAAAAAGGAAAGGAACAAGGTGTATCCATCAAAAAAGTGCTGCACCATTCCTTAACCAATGGCAGCGTACTACTCATTATGGGAAGCCTTGTAATCGGTTTTCTGGCGAGCGACCAACAAGCCAGGGGTATTGAACCGTTCACCACCGATATCTTTAAAGGCTTCTTGGCCGTTTTCCTTTTAGATATGGGTATCACAAGTGGAAAAAAACTCGCAGATTTCATTAAAAAAGGTTGGTTCGCACTTTTTTTTGCCATCGTGATTCCCGTTATCAACGGGGTTTCGGTTGCGTTCATTAGCAATTTGTTCTCAGATAGCGTGGGGAATCGATTCTTGTTTGCCATTCTTGCGGCCAGTGCCTCTTACATTGCCGTTCCAGCGGCCATGCGCATTGCAGCTCCTAAGGCCAATCCCAGCCTGTATCTGCCCATGGCCTTGGCCATTACCTTCCCGTTCAATATCACCTTGGGAATGCCACTCTACCTATACATAGTACAAGCTTTTTAAACTATCTTTAGCTTTTACTTAAAACAAATGGAAAAACACAGATGTGGTTGGTGCGTGGGTGATTCCCTGTATGAAGCGTATCATGATTTAGAGTGGGGAGTTCCTGTAAAAGACGATGCCACCCTATTCGAGTTCCTTATACTCGAAACTTTTCAGGCAGGTCTCAGCTGGATAACCATTCTTCGTAAACGGGAAAATTTTCGCAAAGCGTTCGACAATTTTGATTACAAAAAAATTGCGGCCTATGACCAAACCAAAATCGATACGCTATTGCAGGATGCGGGAATCGTTCGGAATAAGCTAAAAGTGAATGCCACGGTGACCAATGCGCAGCAATTCATAAAGATACAGGAAGAATTCGGTTCTTTTAGCAGTTATGTTTGGGACTTCGTTGATGGAAAAACCATCAAAAATGCTTTTAAAAATTATAAGGATGCGCCTGCTACCTCTCCAATTTCGGATGCCCTAAGCAAGGATTTAAAAAAAAGAGGTTTTAAATTTGTTGGAAGTACTGTCATATACGCACAAATGCAAGCTACGGGAATGGTCAATGACCATGAGGTAAATTGCTTTCGATACAACGAAGTATAACGGCATGAATTAAACGTAAACGAATGAAACCACTATCAAAATTGTTTGTACTCTCTTTACTGGTTTTTGGTACTGCTGCCTACGGTCAAAACAAATACGAACGAGAGCATCGTATCAAAAAATCGCAGTTCCCTAAAAACGCTTTGCAGTATATACAGGAGAAACTGATAGACGCTCGAAAAGTGCGTTTTTATAAAGAGATTGATAGCGCAAAAGTAAGCTATGAGGCTAAATTCAAAAAAGATCGCCTGCGCTATAGTATCGAGTTTAGCGAAACCGGAGTGCTCGAAGATGTTGAGCTTTTGATCAAGCCCGTCGACATCCCCGAAGAGGCCTATGCAAATATCACAAATTATCTCGGCACGTACTTTACAAAATATCGTATTCGCAAAATGCAGCAACAATATCCCATGCTAGATGGCGATACCGAAAAAACACTTAGAAATGCGTTTCAGAACCTATTGATCCCAAGTGTTAAGTACGAGCTGATCGTGGCGGGAAAAAAAGACAAGGAATTTCTTCAGTATGAAGTGCTTTTCGATGCGGACGGTACTTTTGAAAACCTACGGCGTTCCCTACCCCCAAATTACGATCATGTGCTTTATTAGAAAGCTCTTTTGCTTGTTTTTTTTAACGGTCGGTTCTTGCATATACTCACAAGATAACTTAACCGCTTATTTGCAACCTCAGTTCGCTATCAACTATTCAGTTGCAACGGGTTACTCCCATAATTTTTCTCTTTCCCAGCGAAGCTATGTTTATAGAGAGGAGGCATTTGAGCTATCGGCAAGACAGCTAGATATCGCTCACTTCTCAAAATGGAAAGTTCGGGACGATCAAAGTCTTGCTTTTGGCATTCAATATCGTTTCAGGGAAGTCTTTGAAGAAACAAAGGACAATGAATTGCGGCTCACACAACAATACAACCATACTTTTAAGACTTCGGCCATACGGTACGGACACCGCTTGCGCTCCGAACAGCGCATTGGACCCCAACGCACCCTTCATCGATTTCGATATCGTTTTGCCATTGATTTTGCCCTACAAGGTGAAAAAATAGACCTTGGGGAACCCTATTTGATTCTATCGACTGAAGGCCTTTTGAGCGTGGCCAATACCCTTGAACCACAATATGATCAACGTTTCACCGGTAATTTAGGAGTTCTGGTATCAAAAAAAACAAAAATTCAGTTGGGATTGGAGTACCGCACGGAAAATTATACGCGAAAAACTGAGTCCGTATTTCTTCTTCTAAGTTCCTTGGTGTTATCGCTTTAGCATCTTAATAAACTCCTCCCTTTTTATTTCCTCGGCCCCTAAACTCGCCAAATGTTCGGTGTGTACTTGGCAATCTATGAATTCATACTGTTTCTTTTCCAGTGTTTCCACCATCCTAATAAAGGCAAATTTTGAAGCATTGGGGACATTACTGAACATGCTTTCTCCACAAAAAACATGTCCCAAATCCACACCATACAGCCCCCCTACAAGTTCATTTCCTTCCCAAGCCTCATAGGATTGTGCGAAGCCTTTTTCGTGTAAAACAAGATAGGCTTTTTTCATATCCTCGGTAATCCACGTTCCCTGTTGCCCAACCCTTTTCACAGTAGCACATTGGTTCATCACCTGTTCAAAACACGTGTTTTTCTTTAGTGTAAACTGATTGCTTCGCAGTACCTTGCGCATGCTTTTAGAAATGTGAAGCTTCTTCGGAAAAAGCACCATTCTCGGGTTCGGAGACCACCATAAAATAAGAGCGTCTTCATTGAACCAAGGGAAGATGCCACTTTGGTATGCCAGCACCAAACGCTCGGGTGTCAAGTCGCCTCCCACAGCCAATAAACCTTCTGAATTTGCAGTTTCAAGAGCGGGGAATTCAAGCCGATCGTTGAGAAAGAACAACGAGTGTGGTCCTTGGTGTTTTTTCAAACCTTTGCTTTTTATTAAAGGTAGTAAATAGATTTAAAACCGCTTGTAACATACGATTCACAAGCAGTAACTAGCCATAAAAAAATCCCAATAGGCGTACTGGCCAATTGGGATTTTACATCATTTACCTTTCTAGTTTAGAAAGGCAAATCATCGTGATCTTCTTCGTTTAATGTCTCTGCAGGCGCAAATGCTTCCGCTGGTGGCACCGGTGGCATTCCTTCGGCCGCTTGTGCCGGTTGCAAGCTTTCTATTCTCCATCCTTGGATCGAGTTAAAATACTTCACCTCTCCTTGAGGATTCGTCCATTCACGACCTCGTAAATTGATGCTTATTTTTACCGCCTGACCCACGTTAAAATTGTTCAATAAATCGGTCTTATCCTGTACAAATTCGACCATAATGTGTTGCGGATATTGCTCATCTGTAGTAACAACAACCTCTCTTTTTCTGAAACCATTGCTACCAAAAGTTTGGGTTTCCCCAATCATCTTTACTTTTCCTTCTACTTCCATGACTATGAATTATATGACTAAAATTTTGAACGATAAAAATAGCCTTATTCACAAAGGCAACCTAACAAAATTATTACAAGTTATTAAGGGTTGTTCAATCTACAATTCAATAAACAGAACAACCATTAAATCCTCTAAAAAAGGCACTCAACTTACTGGAAAACCTAGAAGATAGGTTCCCATTTTTTTACCGTTCGTTTTTTTTGCATGCCCTTTCTGCCATGTGTATAGGTCACTTCCCAATCCCTCCAATAATTCATCAACATCTCGGAAAGTATACATCCTTGGAAGGGACGCTTGCCCATCCCATGCATAACAAATGGGAATGATGGGAATCAAATAAGTGAAGACCAACTGTTGCCAGGTCAAGGGTCGTACAAAGGGGGTCATCAATAAGGCCATGAGCATTACAATGACCAATGACAAGGGGAGTAAAAGCCACCAAACTAACAGTGGAATCTTATTTTCAGCCATTTCGTAAATAAGGATGGCCTGCTTATTTTCTTCGGCAGATTTCAAAATTGCACGCGCAACCTTTGGAGGCATATGGTGAAAACTGTTGATCATTGTTTTTAAACCCTTTGGCATCTCGGTAAAATTCGTAGCATCTACCGAAGTTTCCTTATAGCTAATTTGATCGGAGGGATCTTGATTGAACTTTTGAATGAATGTTGCATTTGGATACAGGTCCGTCATCAACAGCTGCACTTCTTCCAACCCTTCACGCTTACGTAACTTCGTTAATACTTCGGGCATTGCCCCTCCAGAACCCGAGCCCAGATCTACAATATGCTTTAAGTTGTTTTCAAGGAGCACTCCGCCTATCAAATCGGCCAGCACATCCCCAATTCCCATTAATTTTTGAAGTACCACGATCAAATTGGTCATACAGGTTCTCAGCCAAGTAGGAAACCATTTAAAATCTTCAAATTCATAAAGTTGAACTCTTTTCATCTGGTGTAAGTTTAAACATAGCAGTCGGTAGAAAGTAACTGCCTTGAATTATTCTGCCAACAACACCTTCCAAGCGTTAAGTGCCTCCTTTTTTTCAAGATAGCTTTTGGCCAAGGCTTCTAATTGTTGCCGTTCACCACCACTAATAATTGCACGTAGGTGACGGTTCGATGCTACGAATTCATCTACTTCTTTTTTGGTCGGCACCTGGGCTACATTCCCCAACATCCCCAAATCATTTCCGGAGAGTGTTTTACTAAGACGTATGTGGGCTGGGATGGCATCGATACCGACCCCTAAGGTAGAAAGCGGTTTGGGAACTTCGAACAAACCACTGTTCGCCCTACTGTACCAATTCCCTCCCATGCGGGCGACCAAATCAATTTTCTCTTGGTCAATACCCCCGTTCTTATCCAGAATTTCGGGGTCAATATGTATTTTTACTACCTCTGAAAAAATCAGGTTTCCGGCCCCTCCCTCAGCACCTAAAGCTTCTACCTTGGTGACCTTACACTCAAATTGTACGGGTGACTCCCCCACCCGTGGTGGCTTCACCAGATCGGAAGGCAGCATGGCAAGGCCGGCTTTTTTAAATTCGTTCTCCCCTTCAGGGTACTCGGTACTGGCGAGCGACATCTGTTGCACGATTGCATAGTTGACAATGTTGATAACCACTTCCTTTGTACGCAGTACATTCTCCAAGGTGTGTTTGGTACTATTGTCGCGCACCCTTCGTGCAGGAGAAAAAATTAGTATGGGCGGGTTTGCACTGAACACATTAAAAAAACTAAAGGGAGCCAGGTTGGGACGGCCTTTTTCGTCTACCGTACTGGCAAAAGCGATTGGCCTTGGGCCTATTGCACCCAAAAGATACCCATGTACCTTTGGTGTGGCAAGCTCTTTCGGGTCAATTGTTATCATTTCTTTCATTGTTGATAAAGGTACAGAATTTGTCATATTCGCAGAAGTTTTGTCCGTCTGTATTCTTTTGCTGGGCATGCCCTTTGCAGGTCGGGCTATTCGCTCTTACGCCGCTTCACAATGGTCTTTTAAACCACTATGGCGATGCGCGGGGTAACCGCTGCTATCCCTCATGCGATTTTAAGAGTAAAAAAAGTGCATCGCCTTTGAAAATCAAGGTCACACCATTTTACTCCTTTTTACGTTATCTTTGAGAATACAGGTCCTAAAGTAGATTTTAAAAGTAGACCAAGAACCATCTTTGGATGAATTTTAATCCCAAAAAAAAAGTTTCCAATATATTTTTATTGATAGCATCTTTTGTTATCGTAAGCCTCATTCTGTGGAATACCAATAGTTTTTTCAAAAAATTCAAGGAAGAGGAACGGCATAAAATGGAGATTTGGGCAACTGCGCATTCCGAACTTTCACAAGCCAGTCTTGAAGAAGATCCCGGAGACCTTCCGATCAAGGTTTTTCAAAATAATAAATCTACGCCCATGATTTTGGTAAATCGCGATGGGTCTAGTAAAATTCATAACCTTCCCAAAGATAAGGCGGGTGACAGTGTCTTTATACGGCGCACCATTGCAAAGTTCGAAAAGGAAAATCAACCGATCGTGATCGACTATTTAGGGGAAGAACTAGCGACCCTTTACTATGGCAACTCAGAAGTGCTCAATAAACTTAAGTATTACCCCTTAGCGTTATTGTTGATCATCTTTCTCTTCGCGACCGTTATTTACTTCTTTTTTAGAACGTCAAAAGCTTCCGAGCAAAATAAGCTGTGGGCAGGGATGGCCAAAGAAACGGCCCACCAAATCGGAACACCGCTTTCCTCCCTTTTGGGTTGGAACGAGTTGTTAAAGACCGAGAGCATCAATCCCGAGATCACCAAAGAAATAGAAAAAGATATTGCCCGTTTGGAAACCATTACCGAACGTTTTTCAAAAATTGGATCTTTACCAACTTTAGACCTTCATGACATTGTTGTCGAAACCAAAAGTGCCTTTGATTATTTGGAGCTGCGGAGCTCAAAGTTGGTCCAATTCTCATTCCACTCGAAAGTAGAGAATGCCACGGTGATGCTAAACCCATCTTTGTATCAATGGACCATTGAAAACCTTGTAAAAAATGGAATTGATGCCATGCGGGGCAAAGGAAATATAGCCATCGAAATCGCAAAGCACTCGAATTACGTACATATATTGGTTTCCGATAGTGGCCATGGCATACCCAGAAGCAACCATCAAACCATTTTCAACCCAGGTGTCACCTCAAAAAAACGCGGTTGGGGCCTTGGTCTTTCCCTTGTAAAGCGAATAGTAGAGGAGTACCACAAGGGAAAAGTAAAGGTGTTGTCCTCCAACAAACAAGGCACCATTATGCAAATAGCATTGCAAATAATAGAATAGTTTAATTTTTAGCGATATCCCACATACAATGGCTAAGGAGAAATTAGAAGTGATCAAGGAAGCAGCATTGCAAAACAATTGCCCGGAATGCTTCAACAAAGAGCTTACACTTACCTTTTACCAAAAACACCGGTATAGCAGTCTCTTTCATAAGACAACGGCCGAGATTACCAATCAGATCAAGTGCAACAAATGCGGCTCAAGTATTTACCCGGCCAAATGGACAGACGACATTGAACGCATTTTCGACTACTATCAAAAAATGATTACTCCGGAGAAAGCATCGATTAAATTCACCAATTTGTTCTACGGCCTTTTAGTGCTATTTCTGGCGTTGGTTGGGTTGGGTGTGTACTTATACCTTTCCGGTACTATACAATTTTAGCCCGAATTTGCTGCGCAATTGCTTCAAACTCTTCCTGTGAAAACGTTTTTTTATGCTGAAAAGTAGCATCGCCCATTTCATTAAGTGGAATCAAATGTACATGCACATGTGGTACTTCAAGGCCAATAACCGACATGCCGACTCTTTTGCACTGAATCGCCTCCTCTATTGCTTTCCCAACCTTTCTCGAAAAAGCCATAAGCCCCATATAGGAATCCTCATCAAGATCTAATAACCGATCTACTTCTTGCTTGGGAATGCAAAGCGTATGACCCGCAGCGTTGGGATTAATATCTAAAAAAGCAAAAAACGCTTCGTCCTCTGCAATTTTATAACAGGGGATTTCCCCTTTGATAATTTTGGTAAAAAGGCTGGCCATTTTGTTTGCTTTATATGAATTAAAAAACCCTGCTGGTTGGGCAGGATTAAATATAAAAAATATATGGCCTTAGGCCCTAGTGATTTCTAAAATTTCCAATTTTAAAGCCCCATTAGGAACGGTGATCTCCGCTACGTCTCCTACAACTTTTCCCAATAACCCCCTACCAATAGGTGAATTCACCGAAATTTTTCCTGATTTCAAGTCCGCTTCACTTTCCGCTACCAACGTATAGCTCATCTCCATGTTATTGTTCATGTTCTTAAGCTTAACAGTCGAAAGCACCAATACTTTCGAGGTATCAAGCTGCGATTCGTCTATAAGACGTGCATTCGAAAGTGTCTCTTCCATTTTGGAAATTTTGAGTTCCAAAAGGCCTTGCGCTTCTTTGGCCGCATCGTATTCAGCATTCTCGGAAAGGTCCCCTTTGTCCCGTGCTTCCGCGATTGCTTGTGAAGCCTTCGGACGTTCAATATCGCGCAAGTGGTTCAATTCGTCTTTCAGGTTTTTTAGTCCCTCAGCAGTATAATAAGATACTTTACCCATATTCTCTTCGTTTAAACAAATAAAGCCATGCCGTAGTGCGTTTTTTGCAATTCGGAACAGGTTAAATAAGAAAATCCCCTATAGAGATGATGTATACATCATTTTTTAGAGAGGATTTAACGCAAATATACATAATTTTTACTCAATTTTGTTTGGATCTATTTAATTGGACAAAGCTATATGAGACGTTTCTGGGGCCTTCTTTTCATCTTTTTTATTCTTTCATGCGATAACGATCGCGGGATTCGAAATCCAAACTTGCAAGACCTCGGTTTTCGATTTGATCTTAATTTGAACCTTCCGCTCTATATTCCTTTGACAAACCCCGGCAGTTCAGTATACGTGGGTGCCAATGGCGTAGGAAATAGAGGTGTTTTTGTAATCAATACGGGCTTTGATCTATTTAGGGCTTTTGAAGCTAGCTGCCCCAATCATCCCCCAAACGATTGCTCTACCATGACCGCTGATGGCCAGATTGCTGTTTGTGCATGCGAGGACTTTGAATATTTTTTGATAAATGGACTGCAAAAATCACCGCCGGAAGATGGCCAACGCTATTATAACATGCTAGAGTACCGTGCCGTATTTAATGGTGGGGTCGTTACGATTTCTAATTAGTAGTTTTTTTCGCTTTGAAAAAACCACCGAATTTATCAAAAAGAACCGGCATAAAATCTGCACGGATAAACTCTAATGAAGAGGCATCGAAAAAATGGTCGACCTGACTGCGACCTGTCCATTTTTTCAGAAGGATTTTTAGTGCCGCACTGCTGTTTACAAATCGGCTTTCTACAAACCCATCACAAGAAACAGCATACCCTAATGCGGCCCTACAAGCAATATACGGGAAATTGACACCCGCTCTCAATGAAGCCAAAATACTCGCCCAAAAACGGCAATTCATCTCAATTATTTTTATCTCATCGCATTCCTCGTCATAGCGGAGGTCAAAATGAACAATTCCCGACCAATTCAGCTTTTTTACAGCCTTTGAAACCAACTCGAATACCTCGGGTTGCTGCACAAAATCAATATTTCCGGCAGGAGCGAACCCTTCTTTGGAATCGCTGCATTTTTTCTGTATCGTATATCCTAAAATAACGCCCTCTTGGGCAAGTACACTACAGTCAATATCATACCCCTTTAGATAGGCCTGTATGATATAGCCGTCTTCTTTTCTGTCCCTTAAACCCTGCATAAGCCGGGTCTTGTTTTCGAAAAACGCAATTCCAACACCACCGCTGCCTTGTATGGGCTTGATCAAAACAGGAAATTGTAGTTCGGAAACCTTCGCTTCAAATGAGCTGTTGTTCTCATACAATAGTGTAACCGGACAAGGTAGTTGCTCCTTAAGAGCCCATTCGGCCAACTTCCACTTATTTACAGCTTTGTCAAAAGTTTCTGTTTCTGGTAGCGGAGGTAAGGCCGTATACTTTTCAAAGTGAGACCTATGCGCAGAAACCCAACGAACCGTGGGTTCATCAACTGGCATGAGCACATCAATTTCTTCTCTTTGAAGCAGTTCTTCCAAAAATTTTACACGCTTCTCATTGCCTTCCGTATCATTATAATTATGGTACTTGGAAACATATTTCGAAAAACGAGCCCTTGGCCAGGAACAATTTGCAAGTATCTGTATCTGTATGTTTGGCTCTTTTGCCAAACATTGAATTACGGGAAGTGCAAACGGACTTTCTCCATCGGGAATCAACACTGTGAAAGTGTGCGAAGTTGAAGACATAGGTTAGAGGTTAAATTTAGGGGACGGCCTAAAGAAAAGTAATTTTTATGATATAACCCCAAAACTTCGATACAAAGTATGGTTTAGAGGTTGGCTTACCATATGAAGTGCACCATTTTAAAGGCTTAGGAATAAGCTGGTCGTTTGTAATACAGTAAGTAAAAGGGCCTCTTACAACAAAGGTTCATATACCCCATCATGTTTAAACAAGCTGCATGGTTGAACCCATATGAATCCCGTAAAGCTGTACGTTTTTTATGAAGAGCCCAAAATCTGATCTATCACCCAACTCGTATGTAATCCGGAATTTCCTAATGAGGGATGCACGGCCTTGCCCATAAAATGATCTTTGATCGCGGCTACATGGTATTTCTGAATATGCTTTGGGTTTGGAATTTCAATCCTTTTTTCTCCAAAAGCATTCTCAAGTACCAAAGGTTTTTCATGAAAAACACTAAAGCGAATAATGCCTTGGTTCCCGATTATTTCAACGCTATCCCGATGGGTATTCGCTCCAAAATTCCAACTACCTTCTCCCGTTACGCCATTGCTATGCAACCAACAAGCGGTTACTGCATCTTTGGCCGAATAGAGCCCTAATTGGTTTTGAGCGATGCCTTTTGCTACTTTGATTTCACCCAACAAATGCACAAAAAGATCCAATCCGTGACTTGCCAAATCATCAAAATAACCTCCCGGGGCAATAGTTGCATCGGTACGCCAGTTGAAAACCCCACTTTTATCTATGTCGGATGCAGGTTTGGCCAGGTGCCATCGAATATGGCGAACCACTCCTATTTCTCCTGTTAACAGCCATTGACGAACTTGTTCAAATCGAGGCAATGTTCGGCGGTAATAAGCGATAAATAAGGGCAGTTGTTTCTTCTTGAACGTTTCATAGATTTCTAGGCTATCGGCATAGGTAGGCGCCATGGGTTTTTCAATACAGCAAGGTTTTCCCGCCTTGGCCACTTTTAAGGCGTACTTTTTATGGGTGTCGGGAGGTGTAGCGATATAAACCGCATCGATTTCCGGATCATTGATCAGTTCATCAGCAGCGGTATAATAGCGTTCAACTCCATGTCGTTTCGCATAGTCGGCCGCAAGTCGTTCGGTTCTTCGCATGACCGCCACCAATTCAAAACCCTCTGTTTTTTGATATGCAGGGCCACTTTTCACCTCGGTGACCTTGCCACAACCAATAATTCCCCAACGAATGGTTTTCGTATTTTTCATACCATTTTTATTTCGCTATGAAACCTGTTATAAAGTAAGAAAATAGTTCGCTCATTTAAAAACACTATTCGGCAGATACTACAGGGTACGTACCTATCAACGCAGGGTTTTCCAAGCCATTTACAATGAAATGGGCCAAACTTCTTCTGCCAATAGTGAGTCTTGGTTTGGGGGCATTCGTAAAACTCACTCGTACTTTTTGAATACTGCTGTTATTGAGGAGCCCTACTGGGCGTACAATTGTCCAATTTAAACCAGATTCGGCAATCAGTTGTTCTTGTGCTGCATGATCTCTATATGCAGCGCCAATGTTGCTATGGTCAATCATCCAACGAAACCACCAAGGTATTTCAACACCTGTTTCGGCCACTCCCCAGGCAGAGCATACCAGCAAACGTTCGATTCCTTCATTTTTTGTGACTCCAAGCAATTTTCGCATGGTAACTGACAAAAAGTTTTTCGGGGTTCGTAATTTTGCCCAAGGAAAATCAGAGGTTCTTGAAACATTCAAAACACTGATCGCGGCATTGCAACCACGACTCGCCTTTGCAAGAGTTTCCTCATCGGAAGGAGAACCTACGAAAATAACTAGATTGGTCATCGATTCAAGCTTGGTCTTGTTTCGAACCAGCGCATGCACAGTATACCCGCGGTCTAGGGCCTCTTTCAAGACCCACTTCCCTGTTCTTCCGGTGGCTCCTAATAGTAAAACTGTCATATACTTAAAGTAGTTGTTTCCATTGGCCCGATTCAGCAAACTCTTTTATAGTTTCGTTCCGTTTCTCAAGCAATGTACGCATATACGCTTCTAGAAACCAACGATCTGCCAATTTCCCTAAAAAACCAAGGGGAGACCTATATGCAAACGTATCGCGCATTACCGTGTTGCCACTCACTTCTTCGAAGAAATGTTCGTGGGAAAAGCTTTCAAAGGCCCCAGCAACCATTTCATCGGCAAAATAGAAGGGCTTTTTAAATCCCGTAATCTTGGAGGTCAAGGTTTGCCAAATTCCAAAATGTTTCGCGCGCCATGTAACCGTTTCGCCTAGTTCAATGAGGCCGCTTGTAACTCCGGCGATGGCTTCTTCTTGGGTATGGGCCGTAGAAATTTTGTGTAGATCAATACTGCGGGCCAAATCAAAAACCACATCAATTGCTGCAGAAATTTCGGTTTTTAATTCAATTATCGGCATACAAGGTCGTTTTTAGAGAAGTTTTACTACCTCCTCATAACAAAAGTGCCTTTTTTCCAGGTCTTTTTCGAACAACCAGTCTAAAAATTTTGTCACCCGCTTTTTTTCCATACGTCCCCAATTCGCAGCATTGCCATAATAAGGCGATGTATATCGCTGGCTTTGCAATAAATCTAAATCCCTTTCTTTTTCCGACACATGAGGTTTTAATATTGCTACTGCTTTCAAAGGATCTTCGGAACAGTACAAAAACCCTTTTTTGGTCGCCGCTAAAAAATCGGTATACAGTGCGCTGTCTTTTTCTGCCTTTCGTTCACTTGCCATAATCACTGGGGAGTATCCGTAAGGAATTCCGTAATCGGCCATACGAAAACTGTTGAGCCGAACCCCTTTGTTTTCAGCATGAATCCCTTCCCAATTCATAAATATCCATGTAGCATCTGCGGCCTTGCTTAAAAGAGTATCCCAAATACCTAATTTTTCGGGGTATGAAATGGAAAATACGCCTGTACCCCCATCGTTTTTGATCATTTGACGAACAATCTCATCTTCATAACGTGCTTTGTAGGAAGCATAGGTATGTTGATCTAGCTCTTTGGGAGTTTTGAGGCCGCTACTCTCCAAACATACGATAGCACTTAAATCTTCTTGAAATAACGTTGCCAAGGCTACGGCATCGAACGGTTTCTTTTTGGTCCGGTAACTAAGAATGCTCTCAAAGGGGCAAAGTGCGAGATCTGCTTCACCAAGTTCTACTTTTTTAGCGGGTGTTACGGCATAATTATCCGTGGCAGGGGTTTTAATGGTCACCTCAAGGTTCAATTCTTTATAAAAACCCATTTCTTGGGCCACAAAAAAACCGGTGTGATTGGTATTGGCCGTCCAGTCTAGTGCAATGCATATTTTCCTCATATCTGTTTATTCGTTTAAAGCAATTTAATCAGACTTAAAACCGAACCGTAGCACCTAGTAAAAAATTACGTCCGGCCTGAGGATAAAACCCTGCCCCTTCAATGGTCGTAATAGTTCCCGGATTGCTAAAGTCATCATCGAAGGTGAAGAAATAACCATCGGAAACGATGTCTTCGTTGGCCACATTGTTGATCATCCCGGAAAATGTGATGCTGTCAACAAAGGTGTCTATGTTCCAAACATACTGCACATTAAAATCTAGCTGCGAATAGGCATCCAAGACCGATCCATCCGAGTCGATATTGCCCATATATTGTTTGCCTACATATTTAGAAAGAAAGGAAATCTGTAGCACTTCAACGGGAGAATAGGTAAACCAGTTGCCTACCACAAGGTTTGGCGAAAAAGCAATGTTCGTGTTGCCTAACTCCTGTATAGCTCCATCGCGTTGAAATACAAAATCAATATTTTTATTGCTGCTCAACGCTACATTGGGGCGCCATTGAAATTGATCGCTAAACTTGATATTGGCATCTATCTCCAAGCCCAACCGGTAACTATCTCCGACATTCTCCCGCAACGGAGCCCCAACATCGTTCAGCTCGCCCGTTAAGACCAACTGATCTTTGTAGCGCATGTAATAGGCGTTGGTATTTACTTGCAAATTCGGAGAAACATAGCGCCAGCCGAGTTCAACATCCTGGAGCCGTTCTGGTTTTGGATTGCCATTTTCGTAGTCGTTTCGGTTGGGTTCCCGATTGGCAATCGCATAACTTAGGTACAAGTTGTTATTTTTATTTAAATCATAGGTAACCCCTGCCTTGGGATTGAAAAAATTAAAGGTGTCATCGACCAGGCCTGTATCTTCGCCGTTTGCCTCATACCCTACGGTTCGGTACTGTAGATCGCCAAATAGACTCCATTGCCCCGTTAGCTGATAGTTGGCCTTTGCGTACATGTTCAAATCTGTCTTTTTGGAATCATCGTCATAATAGCGATCTCGAATATCGCTGTTACCGGCAAAACGTGCCCATATGACCTCACCAAAATGAGCCCCTTCGTATTGGTTCCAACCTCCGCCAAGAATCAGATTCAATTTTTCATCCTGATAGTTTGCGGAAAATACGGTACCATAGAAATCGTTATCAAGCCAACGGCGGCGTATCAAATCGGTTGTGTTTACGTCTTCCCCATTAACGATCAAGGGGGCAAAACCATAGGTGTCAAAGGAATCATCTTCCCTAAATTGTTCAAAATAACCCCTCCCATGGGTATAGTGAAATGCAATATTCGTGCTCCATTTATCTCCTATTTTTTCATTCCAAAGCAACTGGGCATGGTCTTGTTTATAATTATCCTCTTCTTTATCGTAGAACTGGGTAGCACCCTCTTCATCGGTGTATTGCCCGGCGGGATTAAAGGTGCGATCAGTTGCCAAGGTAGCCGCATCGATTCCAAACCATGACTGGTAGGTAATCTCGTGCCCTCCGAACAATAATGCCTTTATCAAGGTATTATCATCTTTATAAGCACCTTGTAAAAAATAGGCGTCGAGTTCCGAGGAGGCTCGGTCTACATAGCCATCGGAGGTAATTCTAGACAAGCGACCTGAAATCTCAACATGGTCATTTAACAAACCAGTACTGAACTTGAGGTTGTTTCGCAGGGTATTGAAACTCCCGATAGAGGAAGAGATTTGACCATACGCCTCTTCTGAAACGGCATCGGTCAAAATATTTAAGCTAGCACCAAAGGCACCGGCACCGTTGGTAGACGTACCAACCCCTCGTTGCAATTGCAAACTCTCGGTAGAGGAAGCAAAATCGGGCATATTTACCCAAAACGTACCTTGCGATTCGGCATCATTATATGGGATCCCGTTGATGGTCACGTTCACCCGGGTAGCATCGCTTCCCCGCACACGTATCCCCGTATACCCGACCCCCGCACCTGCATTGGAAGTGGTTACCACCGAAGGTAAAAAGTTCATTAAGATTGGAATATCTTGCCCCAGGTTTCGCGAAGCAAATTCTTCTTTCTTCAAATTGGAAAAGGTTACGGGCACCGCCTTGGTAACGCGAATAGCTGAGACGAATACTTC
>CALIIC010000021.1 GCA_938020445.1 uncultured Flavobacteriaceae bacterium | reverse complement strand
GATTTTAAGTTCCAATGGGGTACTTCGAACGCCGCGCCGGATAGCAGACATCCGTACTTTGATGCCAACTATGACGGACAGGGGCCTAGCTCTGACTTTTACACTTGTAACTACTACATGAACTTAATGGCGAACCAATATGGTGATCCAGATCCAAGAATACGGTACTACTTCTACAGACAACAATCTGACTTTTCTGGAGCCGACGTGGTGACCAAAGAATGTGTCACGCAAATCTCTACCCCCTCTTGGTGGGATTCGAATGAACCTTTCTGTACCGTACCGAATATTAACGGACTTGATGGTTATTGGGGTAGAAATCACCTTGATGACGATGGTATTCCACCAGATGATCAATTCAGGACCTTACACGGTGTGTATCCTATCGGCGGACCGTTCGATGATGATTCTTTTAGAAACGTATCTGGATCAGCTGCTATATCGGAAGGACTCGCGGGAGCGGGCATATCACCGTTCATGATGTCATCTTATACCTATTTTATGTTGGCAGAAGCATCACTTATGATCAATACTACGGGAGATGCAAGAGCCTACTTAGAAAGTGGCATTCGAGGGTCTATCAACACGGTTACCGCATTTGGGGCCAATTTGGCTGCGGGCAGTGCACTGATCCCCAGCGCAACGGCTATTGACAACCACGTAAATGAAATATTGGCTGCCTACGATGGCGGTAATGAAACCGACAAACTACGTATCATAGTAGAACAATATTTTATAGCTTTATGGGGCAACGGTATTGAAGCATACAACACCTATCGCAGAACGGGACAACCAGATAATATAACTCCCGGTTTTGTATTAGAAGATTCTGGCACCTTCCTTCGCTCTATGTGGTATTCGCAGACGGCTACCGATAGTAACAGCAATTTCAATCAGAAGAGTGCCCCGGACACCCCGGTTTTTTGGGATACGAACCCAGAGGGTTTTGTTGAATAGTGATATGTATTAAATTTAAAAATGAAAAAAATGAAAATAACTATAAAATCGATCATAGCGCTAGTCGCATGCTCCTTGGCCTTTTTCAGTTGTGAGGATGAAGACAAAAAACCGATCAACTTGCTCGAATTAGAGGATTCTAAGTCCCCTTTTGTTCGAATCATCGTTGAAGAGGCCATCGTCGCAGCCGGGGATATTGCAACAAGTTCCTTAAATGGTACCGTTGATGCGTTGGATAAGAATGTTGCCTCTTGGGAACTTTCGGTAAGTCGCGAGTCTGGTGGTGCGGTAAGTGATACCATTTCTTTGACAACGGTTACCAGCTTTCCCAGTGATATTTCAATACCGTATACGGACATTGCAAGCGCGTTGGGAATTACGACAGATGAAATTGCCGGAGGTGATTTTATTCGCTTCTTGGGTACGGCCACAGGAACAGACGGAACCGTGGTGACCTTTGATAACTTTAGTCCCAATGTAACGGGGCAACCAGAGCAGCGGCAGGCGTTCAACTTTATCGTGCTGATAAAATGTTCGCCCATAAGCGATGCCACGGTAGCCGGTACTTGGAACATTGATATGGAAGATCTTTTCGGCGATGGATGGGACGGTGCCTTTGTAACCTTTGAAATAGATGGGGTGGCGACCAATTATACTATTGCCAACGGATCGAACGCTTCTTTTGACATAGAAGTCCCGGAAGGTACCGCTTCGCTAGTGATATCCTATACCAGCGGTGCTTTTGAAGAAGAGCATATATATAATATTACAACACCGGATGGTGACGTAAGAGGCCCTTTTGGACCGAATCCGGCGCCCTGTATCAATTAATAAAAATGATACAGAAAGCCTAAACACAAAGTTGAGGATAGCTATGGGACGATCGCTCTAAAAAGTCCCATAGCTTTTATGTTCTTGATCAACTTAGTAAAGAAAGCAGCTCTGATATACTTTCTACATACAAACAGGAGCTCTGTTTCATTTTTGAGTATTATTTGAATTAGTCATCAATTTTCAGGGCTGCGATTTACTAAAAAAGAAAACAGCTGAAATACAAAAAAGTCTGACCTTAATTGGTCAGACTTTTTTTTGATTCTTAATGATTCGGAAACTACAACTTATTCAAATAGTCGATTACCAAGGTATTGAACTTTTGAGGGCGCTCTACATTTACAACATGCCCACAATCCTTGATTGTGATCAAACTGCTCATTTGATGTTTGCGCACCACCTTCTTAATGGTAGGTAAAAACAAATAGTCTTCCTCTCCCATCACATACAGCGTAGGAATACAGATATCGGCGGCCCTAAAAAACCGGAGCAACGGGTTGATTTCCGAAGTTAGTTTGAACCAACGAATAAATTCTTTTTGATACAGTTTCTTTGCCTCGCGTACAAAGAGCAATCTTGACTCCCTATGGTTCTTATTGGGCATTATTACAAAGGCAAAAAACTTATAAAGCCATATGTAAGGAACAATCGATTTAAAAAACACCCCCAATCGCATCAATACCTGAGAACGCAGGTTGAGCTTCATAATAGCACCGCCCATGATCATGCTATCAACTTTCTCCGGGTATTTTTCAGCCAAATTCCGAATAAGAATCGTACCCAATGATATCCCTACAAAATGTGATTTTTCAATCTTTTCGTAGTCGATTACCTCCACAATATCCTCTGTGATCGAATCAAAGGTATACTTATCGTTAAAAGCATCTTTTAGGTTGGGTTTTGAGTTGCCATGGCCTCTCAGATCCAATAATAATATATTGAAGTACTTTTTAAATTCGCGTAGTTGTTTATACCAAATGGAAGAACTCCCACCGGCACCATGAACGAAGGTAACCCATTCATTTGATTCAGGATGTACGTGGGCGGTATAGTGGAGCATATGGTTATTCGCGTTCCCCTTCTAGGAAACAAGTGCAATGTATTAAACTTTTAGGCGGTAAAAGGACTTTATCGCTTTTTTTAACACATTCTGATGACTATCAATAACGCGAGAACCGCTTCTTTGTTAAATAATCATCAAAAGAACTGATTTTTAGATAAATATAACGATCAATCAAGTCCAAACATCCCTTCCGAACGTATCTTTGGTAGGACTATTAATTATATTATGGAAAATCAATATTGCAGGGTAGGCACGATCACCCCGATGAATTCAGGAAGAAAAGCAATCGCTTTATTAGAATATCAGTATCAAAATTTTGTAGAAAAGGCATCGAATATCGAATACAACGATACCCAACTCGGTGAGTTTTTTGAACAAAAAGCCCAGAAAATCAAAAAAGTACTGGAAAGTTTGGTTTAGTCGTTACTGAACTACCCGAACTTTTCTAATTCTCTTTGCATTTTAGTTTGCATTTCTTTGGCTTTTTCGGCTGCGGCCTTTGCGAAATCTTCTTTAACGGAAGCATAAATAATGCCGCGGGAAGAATTCACCAACAAGCCCACATTTTCGTTCAAGCCGTATTTACATACCTCTTCTAGACTTCCTCCCTGGGCTCCCACCCCGGGTACCAATAGAAAGCTATTGGGAACTATCTGTCGAATATCCTCCAAAAAGCTGGCCTTCGTTGCGCCAACAACATACATGAGATTTTCAGAATTCTCATAAGTAACGGCGGTACGAATCACTTTCTTGTACAATTCTTCCGCTCCAATTTTTTGCGTTTGAAAATCAAAAGCTCCCTGATTCGAAGTGAGCGCAAGCAGTATCGTATGCTTTTCGGTGAACGCTAAAAATGGTTCTACAGAATCCTTTCCCATATACGGGGCAATGGTTATCGAGTCGAAATTCAAATCCTCGAAAAACGCCTTGGCATATCTGCTGGAAGTATTTCCGATATCTCCCCGTTTTGCATCGGCAATGGTGAAAATTTGAGGGTATTCTTCATTGAGATACGTAATGGTCTTCTGCAAGGCAACCCAGCCCCTTATACCATAGGCCTCATAAAAAGCAATATTGGGTTTATACGCTACACACAAATGGTGGGTGGCATCAATAATAGCTTTGTTAAAAGCGAAAATTGAATCTTCTTCCTGTAGCAAATGGCCAGGAATCTTTTCTAAATCAGTATCGAGACCAATGCAGAGAAACGATTTTTTTAGGTGTATTTGATCAATTAATTCTTGGGTAGTCATTCTAAAATAATTCTGAGGCCTCTTTTAACTTCTCTGTGTTTTCGACCAAACTAAGTTCATCAATAATACGTTGCACATCCCCATCTATGATGTTCTGCAAATCGTACAGGGTAAGCCCTATTCGATGATCGGTAACCCTTCCCTGAGGGTAATTATAGGTCCGGATTTTAGCGGAACGGTCACCGCTGCTTACCTGCGAGTTTCGCTTGGCTGCATCCTCTTCTTGTTTTTTTGCCAACTCAAGATCGTACAAACGGGAACGTAAGACCTTAAAGGCTTTTTCCTTATTCTTATGCTGCGATTTCTGATCCTGGCATTGAGCGACCAAGCCTGAAGGAATATGTGTTAGGCGCACCGCCGAATAGGTGGTATTTACCGACTGTCCTCCAGGTCCGGAGGAGCAGAAAAAGTCGATACGTACATCCTTGGGATCTATTTGCACATCAAAATCTTCGGCTTCTGGCAACACCATCACGGTAGCGGCACTGGTATGTACCCTACCCTGCGTTTCGGTCTGTGGTACCCGCTGCACGCGATGTACCCCGGCCTCAAACTTGAGCGTTCCGTATACATCGGCTCCGGTTACTTCAAATTGTATTTCCTTATAACCACCGCTGGTACCTTCACTTAGGTCGATTACATTTGTCCTCCACCCTTTTGATTCACAATACTTCGTATACATACGAAAGAGGTCTCCTGCAAAAATACTGGCTTCATCCCCACCAGTCCCAGCACGAATTTCAACCACTACGTCTTTGGCATCTTCCGGGTCTTTCGGGATCAACATCAGTTTTATTTCTTCCTCTAGCTGCGGTAAGCCCGATTTTGCCTCTTCTAGCTGCATTTTGGCCATCTCAAGCATCTCGGCATCACTTCCATCAGCAATAATCTCCTCGGCTTCGGTAATATTATCTGTCAATTCAAGGTACTGATCTCTTTTCTCGACCAATTCCTTTAAATCCTTATACTCCTTGGTCAGGTGCACATACCGTTTCTGATCTGCAATAATATCGGGTTGAATAATCAAATCCGATACCTCATCGAAACGTTGTTTTACTATATTAAGTTTATCGATCATAACAATTGGTTAAGCATACAAATCAACCATTTAAACCCAGTGATTTTGCGCTACTCAGTTTGCGAATTTACAATTTTTTTGAAGGATTCGGTCGTATTTTTATGACTCTAAATGGCGCAGGTATCAATTCCCCACAAAGGTAGTTCCAAGACTGATTATAAATGAATCCAAGCCATCGCTTCGATCATACTTGTTAAGTCGTAGGTCAACAGATTTAAAACCAAAACCAAACAATTTCGCACGGGTAAAAATATCTTTATACCGCAATCCCATCCCATATTGATGGGCGCTAAATTCTGAAAGATCGTAATCGGAAGTATATAGATCAAAAGTAGAAAGTGCCGTTTCCTTGGCATAAAAATAGTCGGCCGCCTGTTGTGTATAATACCGGTATGATGGATACAAGGTGAACGCATCACTTAACTTTATAGGAATCTCCAGACTTAGTGTATGAGCTGTAATGCCCCAATCATCGTAATAAAACCGATAGTATGTTCGCACTACAAAACGATCGCCCAAGTAATAATTCAATCGTGCGCCTATAGGTATTTTGAGTCGCGTATCGGGAAGGCGTTCCACATCGTCTGCCAACTGAAAATCTTCAATGAAAAACGATTCGGTATCGCCGAAATACACGCGTTGAAAAGGAGTGCTCAACAAGCCGTTTTGTAAAACAACATCTGCAAACACAGACCCTTGCAATCGTTTCCCCAACACTTGTGAGAGCCCTAATGAAAGGGAGTACGAATTACGATTCTCATCAACGAATACTTCAAAATTTGGACTATAGGTACCATTCCCAACAATACGAGAATCAAAAAAGCCATTGCGCAGTTCAACGGGATACTGCGGATTCCATTTATCAAAAAACACATTTCCGCTAATTGACAATTCGGTATTCTTCTCATTAAAAAGATGGGTATACCCCCCTCCTATTCCAAGCGAAAAGTAATCATATTCAGAAGCCACATATGCATTCCCCGACCAAACGGAATTGCGATCATCTGAACTATGTTGGTATGATGGATTAAAATGTGCCAACACATCGCTCCGCGAAGCTCCGGAAGAAGCGCTAAAAGGACTGGCCGGATTTGCGATGTTCCCATCAAAGGGGTTCACATTACTAGACGATGCCGAAGAATAAGCTGAAATACCCACATCAACAGTTAGCACATCGTCTGCATTCATAGGAATGCTCACAACAATACTCGAGGTAGCATCTGTCAATTCTTCGGTTCCTTGCCCCCCAGTTACCGCAGCGTTGGTACCATCTTGCCCATAGTAGCTAAACAACAAGTCGATCTCGGTGGTCTCCAAAACCCTTTTTTTGTAAGCGGTAGCATCTGATTGCGTGAATCCAAAAGCAGTGAAAAATAGTAATGAAATACTAAGGACTTGGGTTCTATTCAAAATGGTGTTTTCGTTTTAATTGGTTCGTTACATAAAGGTCATAAAACAGAAAAAGCACTAATTACAACCACAGCCACCTCCCGTTTGGCCACCATTAGCACCGGCGGCAGCCTCCCTATATACTTGAAAATTTGTCTCAAACCGCTCGCTACCCCTAGCACTCAATTTCATTTCTTCATCGTTGAGATATACTTTTTCATATTCCCTTACCGCCACACAAGAAGTAGTTGAAGCGATTATAAGCACTCCTAGTAATACCTTTTTCATACCTTAAAGTTAATCATATTTTTTTGCCCTTCCGGCCATTCCTACTATTATACAGTTAGTATGCCTCGGGATGAAAAAACCCGTATGAATTGCCCATATCCTCCAACAGAGTGGTGACCACTCCTGTCTCTACATCAATACATTTTATCCGAAAGGGAGATTTGAAAACCTCCAGACTGTGAAAAAAGATATTTTTCCCGTTTGTAGACCAACACATGCTACCGCCATTCGCGGCTGCGTCATTCAATAAAATGGTCTCCTTTTTGGTTTCCAGGTTATACAATACCAGGTCTACATCACTGTACGATGCATTGCCTGCCGAAAACACCAGTTGTTCATTGGCTGGAGAAAAATCAGGATCATGATCGCGTGTCGTATTTTCAGTAAGTGATACCACATTCGTTACTGTATCGGTCAGTGGGTCATAATCCCCTTTCTGCAACTCTAGTTCCATAAAATCGAACGAAAGGTTATTGTCTTTATACCCCATGAAAACAATACTTTTGTTATCCACTGAAAAGTTGCAGTCAATGGCCCATCGGTCCGAGAGCACTTTGGGGTTTTTACCCAAAGCATCTGTAGTAATCAATCGCCATTGCAAACCTACCCCAGTTTGAATTTCGGCACACATGAGTATCTTACTCCCATCTTTGTTCCAGCGACATACTCCCTGGGCATTCCAACCATAGTCGTTTTTAGCGATGAGCACTTGGGCATTCGAACCATCGATGTTTGCAAGGACCAATTCGGCATTTTGATAATCATCATGATTCTTTTCCGGATTCACCAAAGATCGGTAGAGAAGTATTTTTTGCTTGTCGGGACTTACCTTCGACCACCAATAATCATATTGGGGATCACTCAAAACAAGAGATTCTTGGCCATTTTCCAATCGATACAGTTCATTGTGTCCATTGGGGTTTTTAGAATACAATAAAACATCGGTAACGGCATGACTACTTTCCGGTTCATCTATCGGAATTTGAGTCACATCCTCCTCGACATCCCCGCTACAGGAAACACCCAATAACGGCAACGCGACTATAAGGAAAAACAACCTGAAATATACCATACCTTCTACTGTATTAGGTAAAAAAGGGATTCTATTTATTTCGTATTCTCAAACAGTATTCCGCCACTGCTATGAATCTTATTTTGATCATCTATCAAAATCACCTCGGTACCTCCAAGCTGTTCTATTAGGGAGATTCCCGCTTCTTTCCCCATTATAAACACCGCGGTGGCAAGGGCATCGCATAGTTCGGCGCTCTTGGCGAATATAGAAACGCTGCTCACCCCGGAGGCCGGAATACCGGTTCTTGGATCAATAATATGTGAATATTTTTTCCCTTTAAAGACCACGTATTTTTCATAATTGCCCGAAGTAGCTACGGAAGATTCTACGACTGGGAGCCATGAAAAAATTTTGTCCTTACTTAACGGATTGGCGATACCGATCAACCATTTATCACCCCCAGCCTTTGTTCCCCAAGTGGTTAAATCACCGGCCGCATTGATAATCCCTGCCACAACTTGTTTGGAAACCAGCAATTCTTTGGCCTTATCTGCCGCATAGCCCTTGCCTATTGCCCCGAACGAAATCTTCATCCCGGCCTCTTTTAAGAAAACGGTGCTTTTTTCTTCGTTGAGCACAATTTTTCGGTACCCGACTTTGGAAATGGATTTTCGCAACTCGGCCTGGGTAGGTATTCGCTCCATGGAACCGTCGAACTTCCAAATTTTATCCATAGAGCTATACGATATATCAAATGCTCCGTCGGTTATTTCGGAGATTTGTTTCGCCCTTTCTATTAGTTTAAAAAGTTCCTGAGTTACTTTCACGGGCTTTACACCTGCGTTTTTGTTGATACGAGCGGTTTCAGACTCCTCGTCCCATGAGGAAATCATTTTTTCAACACGGGTAATTTCGGCCACCGCTTCATCTATGTTGATGTATCCAAGTTCTTCGTTTGCGGCCACCACGGTAATATCGAAACGACTGCCCATTAACTTCATAGTTCGGTTCACCGTAACATACCCCGTTTGTTGCCCTATAGAAAAGAGCGTAAAAAAACAAAAAAAGAAAGGCAGGAGCCTTTTCATTTTAGATACGAATTTATACGTGTTACATACTCTTGAGGCGGTATTTTTTCATACCCCATAGTCCCGATTACTTGCTGTTCGCTATCTATGATAACAACCAATGGGAAATATCCTTTCGGATTGAACATCTCTGCCAAACGCCCATTTTTTGCTTCTTTTTCTTTTGACAATCGATTGGCTTTCTTCCTTGGAAAATCGGCCTTGTAGAGGACGTACCGTTTCTTGGCCTGTGTCTTAAATTCGTTTGACTGCCAAATTTCTCGATCGAGCTTGATACATGGTACACACCAATCAGATCCTGCAAAAACCAAGATTATGGGTTTTTGAGTTTCCTTGGAAAGTGCCACGGCATTTTTATAGTCGGTTGTCCACTCTTGAGCCTGTACGCCAAAAGAAATGAACAACAACCAAATGTAAAGTAGATGCTTTGTCATGTATAGGGGTAAAACAAAATCAATGCCAATCTTTATTCAAATACCCGCAAGCTATCTCCAGAAAGTTCAACTTGATATATTTTAAGGGCCTTGGCAGGGTTATCGTCTACCTGATTCAAAGGGGTTCCATCTTGTTCAAATCGTGATCCATGTACATCACAATAAAAAATTCCGCCTTGTTGGTCCACAAACCGCACCTGATCATAGCCCTGATGGCTACATATCTGGCTGGCAGCTATAAATTCACCTTGCAAGTTCTTGACCACAACCACATCATTCTTTAAAATAAACCCACCATTATTCGACAAGGGGCCTCCTTCCGAAGAGGTCAAGTCTACCGTAAAATCGACTCCAGTAGGAACCTCTTTTATGTTTCCTACGGGTTCATCTCCATCTGAAGAACAACCTTGCGTACAAGGGAATATCAAAGCAAAAGCCGCTCCAGCGCCCAAGCTTCTCAGAAATTCCTTTCTTTCCATAACAACAATTTTATATAAAAAGAACGCGTTAAAGCGCAGAATCGTATAGTAAGTAGTGAGAATTCGATATATGGCATCCCTTATAAAAATACAGCCTAAAAATTCCAAATACCTGCTGCTAAATTAGCATAACAACTGCCTAAGAATCATACACGAACGTACCGAATTCACCGGTTATGGTAAGTTTTTTTGATTTGCCTTCGGCTACCCTTCCGATAATTTGCCCAGCAACACCAAAATTGGCCGCAATCTGAATTAGATCTTCGGCAACGGCAGGGTTCACATATAGTTCCATTCGGTGGCCACAATTGAAGACTCTATACATTTCTCGCCAATCGGTACCTGATTGCTCCTGAATAAGTTTGAACAAGGGGGGAACCGGTAATAATTGGTCTTTGATAATATGAAGTTGATCTATAAAATGTAAAATCTTTGTCTGGGCACCGCCACTACAGTGTACCATACCATGAATATCTCTAGAGTCATATTTTCCGAGAATCGCTTTTACAATGGGCGCATAGGTTCTTGTGGGTGAGAGTACCAATTTACCTGCATCTATCGGAGCATCGGGAACCGAATCTGTCAACTTCGTATTCCCAGAGTATACCAAATTCTCGGGCACTGCGGCATCGTAACTCTCAGGATACTTTTCCGCCAGGTATTTCGAAAAAACGTCGTGTCTTGCCGAGGTGAGGCCATTACTCCCCATTCCCCCATTGTATTCACCCTCATAATTCGCTTGTCCATACGAGGCCAAACCGACGATTACATCACCAGGTCGAATATTCGCATTGTCAATTACTTGACTGCGTTTTAAACGTGCCGTAACGGTTGAATCTACAATAATCGTGCGTACAAGATCCCCGACATCGGCAGTTTCCCCTCCTGTAGAGTGGATCACCATCCCGTGTTCCTTTAAATCAGAGATGAGTTCCTCGGTACCATTGATAATGGCCGAGATTACTTCTCCCGGAATCAAATTTTTGTTTCGACCAATCGTCGAGGAAAGCATAATATTATCCGTCGCCCCCACACAGATCAAATCATCGATATTCATAATCAATGCGTCTTGGGCAATGCCTTTCCAAACAGAGAGGTCTCCAGTTTCTTTCCAATACATATAGGCAAGCGACGATTTGGTACCGGCCCCATCGGCGTGCATGACCAAACAATAATCATCATCACCTGTCAAATAATCTGGAACGATTTTGCAGAAAGCCTTTGGAAAAAGGCCTTTATCAATGTTCTTGATGGCATTGTGCACATCTTCTTTAGAGGCTGAAACGCCCCTTTGGTGGTATCTATCGCTTGTAGAAGAAGCCATTAAATCTGTTTTCGCAAAAATAGGGGAATCACTTTAAAAATGAACCATCGAAATTACATTAAAGTAACCGCCCTTAAATAATTTAAACCATCTTCATTTTTCCTGTATGATTCAATGATAAAAACTGGCGATCAAAGCCACACTCTATTTGATAAATAACAGCTCTCTATATTTTGTCAATGGCCATAGGCGATTGTCTACCAAATGTTCCAAGCTATCACAATGTGTACGTATCCCTTCAAAATAAGGTTTTACATTTTCACAGTAGGCAATTGCCTTTTTATGTGTATCGGACAGTGCATTGGCTTTTTTCCTTGTTTCGGTCATTGCATCGGTCATTTTCTTTAATGCGGCTACATGCTCGGCAATCTGCTCGATGATCGAAAACTGTCCGTCCGAAAACTTGGAATGCGCTGCCCCGTAGATGTCTTTCATCCCAATAACATTCTGGATCAATGCATTTTGATACTCTATGGTCGAAGGAATCACCTGGTTATAAACCAACTCGCTATAAATTCTGCTTTCTATTTGAATATGTAAAATATAGGCTTCGAGTTCTACCTCTTGCCGAGCTCTTACCTCGGTCTCACTCATTACCTTCATAGACTTGAAAAGGTCTAGACTCTTTTTGCTCGTAAGTACTTCGAGCGCTTTAGGAGTGGTTTTGTTATTGCTCAGTTTTCTTCGTTTGGCTTCTTTCTCCCAAGCGTCACTATAGCCGTCCCCATCAAAACGAATTCGTTTCGACTTTTTTATATACTCCCGAAGGATGTTAAAAACAGCCTCGTCTTTCTTCAAGTTCTTTTTAGCGATCAATTCGTCGACTTCCTTCTTGAATTCTTTTAGTTGTTTGGCCACAATGGTGTTCAACACGGTCATTGGTTTGGCGCAATTGGTTTTGGAACCTACACCCCGCATTTCGAATTTATTTCCGGTAAAGGCGAAGGGAGAGGTACGGTTGCGGTCGGTATTGTCGAGTAAAATTTCCGGGATTTTACCCACCACATTTAGCTTGAGTTCTGTTTTTTCTTCTGGAGATAGTTTCCCTTGAGACACCCCTTCCAGTTCATCGAGCACTTCACTTAGCTGCTTTCCGATAAAAATGGAAAGAATAGCGGGAGGCGCCTCATTGGCCCCCAACCGATGGTCGTTACTCGCCGAAGCGATCGAAGAGCGCAGCAGTTCTTCGTAGGTATCCACGGCTTTTATGGTATTGATGAAAAAAGTAAGGAACTGCAGGTTTTTCATAGGGGTCGTACCGGGGCTCAATAGGTTTACCCCTGTATCGGTCGATAGAGACCAGTTGTTGTGCTTTCCAGAACCATTGATTCCTGCAAACGGTTTTTCATGAAAAAGCACTTTGAATTTATGTCGGTCCGCAATTTTTTCCATCACATCCATTAATAACAGATTATGATCCACTGCCAAGTTCGCCTCCTCAAAAACAGGAGCCAACTCAAATTGGTTGGGGGCTACTTCATTATGTCTTGTTTTTACGGGAATTCCCAATTTGGTACATTCCTTTTCCAAGTCTTTCATAAAGCTAATGGCCCGTTGCGGGATAACTCCAAAATAATGGTCATCTAACTGCTGTCCTTTCGCAGCAGAACGGCCGATCAAGGTACGCCCGGTCATCAAAATATCGGGACGCGAATAGGCCAATGATTTATCTATCAAAAAGTACTCTTGCTCCCACCCTAAGGTTGCATTCACTTTTGAAACGTTCTTATCAAAATACTTGGCGACTGCGGTAGCCGCATCGTCTACCGAATTCAAAGCACGCAGCAAGGGCGCTTTATTATCCAGGGCCTCCCCGGTATAAGAAACAAAAATCGTAGGTATGCAAAGGGTCGTATCATAAACAAAGGCCGGCGAAGTAGGATCCCAGGCGGTATAACCCCTCGCTTCAAAGGTATTTCGAATTCCCCCACTGGGAAAGCTGGAGGCATCGGGTTCTTGCTGTACCAATTGTCCTCCTCCGAATTTCTCCAAGGCCTTCCCATCGGCCAATAAATCAAAAAAGGCATCATGCTTCTCTGCAGTAGCACCGGTTAATGGTTGAAACCAATGTGTATAATGGGTAGCTCCCATGGAAATAGCCCAGCCTTTCATCGCCTCCGCCACCTGGTCCGCTATCTTTCGATCTATTTTAGAGCCTGCAAAGATGGCCCCTTTCACACTTTCGAGCGCATCTTTGGTGAGGTGTTGAATCATTTTCTCCTCGTTAAAGACCTTTGTGGCGAACAATTCGGAGCGTCTCCTATCTTCCTTAATATCAATTCGACTCCTGTTTTGGCTGTCATTGATGGCCTTAAAACGTTGATTGGACATGTACGTGGGTTATTGTTGGTTACACTTCTGTTAATAACTTAGCAAAATTAACATCATAAATTAGATATTTCACAAAATACCCCCAAAAAAATAGGGGTAAATGGAAAAAGTGCACAATGTTAACTATTTACCCCCTAAATTTTGGGGTTGATTCATCAAAAAAATTATTTTTGCTTGTCTTTTTAATTACAAAAAAATTAACGACCACATATTATGAGTAAATCAAAATTAGAATACATTTGGTTGGATGGGTACACGCCAACTGCCAACCTACGAAGTAAAACCAAGGTTGAAGAAAATTTCAGCGGTAAATTAGAAGACTGCCCAATGTGGTCTTTTGATGGAAGTTCGACAAAACAGGCCGAAGGTGGTTCTTCTGACTGTTTGTTGAAGCCTGTTGCCATTTACCCTGATCCAGCTAGGACCAATGGGTTCTTGGTAATGACCGAGGTTTTGAATGCAGATGGCACGCCTCACTTATCAAACTCGAGAGCGACCATTGATGATGCCGATTCGGATTTCTGGTTCGGGTTTGAGCAGGAGTACTTTATTATGGATACTGCCACGCAGCTTCCATTAGGGTTTCCAGTAGGTGGATATCCTGGCCCACAAGGAATGTACTATTGTTCCGTTGGCGGAAAAAACACCCATGGTAGGGAGTTTGTTGAAGAGCATGCAGATCTTTGCATCGCTGCCGGATTGAACTTTGAAGGAATCAACCAAGAAGTGGCAAGTGGCCAATGGGAGTTTCAATTGTTTGCCAAAGGCGCACAAAAAGCAGGTGATGAAATTTGGATTGCCCGCTATTTGTTAGACCGTTTGACAGAAAGCTACGGATGGTATATCGAATACCACCCAAAACCGGTCAAAGGAGATTGGAACGGTTCCGGAATGCACGCGAACTTCTCTAATACGACCTTAAGAACTTGTGGATCTCAAGAAACATACGAAAAAATCTGTGAAGCGTTCCGCCCTGTAACGGCAGAACATATTGCTGTGTATGGTGAATTTAACGACCAGCGTTTAACAGGATTACACGAAACTGCTTCTATACATGACTTTAGTTATGGCATATCTGATAGGGGAGCTTCTATTCGTATTCCTATTATCACCGTAGAAAAAGGCTGGAAAGGATGGTTGGAAGACCGCAGACCCGCTTCAAACGGTGACCCATATAAGATTGCAGCCCGTATTGTGAAAACAGTAAAGACTGCTGACGTTTAATAACCGAATTGTTGTTAAAATTAAGAACCGCCCTGACAATCCTCGTTAGGGCGGTTTTTTATTCGGTTACTTTTTGAAGTGGTGTATTCATCCAATAGTCCGCAAAATTGGGAGGAGGCACTATCGGCTGATCTTTAAAGATCGGTCGCCCCTTATCCATAAACTTTTTATCTCTGGGAACAGGACTAACCGGTCGAAGCTGTTGTACAAAAAACTCCCGAAATTGATTGTACCGTTCAAGTTTGGATTCATTTAATCTGCTCCCGTCCTTCCCTACCAGATTTTTCACCTCGACTTTCAATAGTTTCGCAATTCGTTCGCGTCTTCTGGAATACATAAACATTTCCTCGAACTTTTTCAAATCTTCCTTGGTCTTCATTTTGGGATAGACCCACACTTCTTTTCCAAACAATACGATCCGTTCAATTTCGATGGGCTCGCGCTTATAAAAAAAAGCGTAATTGTCTTTATCGAAAACCCCTACTTCGTCCAGCTTCTTGCTAAACCGCAAAATAAAATTTTTCTGCAGCGGGTTGACGCCCATTTCTATGACATACAACTCCGGCGCCAAACGTGTCTCAAAACGGTTGTTGAAAGAAATGTAGTTCAAGTACATTTTACCATTTGTCCTACGGTATTCGGAGACGACTTTAAACAAGAGAGGGAGTGGCGTATCCGTCTTTTTCTGCGCTCCATTTATATCGGCTTCTTTATCATAAACGGTATATTCCATTTTGTGAATTGCATAATCGCTATGGGCAATAAACAAGGTACCCTTGGCATGGTGCCTTCTGGTCTCTTTTTCAAAATGCACCACATACAAGGCCTCGTTATCTATATAGGATACCTTTCCTTTCGTATAGTCATGATGATTCGACAAAAAATCATACTGCATCCTATTCACAAAAGAAAACGAATTCTCGCTGTGGTTTCGAATGGCGTCATGTATTCTTAAAATCACAAACTCGTTCCCACCATAATCATAGAGAAAGACGTTCTGATCGATTATTTTTCTTCCAGTCCTATAATTGTAAGATTGTAGTCCTATCGTATCTTTCTTAAAATCTTTGTTTTGCCGATACTGGTAAACAAGCACTTCAGAATGTTCTTGGTCTCTCTCATCGAAACCAGGATCAAAAACCTCCAAAATGGCTTCGTTTAGATTAATGTATTCGGTATCTTTTAATTGATAGTCACGATAGTAGCCTACCGTGGAAAACGTATTGACCGGATAATTTTTAGGAATGGCCCGCAACGCCCTTCGGATAATGCCCCTTGCTGAGAGTGTTCTTTTTTTGTCGGCGGTTACGATGGCTTCGTTCAGCTCAAAGATTCTCGGTACAAGCTTGATGCTATTGATTCCTTTGCTATACAATCCGGAAATGAGCACTCCTTTTTTTTGATACCCCATAGAGGAAATCTCCAATTCATCGTTGTAGCTTTGAAACTTTAGCGGCACCTTGAAGCTTCCGTCCATATTGGAAATAACTCCCAAGGCATACCCTTTGATACGAATGGTGGCAAAGGCCACAGGCTCTCCTGTTTTTGAGTCCAAAAGTTGGCCCTTTATAAATTCTTCCTGGGCATTTGCAGCAATAAAACAGAACAGTGCGCCCACTAGCACGCAAAAAAGCTTGTTAGACATAGCAAAAATAGGTTAGTTATTAGGCAATGGTAAGGTACACGAACCCTAAATAACAACCCACAAGAATTATGCCATCCCGCCACCCGAGACGCCGTCCTTTGGGAACAAAAACCAGCGGAAGCAATAGGAATGAGATTCCCAGCATCCAGAAGATATCACTTTCTAGCAAACCTTGATCCATGACCCTGATCGGGGTGATAATCGAAGTGATTCCTAAAACCGCTAAAATATTAAAGATGTTGGAGCCTATTAAGTTCCCCAACGAAATTGCCTTTTCTTTTTTGATGACCGCAATAATGGAAGCGGCCAATTCAGGAATACTGGTACCGACCGAAACAATTGTGACCGCAATGACACGCTCGCTCACCCCGTAAGCCGTTGCCAAACCAACTGCGCCATCGATCAGTAGCTCCGAACCGCCCCATAAGGCCGTTCCTCCCAAACCCAAGAACAAAACGGTCTTATACAATGGCAGGGGCTTGTCGTCTTCCGGTGCTTCGTCGACCACAGCCGTTTTTTGAAAACGCAATAGGTACACCAGAAAAAAGAACAGCACCACTACCATAACGATTCCCTCGTATTGCTGCAATTCCCCATCAAAGTAAATGAAGCAGAAGAATAATATGGAAGCCAACATCATTACCGGCCAGTCGGTCTTATAAAAACTTTTGTTCACATCAATACCTCCCAAAAGCACGGTAACTCCCAGCACAAGTCCCAAATTCGCAATATTGGAGCCAACGACATTTCCCAATGCCAAATCGGGAAAACCATTTAAGGCAGATTTGATGCTCACAATGAGTTCGGGAGCTGAAGTCGCGAAGGAGACCACCGTCATCCCTATTACAATTTTGGGAATATTCAATTTAAGGGATAGTGCAACTGCTGCTTTTAGTAGCCAATTACCTCCTGCAATTAAAAGAACAAGGCCTAAAACGATGAAAAGAAGATTTTGCATTGGTCGGGATAAAGGAACTTTCGGCAAATATAGAACAAGAAATCGATTTAAAAGCGAGAGCGCAAATGGAGAAATTTGAGGAACAAAACAGCCCCTTAAAAGATCGTTTTGATCAAAAAGGGTCCTTTTTGGCCTTTTTTCTCCCTTGAAAACAAAAAAAAGGTGTCAAAGCCCCCTTCAATTGTTATAGAGTGAAACTATAAGTGATATTTATTATTACAATGTAAAACACCTTCCAAGATAAAAATTTTAAATATGAAATCGTAATCATTATTACACTTACATTTCCGTATTCAAATTCATTAATAAGTCAAAATATGTTAGGAAATATGTGACTTTTAGATATATATTATTTGGATAATCGATTATAAAACAACTTTTGTTCAACCCAAAACAACTATAAAATGATCACTATCATAAAGTTTCTCATATACATTGTCTTAACGTTTCTATTGTCTAACCTTTAAAACCCGACCATATGCTATTATTCATTGGAATACTTATTGTTTTTATCGGGGTAGCGACTCTGATAGCCAAACCCTTTTTAAAAAACATCAAATTATTTGATTGGTTCAGCGCGGGCAAAAGCCTTCGTATAATCGGAGCCGGCCTTTTATTAAGTATTGTTTCAGGTACATTTTTTTATGCCGAACCGGGTACTGCATATGCAGTTCAATATCCATGGGGCGGTCAGAAAGCTATTTTTCGTCAAGGTATTCATACCAAAATGTGGGGGCGTTTGATTCCCATACAGTTTGAACTGCCCATTAAATATGTGATTCCAAATACCGATGGAAAACTTGGTGAGCAAAGTACCTATGCCAATGTGGATGCCGCCAAGTATTGGGCCTTCAGCGATGCGGTAAAGGCACGAATTGCGACATCTGTTGTTATAAGTATCAATACGGAAGATGACGGTCAGTTCTTATCGGTTGCCGACAGGAATAAGACCGAACGCAATATGATCCGTTCCCGTATCATTCCCAACATTGATCAATCTATCAAGAACACCTGTAAGTTGATGGATGCCCAAGATTACATCTCCGGACAGGCGTCTGACTTTGACCGGTACTTTAAAGATCAATTGGAAAATGGGATGTATGTACTGGAAGAGTATGTACGTAACGATAAAAAAGAAGTTATTGGTGACAGTTCGGTGGTGCGCACCGTTGTAAACAGGGAAAGCAAACAAAAGCGCTTCCGTATTCAAATGGTAGACGGTGAGCCCGTTCGTGTAAAAGGAAACTCTCTAAAAGCGTACGGTTTAACCGTGGTACAGGCCGTGGTCACCGAGATCGATTGGGAAGAAACCTTTGACAACCGCCTTCAGCTTCAAAAAGAGGAAGTAGCGCAGACCCAACTTGAAAAACAACAGGCCGAACGCCAGTTCTATCGTGCCCAGAAAGAGAAAGCGAAAGGAGAGGCAGAAAAGGCGACCGAAAGGGCCCGTTTGGAGAAAGAGCAGATACAGCAGACCATTGCCGCTGAGACCGAAGCCAAAGTGGCCGAATTCAACCTGGTAAAGGAAAAGAAGCAATTTGAGGTGGAGAAATTCAAGGCCCTTAGTAAAAAAGTGTCTGCCGATGCAGAAGCTTATCAGAATGCCAAACTAGTGAGTGCCGGACTCACCCCCCAAGAGCGTGCAGAATGGGAGTTCAAGACCTCGGTAGGGGTCGCCCGTGAGTTGAAAGAACTGCGATTACCAGAAATCTTTATCGAGGGCGGCGGTGGCAGTAAACGATCAGATGCAAATCTGTTACAATCGCTTATCGGCGCCGACCTTGCCAAAAAAATGATGGAAAAGAAGGGTGAATAACCGCTTCTTTGTAAAACCCGGCTTCCTTGGAAACCGGGTTTTTATATTTTTCACTACATTGGCCAAGTGAAAAAAGCAGTATTTAAATTTCTGGCCAAGGCAAACAAGTTACTCCTCCCCTCTTATACAAAAAAACGTTTGGACCTTGCAAAGGCATCAAAGGTGCAATTGGCCCTCATTGGATGGCGGTATTTCGTAACTACCCGGGCGCTGGACTAATAATGCAGTAGCGATTGAATAGGATAGCCGTTCAGTTTTTTGTTTCCCTCTAGAAAATCGAGTTCGATCAAAAAATTACATTGCACAATCTCCCCTCCCAAACGCTCTACTAGCTGGCATACCGCCTTTGCCGTGCCCCCAGTGGCGAGCACATCATCGTGTATCAATACACGGTCCCCAGGTACGATACTGTCTTTGTGTATTTCCAAGGTATCGGTACCATATTCAAGCGCGTAGGTCTCGGAAATCTTTTCGGCCGGTAGTTTACCCAATTTGCGTACTGGTACAAACCCGGCATTTAATTTGGCAGCCAATTGGGTACCAAAAAAGAACCCACGTGCCTCCATCCCGACCACTTTATCTACCGCTTGCCCCCCTACCAACGCCACTAGGGCCTTGCCGGTTTCCTGGAGTGCGGTAGCATCTTGTAAAAGGGGCGTAATATCTTTGAACAACACTCCTGGCGAAGGAAAATCGGCAATATCGCGTATGTAGGTTTTAAAATCCATTTCTTTTGTTCTAGTAATTTTGTCCTAAAAGTAAAAAGAAATATATTTGCAGCCCGTTAAACGGAAACAAAAGCATTCGCGGCACTCTTTTGAGTTCACGAAAAGAATGTATCCGATTCGGCTCTGGAGGTGCATACTAGTGAATCACCTTCTTTTTTTTGGCCCTGTGGCGCCCCGAAGTATCGGGAGAATAGCGCATCTGACCGCGAATCAGAAGGCAAAAATATCGTAACAATGGCCCTGTGGCGCAACTGGATAGCGCATCTGACTACGAATCAGAAGGTTACAAGTTCGAATCTTGTCAGGGTCAC
>CALIIC010000020.1 GCA_938020445.1 uncultured Flavobacteriaceae bacterium | reverse complement strand
AAATATACAAAGGAAAACAAAATGTAACCTTGCCTTTTTAAGGCAATAAAAATGCGCGTAATTCTTCATTGATGACATATTAAAAAAGATGGTTGGCGAGTTTAATGACTCTTGATCCGAAATTAATTTGTAAGAATTTACTGCACTAATTAATGTTGCGTGCGAAGAACAAAGTGATGTTAACCATGTTATTTTTGATGTAAGAATTATATTACAATTTCAAAATATAATCTATTTCACTTCAAAAAGCACTGATCACAGTGCTTACAAAGAGAAAATAAGTAGAAGGTGCTATCGTAACGAAAATAAGATTCCCTATGCGGAGTGGGAATAGTAATGAAGAAACAAAAATACGCGCCGTACACGCTTATAAAACAAAGTCTCAAAAAACTAGAGAAGTACTAAAATGCTCCCCTTTTTAACCTCCAAAATGACTACTTCAATCCCAATTTAGTCATCCGGTATTCTAGCGTAGTGGGTTTTACGCCCAAAAGCTTTGCAGCCCCTTTATCTCCCCTTATGCGCCAATTGGTTTGTTTCAAAGCTTCTATTATAACCTCGCACTCTTTGTTCTGATGTTCTTCTTTTATCGCTTTTATATTAAAGTTTCCGTCGCTGTGTTTTTCCTTGGATATCCTTTTTTTCGGTTTTGCAAGTACCAATTCCCTGGCCCACGACAGTGCTTTTCCTTGGTTTAAAATACAGGCTTGTTCTACAAGGTTTTCGAGTTCGCGAATGTTTCCCGGCCAGTGATACGCTAACAATTCTTGCATGGCCTTTTCCTTAATTCCTTTAAAATTGGTATTAAGCTTGTTACAATACTTCTGTGCAAAATAAGTGGCCAATAACGGAATATCCTCTACACGTTCGCGCAATGCCGGCATTCGAATGGGAAAAACATTCAATCGATAGTAAAGATCCGATCTAAACTCGCCTTTTTGTGATTCCTCCAATAAATCTCTATTGGTAGCCGCAATAATGCGAACGTCTACTTTAAGGGTTTCTTTTCCTCCCAACCGTTCAATCTCTTTTTCCTGAATAGCGCGTAGCAATTTGGCCTGCAGTTCTATCGGCATTTCGCCTACTTCGTCCAAAAATAAGGTGCTCTTATTGGCGAGTTCAAATTTACCTATCCTACGTTCAAAGGCCCCCGTAAAACTCCCCTTCTCGTGCCCGAAGAGCTCAGACTCTATCAACTCCGTGGGCAAAGTGGCGCAATTGACCTTGACCATCGGCTTCTTTTTACGGTCAGATCTATTGTGAATGGCACGAGCTATCAATTCTTTCCCGGTGCCTGTTTCCCCTTCAACCAATACGGTGGCATCGGTATGTGCCACCATTTCCACACTTTTAAAGACCTCCCTCAACAAGGGGCTGTTTCCTATAATTTCCTCAAAATTGTGCTCGGTCTTGACTTCTTCAATCAGATAATCACGCTCTAACTGCAGTTCCTGGTTGAGTTTTACGATACGTTCCTTGTTCATCAAGTTATCCAAAGCCACACCCAACTGATCGGAAATCGATTTAAACAGGGGAAGGTCTTTCTCAAAATACCCTTTCTCGTTCTTGGTCCAAAAACACAGCATCCCAATAGTACGTTCGGAGTTTTTTAAAGGCCCCGCGATAATAGACGTAAAAGCTTCTTTTTTAGTAAACTCAAAATCGGGATGGTCAAAGCGCTCGTACAATTCTGAAACATTGTAAATAACAGGAACATTCTCGGCAAAATCAGCTACTACCCTACTCATTTGTTTCCACCCTGATAACCCAGCGTTGTGTATATTCTTACTCACATTGCTCACTAAGGAGTAATCTATGATATAATCCTTTTCCAACTTACTTTCAAAATCCAGCGCAAAAAACCCCGCGTCATCAAAGGGAAATACTTCTCTGATAATTCCGAACAGGATATCTATGAGTTCTCTTTCGGTGGCAATCGTACTGATGGCTTCACTGGTTCTTAAGAGGTTCTCCACCTTTTGCTTTTCGAGCAATAGTTGCTCCTTGGCAAGTAAATCCCTAACCGCTAAGGCAACTTGTTCTGATATGGCCTGAAAGAACGGAAAGTCCTTTTCTGAAAAAAAACCCTCTTTTTTGGCATTAAGGCAGAGCATTCCGAAAGTCTCTTTTCCGCTGCGCAGTCCAATACCTATGATTTGACGCAACCCAGCATCATACATGACGTCAAATTGTGGATGGGGCCATTTTTTTTTATCCTTTTTAATAGTAAAAAGTTGTGGATGATCGCTGGAAGATAAAAAATCGACCGCACTGTCTTTGTGCCTAAACCTTCCTAGTAGGTTACTCGTTATAAGTCCTTTTTGCGAAATATCCTCATCTCCCAGAATAGCGATATCGTCCAATATCTCATAGTGCTCGTTTTGTTCTTTTTCAATGATAAAAAGACCCGCCGAGTCAAAGGGAAAAATAGGTTTGATGGTCTCGAAAATCACCCTAAGTAGTTCGCTTCGATTTTTGATTTTAGTGGCAGCGGTGCTGATTTTTAAGAGGTCTTCGATTCGCTTTTGCTTTAAAAGCAATTCTTCATTGGCCAGAATATTGCTCACCGCTACAGCAAGCTGATCTCCTATGGCATCAAATAATTGAAAATCTTTTTTGGAATAAAAACCTTCTTCTTTACTATTAAAACAGAAAAAACCGATTTTCTTGTTATTAACGATAAGTGAACCTGTAATCATTTCTTTTAGACCGTATGCTTTCATCAATTCCCACTGGGGATTCGAATAAATTTTCGACTGCGCCTCCATATTATATATGCCCGGGGTTTTGGCATAGAAAAAAGTATTAGGATGATTTCCTGTATAGGCAAAAGGTCCTAAAAGATCATTTGTTGCCAAAGAATCCTGTAAGTCATTTTGAGATAATATACCTTCTTCCAAAATCTCCCAAAATATATCCAATTCATGATCAATTAAAAACAATCCTGCATTGTCAAATGGGAAGATGGGCTTTATAGTGTCATAAATCGTTCGTAATAAATCTTTACTTGTGATATTATGAAGTAAAGCGGTGCTTATTTTAAGCAACTCATTCGCGTATATTTTGTCCCTTCTTCCTTTGTTCTTCGGTGCGGCCATTTTCCAATTTTAATTACAAATTAATTAAATGATATTATAATATCTCCAAAA
>CALIIC010000019.1 GCA_938020445.1 uncultured Flavobacteriaceae bacterium | reverse complement strand
AAATCACCACAGGTATCTTGTGCAACTGAACTGCTTGATATGGTTGTAAAAAGTAAAAAAAGGATGAGTGGTAAACGTAAAAATGTAATCATATAGGTTCGGTTTTATATGGTAATACCCGAAGGTATTTTTATGTTACCCCCAAGCAAGGGTAATTTCGACAAAAGGGTTTATAAAGTCGACTATCTCAAAGTTTAAGCTATTTGAAAAACGCCACATTCCAAAACATGGGACAACAACTACAACCACGTAAGAAACTCCATCAAAATGTATAAAAATTGATTTCCTACCCTTCTTCCTGTATCTTTCCTTAATCATACTGTAAACAAGTGCTATAAAAAACGACCAACCAACAAAATAATCCTATGCAAAAGATCATTCTACTTTCAATTTTGACATTGTTTTTTTCCACTCAATTTTTGGTGGCCCAAGAAATGAATCCCACTAAGTTGGAACAACTGATTACTAAGGTAGCTGACACGGTCGAAGCAGAAGTAAACTCCATTCGTTTTGTTTATAAGGAAGCCTTTTTGATCTGTGTGTATGATAAAAATGCCAATCGCATGCGCATCATCTCCCCCATAGTGGAGCGCGAAAAAGTGGATGAAGAACAACTGCTCAACGCCTTGGTGGCCAACTTTCATTCGGCTTTGGATGTCAAATATGCTTTGAGCGATGAAGTTATTTGGTCGGTTTTCATACATCCGTTAAAAGAACTATCCGACCACCAGGTTTTGGACGCTATTGACCAAGTATATGCGGCAAGTGTCACCTTTGGCACCACCTATTCCAGTACAAGTTTGGTCTTCCCGGGCAACAAAAAAAAGAAAGATGAAATTGGCGCAAAGAAACTAATAGAAAAGAACAAAATTTAGTAACTATATTCAGGCACATAGCCCACAACTCCCTTAAAAAAAGCCTCATATTCTTTGAAATCAGCTTCTTTATCCTCTGTTGTAAAATAGGGCTCGGATACTTTCACCTGCTTTTTACCAAAATCAAAGGCAATCAAAAGAACGGGTACCTCAGCAGCTTTTGCAATGTAATAAAAGCCGCTTTTCCATTTGGTCACCTTTTTACGTGTCCCTTCCGGAGCTAGTGTTAAACGAAACTTTTTTCTTCTTTTGAACACCTCGGCAGTGGCGCTTACCGTATCGCTATTTTTACTACGGTCAACGGGGGCACCGCCCATCCACCTAAAAAACCATCCAAAAGGTGCTTTAAAAAGGCTTTTCTTCCCCACATAGTTGATTTCTTCATTCCAAACCCTGCGAATCAACAATCCTAGAAAAAAATCGACCAAGCTTGTATGCGGTACTACTGCTATGACACATTTTTCTATATGGGAAGGGAATGTTCCTTCAACGGACCAGCCCATTAGTTTAAAGTAAATGAATTTGGCAATTGCCTGTAGCATACGTAAATCTTAGCTTGTTAGTTCCGTTGTAGGTTTAATCCGGAGTCGGTTTTTTAGAAACGGCAGTAGTCTTTCTACACTTATATCTTACTATAAATCGCTTTCAACTGGTCAGGACCTATTTTGGTTCTCCAGTCTTTACCTAGTGCATTTTCCCATAAGGGCTCCATACCTAATGATACTTTGATCATTACATCATACTCATCATCAGATAATTGAGCGCAAATTCCCGTTGGTAATTGAATGCCGTGTTTCTTTCTCATTTGGTGGAACATGGCTACCCCTTCTGGATAGAATTCTTCTAAATGTTGAAACACCAAACAATTCCCGATACCATGCTTTACTCCAAGAAGATACGAAAGACCATAGCTCATAGCATGTGCCACTCCCACCTGGGAATACGCAATGCTCATTCCTCCATGCCAAGAGGCCATCATTAGTTTCTCTCGAGCCTCGGAATCGCAAAGAGAACCCAAATAGACTTCTTTACAAAGCTCAAGCGCTTTTTCCCCATAACTCTGACTAAATGCGTTTAGGTAGGTACCGTTCAATGATTCAATACAATGAATAAAACAGTCCATTCCCGTATAAAACCATTGTTCTTTGTCAACACCCTCGGTCAGATCCGGATCTAAGAGAACCTGGTCAAAAACGGTATAATCCGAATTGATCCCTAATTTTTTATCTGGTCCCAAGAGTACCGTTGTTCGGCTTACTTCAGCTCCTGTACCGCTAATCGTGGGAATGCCCACATGGTAAATAGATGGCTTGCGCACCAAATCCCAGCCTTGGTATTTGGAGGCACTGCCCTCGTTCTGTAACATGATTGCCACTGCCTTTGCTAAATCTAGCAATGTACCGCCACCGATACCGATAATTCCAGACGGTAGCTCTGAATATTCTTTCTTGATTTTGGCCACTAACGCATCTACCTGATCCGTTTTTGGTTCTTCATCTGCACTGATTAAGATAACCTGATCATTAAATATTAAAGGAAGCCTTGCCATCAACTGCGTTCCTTCAAAAACATCGTCCACCAAAAAAATGCAAGCGGCATCTGCATTTTTACGCCTTGGCATCAGAATTTCACCCAATTGATCAAAACTACCCTTGCCATAAACCACTTTGGGTACCATTGGGAAGTTTCTATACCCAACGGCCTGTATTTTTGAAATTTGTTGGCTTTGGATGTCTTTCTTTATCTCCATAAAACGATTTAGAGGTATGCTAGTATTTCTTTTAATCTAGTTACTTTCAAATAATTCCTGTTATCTTCCTCAACTGACACTTCTTCATGCTGCCAGGTGGTATGAAACGGTACATGCACTGCTTTTGCGCCTATATTCGTAATCGGCAACACATCTGATTTCAATGAATTCCCTATCATCAAAAATTCCTTGACATCTACCTTTAAATGCGCCAACAAACCAGTGTAATTGGCTTCCTTTTTATCACTCAGCACCTCAACATGCTGAAAGTAACGTGCCAAACCCGAACGTTCGAGTTTTCGTTCCTGATCCAACAAATCGCCCTTCGTCAACACGATCAAACGATATTTCGGTGAAAGTTTGTTCAAAACCTCCTCTACATCTTCCAATAACTCCACTGGATGGGAAATCATCTTTTTACCAAGACCCAGAATTTCCAAAAGCGTTGCTTGGGAAACTTCATTATTCGATAATTCAAGAGCGGATTCAATCATCGAAAGCATAAATCCTTTGATGCCATATCCGTAGAGCTCCAAATTCTTCATCTCCATCTTGAAGAGCTCTTGATCAATCTTATTTTTTGTTTCGTACCCCTCCAACAAACCTGCAAACGCTTCTTCTGTCTCCCTAAAATAGGTCTCATTGACCCAAAGGGTATCGTCGGCATCAAAACCGATGACCTTGATCTCCGCATAGTCTACTTCCATGCACGCTGTGCTTTCTCCAAGTCTTCTGGTGTATCAATTTCTATACCAGTTACATGGGTTTCTACCATTTTTATTTTTTTCCCGTACTCTAAATAACGAATTGCCTCTATTTTTTCGGTCGCTTCCAAGGACAACATTGGCAACCGCTGAAAATCCATCAAGGCTCTTTTTCGAAAAGCATATATGCCTTTGTGCTTATAATAGGCAACATCGGTTTCCCGATCTCTTGGATAAGGTATTGGCGATCGTGAAAAATACAAGGCGAACTTACGGTTATCGACAATGACTTTTACCGTATTCGGGTTGTTGATTTCCTCCCAATCGGTAATCTCTACCATTAAAGAAGCCAAATCAATTTCTTTTTCATGGTCATCTTTAAAAACCTCCAATACAGCCTTTAAGCTTTGCCTATCAGTGAAGGGTTCATCACCTTGTACGTTTACGATAATATCTACCTCCATATCAGTAACCGCCTCTGCTATGCGATCACTACCGCAATCGTGTTCCTTAATGCTCATCATGGCCTTTCCACCGGCCTCAACTATCGTATCATAGATTACTGAACTGTCTGTAACCACATAAACCTCATCAAACAATCCTGTTTGTACCGCCGCTTCATACGTACGCACAATTACTGGTTTGCCCTGCAAATCCTGCATTAATTTTGCAGGAAACCGGGACGCCGCATACCGAGCGGGTATCATAGCTATGGCTCTCAACGTTTCATTCGTTTTCATTGGTTCGTTTTATCACAGGGCGTAATTTTCGGTATATGGTAAAAATGATCACCAATATAATAATGACCAATACAGCGGCAAGGATGGGGGCAAAGATAGAAGCGGTCGACACGACCACCGCAGTGCCCGTTTCTACGGTAGAAACGATCGGGTTGGCCAAACCGCCCGTTGTTGCCGTACTGGCAAGCCTACCGGTAGCACCCGCACCTTTGATCGCAGTGGCCGTTCCGCCACCAGCAATAATCGCCAACGCCCAGGTAACAACAGGGTCTAAATCGGCAACGGTCGAAACCATAACGGCAGTACCCGCAATGGCCGCCAATGGCACCGCCACGCTATCTAGTATATTATCTACCCAAGGAATAAAGTATGCGAAGATTTCTACCAACATGGCAACACCAAGTGCCACCACCGCACCTAAACTTCCGATCCATTCCCAACTATTATTGAGTTCCCATAGATCAAAATAGGCTGCCAAACTAAGCGCAAACAACGGCAAAAACACCCGAAACCCCACGGAAGCCGCAAGGCCCACGCCTAAAAAAATACTAATGATGGTATCCGAGGTCATTTTAAAAAGATGCTTTATTGCTGTTGCTAGAACGAATTTAGTCTATTCCTCCCCAACAAAAAAATCACTCTTAAAACCTATTAAGTACAATTGGCTCTTCGCCCGGGTAACTGCTGTATAGAGCCACCGCAAATACTCTTTGTCCACTCCATTGGGCAGATAGGGTTGCTCTACAAAAACCGTATTCCACTGTCCTCCTTGAGATTTATGACAGGTAATCGCGTATGAAAATTTTACTTGCAGCGCATTGAAATACTTATTACTCTTTACCGAAAGGAACTTTTTATATTTCGATTTTTCATCGGCATAGTCTTGCATCACTTCTTGATACAGCCTATTGGAATCCTCATAAGGCAACGAGGGCGTTTCGGCCTTGATCGTATCTAGCAATAAAACTGTTTCAAAAGGTTTTTGATTTGGATAATCGACCATTTTCACCTTCACTTCGGCAAACTTGAAGGTATAGATCTCCTTAATGGCGAAAATTTCCAGAATTTCAATAATATCCCCGTTTGCTATAAAACCCGCTTCAGTAGAGGGTTCTAACCAAAAGTAGTTGTTCTTCACCACCATCATATAATCCCCAACGGCGAGTTCATTTTCGAGGTACAGGATTCGAGCACGAATATTCTCATTATACAAGTTGGCCCGTTTGTTTGAACGAACGATAAATGCCGTTTCTTCCCTCCCGTGTTCGTCATAGGAAGTTTCAATGGCCTCGAGAATTTCATGGCCATCGATCAAACGCACAATATCTTTATAAGGCGTTACATTAAATTGAAAGGCTTCATAAAATTCACTCTGCAATTGTGCCCGCAAGTTTGTTGCATTCATCAATATCCCCGAATCCTCTGCCTGCCGCACTACCTCATCTAATTCGAGCTTGGTCACTTCCTTATTATATAGTAAGGATAACTTGTCGGCGTCTAGGGCCGGACTCAGGTCCAAACGAACCGGCGGTAATTGGGCGGTATCGCCAATTAAAATAAGCTTACAGTTATGACCGGAATAGACGAACATCAGCAGGTCATCCAAGAGAGACCCGTTGTCCATCAATTTAGAATCAGCAGGGGTGTCTGGAATCATTGAAGCCTCGTCTACTATAAAAATGGTGTCACGGTGTTTATTGGGGGCCAAAACAAACTTGATAGCCCCTCCTTGCTGTTTTTTTGGAAAATAAATTTTTCTATGGATTGTAAATGCCCTTGTTTTGGAATAGTTGGACATGACCTTTGCCGCCCTACCCGTCGGCGCCATCAGCACTGCTTTCAACTTGCTCTGCCACAAATTAGTCACCACAGTACCCACCAGCGTCGTTTTTCCGGTACCTGCGAAACCTTTCAATAGAAATAGCCTGTCTTTCTCCTTTGATAAAAGAAACTGCGCCAATTGCTGCAGTGCTATGTTCTGATTCACCGTAGGTGTATGGGGAAACTTTTCCTTTAATAACGTATAGAAGCTTGCATCTGTTAGAGTGGCCATAGAATGCCAAAGATACTGATCATTTCCTTGGAAATACACTTAAATAACCGAATGGATGCGATAAGCCATAAACACGAACATATGTAGAAATTTACGCCCAAAAAGCAGATAAAAAACTGGAATTCAGCGCCCTTTGAAAAGTACTGGAATTCCGATTGCAAAAAATTAGGCAGTTTCCAAAAAAATTGTAGATTTGTGTGTACCACTAAATTTAACTAACACAGTAAGGAAAATGAAGACCATAATACAAATTGTACTTTGGATAGCTTGTATCGTTTTTGGATATCTCATCTACAAGTCGGTAACCGGCCCTATTGAGTTTAGCAAGACAAAACAAGAGCGTTACGCTAAGGTCATTGCCAAATTGAAAGACATTCGAAATGCACAAGAGGCTTATAAAACCGTGAATGGAACATATGCGCCCGATTTCAATAAATTAGTAAGTTTTGTTGATAAAGGTAGCTATACGATTACACAGCAAAGAGATTCATCTTTTATGCGGTTCAATGAGACCTACCAAATAGACATGCAGGTAGATACAATACTTATTGATACCCTTGGTGTGGAATCTGTACGTGACTCACTTTTCAAAAAAGACGATCGTTACAAGCGCATGATGGAAATACCTGGTGCTGCCAATGGGGAAAAAGTACAGATGAAAGCGGCAATTATCGATAAAGGCGGGTACAAAGCCCCTGTTTTTGAAGCCAAAGTCGATAAAGAGGTTGTATTATTCGATCAACCTAAAGATTTGTTGGCCAAAGAGAAATTAGAAGTAAGTGTGGAAGAAGTTAACGGCCCTGCAATATTGGTCGGATCATTGGATGAAGTGAGCACCAGTGGCAACTGGCCCCCAATATATGACAACAAAAACGAACAATAGCGATATAGACACTTCGTCAAAAGACTTTTACAGACTGTCCATTCAAATAAGTTTGAATGGACTTTCTTTTTGTATTCTTGACACGGTACAAAACGTGGTCATTTCTTCTGACCGGGTTACTTTTCATAGAGAACTTACACCCTATCAAACACTAAAAGAGCTTCAGCAGCTTTTTGAGAAACATGCTATTCCCACAGCGCATTTTGCCGAGGTCATCGTAATACATCGCAATAAGCTGTTCAGCCTAGTTCCCAAGTCACTATTTCATGTTGACGAATTAGCGAATTATCTGAAATTTAATGCGCGGATTTTAGCAAACGACCATATCGCATATGACGAATTGGAGGAACACGAAGTTGTAAATGTGTACGTACCCTTTGTGAATATCAACAACTATATATACGAGCTGTTTGGTGCGTTCACCTATAAACACCACGGCACTGTATTAGTTCAGTCCTTATTGAATGAACACCTAGGGGCTAAAGAACCCATCGTATATGTACATGTTTTTGGAAAAGAAATAGATATTACCGTAATCTCCAACAAAAAGCTACTGTTTTTCAACAACTTTGAATATGAGACCCAGGAAGATTTTCTATATTACCTACTGTTCACCTTGGAACAACTTCAATTAGACACAGAAACAGTTGATTTAAAACTACTGGGGGCTATTGAACAGGACGATGCATTGTATAAGGTATGCTATGAATATGTGAAACGGGTGGCGGTATTTTATCCAAGTTCCGATTTTGTAATACCACTCGCTACCAAAGAATTGGAAACAATCGATTTTACCGTATTGAATGCTCTCTAATGCGAATTGTATCAGGAAAACATAAGGGAAGGCGAATTACCGCGCCAAAAAAATTACCAGTGCGCCCAACGACCGATATGGCCAAGGAGGCGCTCTTCAATATTCTGAACAATCAATTTTATTTTGATGAACTAAGAGTGCTTGACCTTTTTGCGGGAACCGGTAATATTAGCTATGAATTCGCTTCTAGAGGCACCACCGAAGTAACCGCCATTGACGGCAATGCGGGTTGTATTCGTTTTATTACCCATACTTCAAATACACTTGAATTACCCATAAATGCCATCAAAAGTGATGTATTTAAATTCTTGGAAAAAACCAACATTCAGGTAGATTTAATTTTTGCAGACCCCCCATATGCCATGGACAAGGCCGATTTTGAACGAATTCCAAAATTAGTCTTTGATAGGAATTTGATGACGTCTGAGGGATGGTTGATTATTGAACACTCTGACAAAACAGACCTGTCGGATCTCCGCTGTTTCAAAAACAGTCGTAAGTACGGCGGCAGTGTCTTTAGTTTTTTTGAAGCTGAAAACTAAAAAATATGCCAGATGAGACTTTCGATTGAATTGGTAAAAAAAAGTCAGAAGTCATCTATCTTGCGTTGTACCCGTGAAGATGGTAGCATCACTTTTGCCAAACTATACCCTACCCTAGAAATACATGATATCGCACATTATGTAGTAGAACAGCAATTGCGTTTTTCAAATGCATTCTATGGGCTTTTGGGCAAGGGATATGACATTGCTGATTTTAGTCTCCCAAGAGATACGCGCCCGACAGCCCTACTTCCAAAAAATCTTCCAGAAGAAGCACTGGTAACAGAACACTTGGTCAATCTATTACAAACGGCATACTTTCAACCAACACCTATTGCAGACATTCTAGATAATTTAGCGCAAATACTTCTTGAGAAACAATTGCAATTCCCTAGGAAAATAACGCAAAAAACGCTTCATGAAATGACGAATGCCCTAAAGAGTTTTATGCGGCAATGGACGCTTCTTGAAAATGATGAAAAGCTACTATTACAATTCGAGGTCTAAAGAATAAGAGGGTACAAATCATATAAATTCCCAGCGAATTGGGATTACAATAGATTCCCATCTTCATGGGAGTGACTTTGAGATACTTAAAAAAGCAGGCCAATAAGCCGGATCCTGTACACCTCGAAATAGATCGAGGCTCCTTATCATTTATCTAGGCCCATGGTTACCCAAAGGCTCGAACCGCCTACCCTTCGATTTGGGCGTGCAGCCCTCAAACACCGATTTACGTGACGTTTCACCGTATAGAGTTTACCTGGTTTCACTACAGCCGAACTGTACTTGCTTTCTGTTGCACTGGTCCTTTTCCATCTCAACAAATATCAAAATGGAACGACGGGCGTTACCCGCTATACTGCACTATGGTGTCCGGACTTTCCTCTCTAATGTCAACCATCAGAGCGATAAGGTAGCCTGCTTGCTGCAAAGGTATCCTAATTGTTGATAAAAATTAACTTTCCAAGCTTCAAATCATCCGCATCATAGAGTGCTATTTTTATATTTGTAACAACTTAATTTTTATCCCTTAAAACAAGCGTAACTTTGGAACCATTTATCGTATCGGCACGTAAGTACAGACCCCAAACGTTTAAAGACGTTGTTGGGCAGGAAGCGATCACCAATACGCTAACCAATGCCATTGCGCATAATCACTTGGCGCAAGCACTTTTGTTCTGTGGTCCAAGAGGTGTAGGCAAAACCACCTGTGCACGAATTCTGGCGAAAAAAATCAACGAAGATGGTACGCAACGGCCCGATGAAGATTTTGCATTCAATATTTTTGAACTCGATGCCGCCTCGAACAACTCGGTAGATGATATTCGAAACCTTATTGATCAGGTACGTATACCACCGCAAGTAGGAAAATACAAGGTGTATATTATTGACGAGGTACACATGCTCTCTCAGTCGGCCTTTAATGCCTTTTTAAAGACCTTGGAAGAACCACCAAAACACGCTATTTTTATTTTGGCGACTACTGAGAAGCACAAAATTATCCCCACCATTCTTTCTCGCTGTCAAATTTTTGATTTCAAGCGTATTACGGTGAAAGATGCGGCCAATTATTTAAAATATATTGCCGAGAACCAAGGAATCGAAGCTGAGGATGATGCATTGCATATTATCGCCCAAAAAGCAGATGGTGCGATGCGGGATGCGCTCTCTATTTTTGATAGGGTTGTTAGTTTTTCCGGAAAACAACTTACTAGGAAGGCGGTTACCGAGAATTTAAACGTATTGGATTATGATACGTATTTCACGGCCACCGACCTTATTTTATCCCATGATATTCCATCACTCCTATTGCTATTGAACAAGACTTTATCACTAGGATTTGATGGACATCACTTTATTAGCGGACTCGCCTCCCATTTCAGGGACTTGATGGTATGCCAACATCAGGGCACTATTAGTTTGCTAGAAGTTGGTGATACTGCGAAACAACGCTATTTGGAACAATCACAGAAAACAAGCCGCTCATTTTTACTGAGGGCCTTGGATATGGCCAATGACTGTGATCTAAAATACAAAACAAGTAAAAACCAACGATTGCTCGTTGAACTTACCCTAATGAAATTGGCCTCTCTCGATTTTGAGGGGGAAAAAAAAAATCCTGAATCAATAGCATTGGCCAATAAGACGGTCGATTTTATTGCTCCGGCCGCTTTCTTTAAAGATAAAAAAGGCGTTCTACCCAATACTATTGTATCATCTCAATTACCAAGCCCTACCACCCCCGCACCACCTACCGAGCCTAAAATTACAGCTACAATAGCTGAACCAACTGTCGCTGAATCTCTTACGGAAACCATCAAAGTTAAGGAGGTCGTAACAGAAACGGCCGTCATGCCGCTTGAACCTTTACCCGAAACTACCATTGTTACAGAACCTGTAACCATCCCGGTTGTGGATCAAGCACACCCGCAGGGAATAGTACCGACTCAAGAGAGCATAGAGGTTCCTGTCACAGGTGCCGAATCCCCCGAAGAAAGCCCCATTCCGCAGCACTCTGCCGTTATAGAGCCCATTGCCCAACAAACGCCACCGGAAGAAATAACAACGCAGCAAACTCTTTCCGCAGCAAATACTTTGGAAACCCATGACGCAGGGGAAGCACTTGCAGTGGCAGAGAAAAAAATAGAATTAAAAACACCTACCAAAAGAGTATCGGGCCTGTCCATTTCTAGTCTAAAGGCTAAAAAGGAACATCAACTTCAAAAAAAGGACGAAGTAATAGATCAGGAAAATTTACCAAGGGAGCCTTTTACCCAGGAAGTGATGCAAAAACACTGGGACAAATTCGTAAAAACAATCGATGCCAAGGGGCAAAAAATATTGGCTTCGAATCTGGCAACCGACGTGCCTAAACTACTGAAAGATCATGTCATTTGGATCGAACTTCCCAATGGTACGATGAAAAAAGAAGTCGAACGGGAGCAGTTTGACCTTATGGAGCACCTGCGCTCCAATTTAAATAATCGGTTTATTGAACTAAAGATAACCGTGAACGAAGAAACTGCTAAAAAATTCGCATTTACACCTGAGGAAAAATATGAAAAGCTACGGGAAAAGAATCCCGCGATCGATTTGTTAAGACAAGAGTTCGACCTAGACCTTTGATACAGAAAAACGTTTTCGAAAACCTAGCAGCAATAGTACGATCGAGATAATAAGCAAACCAAAAGCCTCTCGAGCTTCTTCTACATTTTTAATATTTCCCGTCCCGATTTCAAAGCCCTCAAACTTTTCTGGATAGCAATAAAAAAAACCCGCTAAAGCAAGGAAGCCTGTCACTAGTAAAACCACATACGAAATCTTGTTCAAGGCAAATCCTAAGGAGAGTACACCTGCCGCCACCCAAATAACAATCCAAACAAATGCATCTGGATCATTATATTGCAAGCCAGCAGAAATAAAAAAGAGCGCCGCAAAAAGAAAACCGATACTTTTAAAAACTAGGTTCATTCGTTTAGGGTTGGTTTATTTGTTCTTCTAAAATACGGAATACATCTGTGGGTTTCAAGTGGGTTTGATCCAGTATTTGATTATCCGCAATAAAAATGGGGTGGTCTTCGGCATCCTCCGGAATTCTGCCATGAGACCCTTTGACCAATTCAGCTTCTAACGGAATAATGTTCATCACCGTTCGAAAGCCCATTTTTTTCTTGAGTAATTTACCAATTACCTTGGGCATTACCAGCTTATCTTTGGGATCTGTTAGCATTTCTACCGGGTCATAACCAGGCTTTTTGTGTATGTCTACCATTCGTGCATAATCTGGGGCCTTCCCATCCTCTAACCAGAAGTAATAGGTAAACCAGGAACGTGCATCGGCAACCACTACCAGGTCACCACAACGATCGTGTAATAGCTTGGCATCTTCCAGCGTAGCATCGCATAGTACTTTTTCTACCCCGGGCACTTTTTCAAGCAAGCCTTTCACTTTCATTTTAAGCGAGGTATCATTTAGATATATATGGGCGATTTGATGGTCCGCCACAGCAAATACCTTGCTCGCACCAGCATCTAACAGCTCCAATCCGCGCTCTATACGAATGCTTAGTAGGCCTTCTTTTCGGAATAATCGGTTTAGGTGAATGGGGCGGTCTACATTGGTAATACCATATTCAGATAGGAGTACCACTCTTGCCTCTTTTTTTTGATAGTGGGTCACCAACTTTTTTACCACGGCATCGATCTCGTTCAAGTCTTTTGCTATGATTTCAAAATTGAGTCCGTGTCGTTGTAAATTATAATCAAGATGCGGTAGATAAATCAAAGTTAACGTTGGGTCGTGCAATTCATCGGTACGAATGGATGCATCTGCAATCCATTGACTTGATCTTATAGATGTCTTAGGCCCCCAAAATTGAAACAACGGAAAGGTTCCAAGCTCTTTTTGCAAGGTATCGCGCAAGGGAGCCGGGTGCGAATATATATCCGGAATCTTTCTACCGTCTGCCAAATAATTTGGTCGTGGTGTCACATTAAAATCAGTACTTGCGTACATATTATACCACCAAAACATATTGGCACAAGTGAAGTTGTCATCTTGTTTCTTTAATTTTTCCCAAAGCTTTTCTCCTTGTACCAGTTTATTGGATTGCCGCCAAAACTTTACCTCACATTCGTCTTTAAAATACCAGCCATTCCCAACAATACCATGTTCTGAGGGGTATGTACCGGTAAGATAGGTTGATTGTGCCGCACAGGTAACCGCAGGTAAAACAGGAGTGATATATGCGAACTTGCCTTTTTCAAGGAACGATTTTATAAAAGGGGTATGCTCGCCTATCAATCGTTTCGTTAACCCCACGACATTGATTACCACTGTTTTTCGCATAGCAGTTTATAGTCTATCTTTTAACCAATCTATTTCCCGAACAATCGAGTCTGATAATTCTCTTTTCAACTCTTTGGGAAGTACATCCCAGGTATAGGTCTCTATTTCTAAATGTTCAGAAACAACATGCTTCTTTAATTCTTTTATCACCTTTAAAATATGGTCTTGTGTAGAAAACAATTGGTCGAATCTTTCGAGGAAAATAGGCACGTGAAAATGTGCTCGTAGTTCCGAAAATTTTTTCTGTTCTTTTAATACGACCGGTAGGTCATTATAGGTCTTTACTTTTCCATCGACCAGTTCGGTTACCTGATGCAGATAGGTAGGCTCATCAAATTTGGCCAATGCAGCCCATATAGTGGTTTCATTTTCTTGATTGTACAAAATCTTCAAGGCTGCACTTACTTGAATTTTTCCAATTTTGATACCGGCATCGGCAAATTTTCGAAACGTATCAACCGGTTCTTCATAGGCCAATGAGAAATGACAAATATCGTAACAGACCGTTATATGTCTTTGAATGAATTTAATCGCCTTTTCAGCTGTCAAACCCACTTCATCCTTGATGATTTTCGTGGCTATTGGCACCAAATAGGTTTCGAAAAAGTCAAGTACCTCATCGCTATTTTCCAGCAACCCATCTGGTTCGGGTTCAATATCTAAATGCAGGTACTTACCCGTGGCCGCTTCTATTGCTTTTAATTGTAGTACAATTTCCGCTAATTGTTCGGCTCCCTTTTCGAAAGCTCGCTGCTTCAAAATATCCGTATCATGCCAGTATTTATAACTGATTGGAGAGGTGGAAATACCTCCTGATATTCCTGTCGGAAGTAATTGGGCCAATTGTTCGAACAAGCGTTTTGTATACACCAATCTTTCCGGAGTAGTCCAATCCGGGGCATGAACCATATCCTTTACACGCTCATCATGAAAATTACCATATGGAAAGCCATTCATTGTAAAAACATATAAATCGTGCTTGGTAAGCCACTCCTTAAATTCTATAAAATTAGCGCCTTCATTTAGCTCTTCGCTTGCTTTATTGCTTAAGCGCAATCCTAATCCAAACGGCGCTTCTGGAGCAATCTTTTCCTTGATCCCCGGAACATATTCCTTAAGACTATTGAAAGTGTGTTCCCAATTAGAGCCGGGATGAATGTTTGTGCAGTAACTTAGTTCAAATATGTCTTTAATTTTCATTTGCAGTGCTCGTTCAAAGTCTCTATTGCTTGTTTCATCAAGGCAGTATCAATAGTATTGACATCGTGTTTTGCCCCCAATCCATCAATAAGGGTAATGCAAAGTTCACCCCCCAAATGCTCCCTAAATTCCTGAATTCCACCTAGCAATATATCCATATCCTTGGTTGTTTGAACCGGAATATGTAAATTAAAACCAATGGTTTTAAATACGTTTAAAATACGGGCAAGAACGGGTTCGGAGATAAGGCCAACTAATTTCGAATAAGTAACGTCCAAAGCGATACCCTTGGCAACCGCTTCACCATGTCGCAGGCGATACCCTGTCATTTGCTCCATCTTGTGGGCGGCCCAATGGCCAAAATCCAAAGGCCTGGAAGAACCACTTTCAAATGGATCTCCTCCATGAGCAATATGATTCATATGCATTTCGGCACATTTGTAAATGACATATTGCATCACCTCCATATCCCTGTCTCGGAGCCTTTCCGCATTGACCTCTATATACTCAAAAAAGACCACGTCTTTAATAAGTGCCACCTTCAATGCTTCGGAAACTCCCGATATCCAGTCTACTTGTTCGAGAGTTGTCAAAAAATTACGATCATTAATAATCGCATAAGGAGGTGCAAATGTGCCCAAAAAGTTCTTTTTCTCAAAGGTATTTACACTGTTCTTTACACCAACGGCCGAATCGTTCTGGGAAAGTACCGTTGTCGGAATACGGATCAGTTTTACACCTCTGTGTGCTATTGCCGCAGCATAACCCACCATATCTATTACCGCACCCCCACCAATACACACGACGAAGGAATGCCGATCAATATGGGCGTCGTTTACACCCCGTAGAACGCGGTTCACTTGTTCATAATCGTTTTTACACTGTTCGCCGCCAGGCACAAAAATACTGGTCGTATACGTTATGTTTTTTGCATAATGCGTACAGTACGATTTAATATCGGAAGCCAAATCGGAATGACTATCGGCCACTCCTTGATCTATTACAAACAAAAGCTTCACGGCGCCGTCTTTTTTATAGGCGTTTAATATGTCTTTGAAAAGCGGGTTCTCAATAGCGAACAGATGCTCTGTGAAATGTAACTTATACTCATAAGCTACCGAGAAAGTCTGTTCTATGGATTTTAACTGCATTTATCTAACTTAAGTAACGGCAAACAACTTTGACAATAACATTGATAATGGCAGTAACAATAAAATAAGTAATCCGTACCACCAAAACGAAAAACCGACGGCCATAGAGGCATCCAACGCAATAAGCGATAGTACTCCTGCTATTACTGCTTTTTTAATATTAGCGGGGGTATTGGCCTTATATGCATGGATCAAGGGCCTGTATATTAAAAAGGCAAAAAGCCCCAAAAAGGGAATACTTTCCAAATAACCGGCCGAACGTACTATATGCATACCTAGAACGCCAAAAATGACCAAAGCATATAAAGCTCCCGCCCAAATCAAGTGTTTTTTGTTATTCCCATGTACTTCGCCCCTACTTATCATTGTAATTGCGTAAATATATAGTAATGGAACAATGGCATATTCCCAACCATCGAACATTCCTAAGATAGCGATTCCCAACAGTAAGTTAGCACTTCTACAAAGTCCCATATTAAAAGGGCCTAAAAAATCGTACTTCTTTGAAAACCCGTCATATAAAAGAATCAAAATCGCCAATACGCTACCTATAATCCCGCATATGGGCCGAACATAGAATGCAAAAAGTACGCCTAGCGCTACTAAAAATACACCAAACAGGGTTGCCGATTTGCGAGAAATTAGTCCGCTTGGGATAGGTCTTTCAGGTCGTTCAACCTGATCTATCTTATAATCAAACACATCATTCAATACTACGCCGCCCGCGTATAGACAAACGGACGCAAGTACCAATACCCCGATCGATACTAAAAGTGAATTCGAAAATTCCGGGCTTTCAAAAACTCCGGCTACTGCAATGCCAGCAAAAATATCGGCAGCGGCAGTCGGTAAATTTGCGGGTCGTGCCAAGCGCAAATACCCTTTCAGCACTGCGTTCATTATACAATCTTATCAGAATCTATCTTCGGCTCTTGCCCTCTAAGAACGCTATTATCATGGAAGAGCTGCGTTTGGTTCACTCCTTGCGGGTTTAACCAGTCGGATTCCTTCATTTTACCATTTTTACCAAAAATAGCGAGTGCATTTTGATAACACGTATTTATAACATCCGCTTTTGGAATTCCGCTTCGCAGCATCAGACCCGCTGTCTTTGGAACTGCTAAAGGATCACTGACACCCCAATCGGCCGAACTATCTACAATGATATTATGGCTGCCATATTTACGCACTACTTCGACCATACGTTCATTCCCCATTTTTGTCTTTGGATAAATGGTAAATGCCGCAATAAAACCACGATCCAAGACTTCCTGTACCGTCTCTTCGTTATTATGATCTATTACCACCATTGAGGGGTCAAGGCCATGCTCCAAGCAAACCTCCATGCTTTTAATTGTTCCTGCCTTCTTATCACGATGCGGCGTATGTACTTGAACGACCATGCCCAGTTCTTTTGCCATTTCCAACTGCATACGAAAGTATTTGTCTTCTGCCGGCGTTTGGTCATCATACCCAATTTCTCCTATGGCCACTACATTCTCTTTGTGAACATACAAAGGCAGTAATTCGATGACCTGCTCTGCCAAGGCCTCGTTATTGGCCTCTTTCGAATTTAAACCAATCGTACAATAGTGTTTAATTCCAAACTGACTGGCTCTAAAAGGTTCCCAGCCCACCAGGCTGCTATAGTAATCTTGAAAAGAGCCCACTTGCGTTCTTGGCTGTCCCAGCCAAAATGAAGGTTCGATGATCGCTACCACCCCGGCTTCGGCCATGGCTTCATAATCGTCGGTAGTACGCGACGTCATGTGAACATGTGGATCAATAAATAGTAATTTGTCTTCCATTATTCGTTTTTTATGGTCTCCCATGTTACAATTCCTGTTTCAACCTCTTTTAACCTATCGGGGTATTTATTCAATATTTCCAATGCCCCATCATTTTTGGAGCGAAAGCAACATAGGCTTCCAGCTTTATTCTCCGCACTATCATCACTCGCTAGCAGCCGCTGCATATCATCCAAAAGCGTTTCGTCTAAAAAGTGCGCCACTGGTCTCCAAAAAAGAGGATCTATAGTTCTAGATGCCGCCCATCGTTCATGAGCATAGTCAGAGATTATCCGAGCTAAATCCTTATTCGCACGATCATCAACCTTCAAGATAGTAGACAGGTCCCTTTCCATAAAAGCTGCTTTCAAATACATCTGATTCCATTGTTGATCGTTGAAATAGACCGCAGGATATGGATTACGGGCACTGATTGCATCAAAAACCGTAGCGATATTCGTTCGTAGGGCCTCAACCGCAACCTGCTTATAATTTTCCGCATTTGGCAGGAGTATCAAATACTTTAAAAAAGTAATCAACTCACCGGTATCTGCTACTTGTATGATGTTGGCCACTTTGGGTTCAAAAAATGTAGCATTTGTTTCCAAAACCTTTGAAAGCAGGTAAATTCTTGCAACCTCAAGGATCGTCGCTTTTTGACCGGTCAAATAGTTTATAAAGGGGTTCTCCTCCAATTGAACAATATTGACTTCAGTAGCTGCCACCTTGCTTGCCAATAAGCTATAGGTGAGGTAAAGATCTTTTGTAGAAGTTGTATTGCAAATCAACTCAATTTTTTCCTGTAACCAGCTGCTTGTCGCACTATCCAAGTGCTGTTGCAATACAATTTCAAGATTTCGGGCACTATTGGTAAACTCCATAGGTCGTACTCTAATTTACCTTTGATTTTCAAGCGTTTAACTACGTATCGGTAGCTAGGTTTTACAAAACTAAATATAATAAGGGAAACGGAGTGATTTTAGCGTGCAAATTACCAATTGGCATCTAAAAGATTCTTCCTAATTTTACAAAAAAATGAGTATGCTGGGGCTAAAACTACCTACCGATCCGCGATGGACACATCTAGCGGAAAAAAATATTGATGAGATTCTGACCGATCATGCGCACTGTGAGCAAAAAGCAGCAAGCACCGCCATTTCTTTAATCGTAAGTTTTCCGGAATATACCGATTTGGTCACTGAAATGATTGCCCTCTCAAGAGAAGAAATGGGGCATTTTAAAATGGTACATGACCGAATCCTAGCGCGCGGTAAAACACTTGGCCAGCACCGAAAAGATGATTATGTTATTGCATTGACAAAATTTTTCCCAAAAGGAGGAAGCAGAACCACCCAATTGATACACCGTCTTTTGTATGCCGCTTTGATAGAAGCCCGAAGCTGTGAACGCTTTCGTTTGCTATCAGAAGCACTAAAAGACAAGGATCTTGCTGAATTTTACCACAAGCTAATGGTCAGTGAAGCGGGCCATTATACCATGTTCTTAAAATTTGCAAGACATTATGGTAATAAAGCGGAAGTAGACGAAAAGTGGCAGGCGCTGCTAGACTTCGAAGCTGAAATCATGAAAGGATTGGGTAAAAAGCAAACGATTCACGGATAAGGTCTGAACAGATGCCATAATAGCCCAAAACACTACCTCCTTTTTACGATTTCACTTTATTAAGATAATACTCATATTTTTCAAATTGCGACCGCAAAGCCTTCTGCTCATTTTTACGATAGGCGTTGTCTTGCTGTTCATTGAACACACGGGCCTTCAAATTGTCGTTCCACGAAATATCAAAGGTTTCCAACAATTCTTGTTTTACTTCTTCATCATAAATTGGGCAACCAACCTCTACACGATAGTCTAGGTTACGGGTCATCCAGTCTGCTGAAGAAATATACATTTTGGTATCGCCATTATTGCCAAAAATAAAAATGCGCGAATGTTCCAAGAACTTATCCACGACACTTATCGCCTCAATATTATCGCTCATACCTGGCACGCCCGGTATAAGACAGCAAATACCTCTTACAATCATCTGTATCTTTACCCCTGCCCTACTAGCTTCGTACAGTTTATCGACCATCTTGTACGATGTAAAACTGTTCATCTTAAGCTTGATAAAAGCTTTTTTACCTTCCATCGCATTGGCAATCTCATTATCAATCAGTTTCTCAAAAGCGCGTTGCGTATAGTGTGGAGAAACAATCAGATGTTTGTACTTATTGATTTTATATGTTGTCTCAAAGAAATCGAATACTTTATTCAGCTCTTTCAAAATAGCATCGTGGGCCGTGAACAAGGTATAATCGGTATAAATTCGTGCGGTAGATTCGTTAAAATTCCCTGTGCTAACGAAACCGTATCTTTTTATACCTTCGGCTTCCTCTCTTTCGATTACACATATTTTGCTGTGTACCTTTAGGCCGGGTACACCAAAAATAAGTTTTACGCCTTCTGCTTGTAATTGTTCGGCATATTCAATATTGGCCGCTTCATCAAAGCGCGCTTGAAGCTCTATCTGAACCGTAACCTGTTTTCCATTTTTCACGGCATTAATAAGAGAGGCTGCTACTTGCGAGTTATTCGCCAATCGATACACCGTTATCTTAACACTTCGTACCTTGGGATCCAACGCAGCCTCCCGCAAGAATTTTATGATATAGGAAAAGGTGTGATACGGGGTGTACTGCAAATAATCCTTTCTTGCGATTTGATCGAACAGGCTACCTTCCATTGAAAGCCCTTTAACGGGTAAGGCCATAATTTTATCATACAAAAGGTCTTGCCTTCCCAAACTAGGGAATCCCATATAATCTCTCCTATTGTGATATCTACCTCCTGGTATCACACTATCGGTATCTTCAATGTTCATTTTCTCTTTCAAGAAAAGCAAGGTATCTTCTTCGATACTCTTATCGTATACAAAACGTACGGGATCTCCTATTTGACGGTGCGCAACACTGGCAGAAATCTTTTCTATAAAACTCTTGCTCAGGTCATTGTCCATATCAAGTTCCGCATCGCGTGTAATCTTAATCATATGCGCCGAAATGGAACTGTAATCGAACATGGTGAAAATACTGTCCAAACAATAGCGAATTAAATCATCTAGGATAATGATGTAGTTTTTATCATCTTCCTTTGGAAGCACAATGAAGCGGTCAATGCCCTTGGGAATCTCTATCAGTGCATACTTCTTTTCCGCTATTTTTTCACTCTCTTCAACGGGATTTCCATTGGGCTTCAACACCATCTTAATGGCTAGATAGGCAGCAGTATCTTTAAGTGTGGGAAACCGTGCCAGATCATTCAAAATGATCGTCATTAGTTGCGGGCTCACATTTTGAACGAAGTAGTTTTTAACAAAAACCGCCTGTGTTTCGGTAAGTTCCGAATCCCTGATGATAAAAATATCCTCCGACTCTAGCTCTTCTTCAATATCGTTGAGTATCTGTAAACTTTGCGTCTGTTGCCCGATACAAATTTTGGTTATCTCGGCCAAAAGGTCTTTCGCCTTTTCACCCCCTAAGACGCTTTTTCCTTTCTTTCCCGCTTCAACAATACGCTTTACAGTTGCATAACGCACCTTGAAAAATTCGTCCAAGTTATTTGAAAATATCCCTAGGAACCGAAGTCGTTCAATAAGAGGAACATTTGGGTCTGCACTTTCCTGTAACACACGCTCATTGAATCGCAACCAACTAATTTCACGATTTATATATTGATTTTTTGCTTTGATCATTTATCTAATATGCTTTGGAAAAATGGTTTGTACAGTGGTGCCTTTTGCGACCTTTGACCAGCTGTCTTCACCGAATTGTATTAAAACAAGGCCACTCGTGGGAACGTTGTCAATATAGGTATTTCCCAACAAATTGGCAATATGTGTAAAGGCATGATTATGACCAAAAATAAGCACGTTTTCAAAGCTATCTTCAAGATCATTGATCAAACGAAGTACTTCGTCTCCCGAAAAGTCATATAAACGGTCTGTCACCTGAAGTTTCTCCATTGGGAAGTATAACTGGCGTAGAAAAATAGTACTGGTATGCAATGCCCTATTGGCCGAACTCGAAAAAACGGCATCGATGGGAATGGCAAGGTCGTTTAACCTATTGGCAACCAAAATCGCATCATTGATTCCACGTTCTATTAAGGGGCGGTCTTTATCACTTACACTATACTCCCAAGAAGATTTCCCATGTCGTACTAGAATTAACTGCTTCATATTAAAATGTTCCTTTAAATAATCTTTATGTAGTATGCATGTTTGCGGGCAATATAAAAAATGGACTTGATCGTCCCAGCACACATCAGGGAGCTAGCCTTTCCATTTTCCAGTCTAAATCATCTTGAAGCGTAAATCGAATACGATCGTGCAACCTATTGGGCCTCCCCTGCCAAAACTCGATGGATACAGGACGTACCAAATACCCGCCCCAAAAGTCAGGGCGCACTATTTCACTGTTTTGATACTCTTCCTCCAACTGTTTCAAGTTATTCTCCAATTCGCTTCTTGACGAAATGACTTCGCTTTGTCTTGAAACGATTGCCCCTAACTTACTTCCCGTTGGCCTAGATTCAAAATATCCGTCAGACATATTGGCACCAACTTTTTCAGCTGTTCCTTTTATAATTACCTGTCTTTCCAGATTAGGCCAAAAAAAAGATAGGCAGGTATGGGGGTTTTCCGCAATTGCCTTGCCTTTTTCACTTTCATAATTGGTGTAAAAAATAAAGCCCTCGTGCGTATACTTCTTCAGTAATACGATCCTGCTTTTCGGAAACCCATCTGAACCAATGGTACTCAATGTCATTGCATTGGGTTCGTCAACACCATCAGTTGCTTCTACCTCATAAAACCACTTCTGAAAAACCTCCAAAGGATTCTTAGAAATAGCTTCCTCGCTCAGCGCACTTTTCTCATATGATTTTCGATAATTCCCTAAGTCTTTCTGCATGTCATTATTTTGTAAAATGAAGATAGACAAAGTTCTGTAAAAGAAAATACATCCCAAACCAGATTATGTCATTTACCGTAACATTATGAATTAAACCGGTTGAAAATTATAAATGGCAGGAAGGTATTGTTGGGATTAAAATTCAAATAGTTTCCCATCGTCTGCAAGCTGCACGTTGTCAAAAATGGTTTCAGCCTCTTCCTTAAAAAGATCTATTGATTTGTATCGTGTAGAATAGTGCCCCAATAACAGCGTACCTACTTTCGCCTCCTTTGCAATATTGGCCGCTTCTTTGGCCGTAGCATGTTTCGTTTTTGCTGTTAAATGATTTTCCGATTCTAGAAAAGTAGATTCATGGTACAACACATCCACTCCGGTAATCTGGGGTACTACTTCTATTCGCATTGCCGTATCACTGCAATAGGCATAGCTCATAGGCGCAGGAGGATCAAACGAAAGTTCGGTGTTTGGTATCACAGTACCATTCTCTAGCACTACATCTTTTCCATTCTTAATATTTTGAAAATACGCCCTATTGATATTGTTCTTATTCACCGCATCAATATCAAGGGTGCGCTCCGCGATTTTTTCCTTGAACAAAAAACCATTGGTATACACTCTGTGATCTAAGGGAATGGTCTCAACGGTCACTTTGGCATCTTCAAAAATCAATTCAGAATCCTTGCTAACCAGCTCGTGAAAAACTAATGGATAATTGGTCCAAGAGTCGCCCAATTTCAATAGGAGGGTAATCGCTTCTTTGATCCCTTTTGGACCGTAAATATGCATTTCTTTATCCCGTCCCAGAAGTCGAAAGGTCGAAATTAGGCCCGGTAAACCAAAGAAGTGATCTCCGTGTAGGTGAGAAATAAAGATATGATTGATCCTGGAAAATTTTATTTTGTTTTTTCTAAGCTGCACTTGTGTCCCCTCACCACAATCGATCAAGAAAAGGTGATTCCTTATTTCCAACACCTGCGAACTTGGGTTGGTCATAGTTCTAGGGGTAGCGGCATAACAACCCAAAATATGTAATTTCATAGGCTTATTTCAAAGGTTGGTATGCGATCGCATCGTCCGGAAGATAGGTTCCTTTAAACCCGAATGCATAGGGCGTTTCCCCATGTTGATTCAAATAGCGCAATCGGTTCTTCGCTTCCGTCGGGGTGGGTTCATGTCCTGTTTCGACAAACCAAAGGGCCATATGCATATCGGTCATTTTTTGAAACCATTCTTTCTTTCTTTTCAAAATCTCGACATGTGCGGAACTATAGGTAAACTGAAATAAGGATTCTTTTGATTCCCAAACGGACATATTGATGATCAAAAAATCATCTTCAAACACCCGTAAGGCAGTAGCATCGTTCTCCTCTCCAGTTAATCGCCACACAAAACCCTTGCTCTTTTCAGCAAGCGCATTGATACGATCCAAGTTATTCACAAAATCGGCCATTACCGGATCATCGATCGGTGCCAACATACGGGCAATATTTACTTGTGCAAGATGCATTGTTCTATCGTTAGATTCCTAGATCTCTTTCTATTTCTTCCATCTCAACAATATCCTTTGCCTCTTGAATGGTGGGGACTACGATAATGGTATCGGGAACTTCGTCATAACTAACTTTATTGGTCACTAAAACAAATGATTTATTGGCATTCCTATGCAAATCTGACAACTGCAGGAATTCAAGAACGTTCCCAGCGTTCAGTTGTTCGAATGAAAAGAGGTTCACAATTATGTGGTCATTTTCAATTGTTGGATATGCTTTGTTCAAGTTCTCCAAAAAGGTCTTCAAATCTATATTCTCCTGAAACACAATGGTGGTTGTGCCATCTTTATCGAAAATCATACGTATCTTATTTAATTTTTGAGGCCAATAGGTACATCACTGCCATGCGAATGGCCACCCCGTTCTCTACTTGCCCAAGAATGATCGACTGTTTGGAATCTGCCACATCACTTGTAATTTCGACACCTCGGTTAATCGGCCCTGGGTGCATAATTACAATTTCTTTATCAAGACTATCCAAAAGGGCTTTATTCACTCCGAACTGTTGGGTATATTCCCTGGTGGTCGGGAAGTAACTGATATCGAGGCGTTCGTTTTGAATTCGAAGCATGTTAGCCACATCACACCAATTCAATGCCTTTCGTAGGTTGGTCTCTACCCCTACTCCCAGACTTTCAATATACTTTGGCAGTAATGTTCTTGGCCCACAAACTTTTACATTGGCACCTTGTAACTTTAGGGCAAAAATATTTGACAAAGCTACACGAGAGTGTAAAATGTCGCCAACAATTACCACATTCTTACCAGCTACATCGCCTAACTTTTCCCTGATGGAAAACGAATCGAGCAATGCTTGGGTAGGGTGCTCGTGCGCACCATCTCCTGCATTAATAATCGAAGCTTCCACATGTTTGGATAGAAAAATACCGGCACCGGGATTGGGATGCCGCATGACCACCATATCTACCTTCATCGAAAGTATATTACTTACGGTATCTATAAGCGTTTCCCCTTTTTTTACGGAAGATTGTGACGCCGAGAAATTAACCACATCTGCCGACAAACGCTTTTCGGCAAGTTCAAAGGATAGTCGGGTACGCGTGCTGTTCTCAAAAAAAATATTTGCGATGGTAATATCCCGGAGGGAAGGTACTTTTTTAATAGATCGATTGATGACCTCTTTAAAATTATCGGCCGTTTCAAAAATGAGTTGAATATCTTCTTCTTTCAGATATTTAATTCCCAATAAGTGCTTTACACTTAGTTCACTCATTTTCAATGATTATTACGTTGTTCTTCATGGTACCTTAAAACTATCATAGCTGCGCTATCATCTATCGATAAGATAAATAACATCCTGGCCATCATTTTCTTCCCACATCACTTTTACTTTCTCATCATTAATCGCATCTACCTGCCTCCCCCTGTAATTCGGCTGAATGGGCAAATGCCTGCTAAACCTCCTATCGATCAAGGCCAAAAGTTCAATTTCCAAGGGTCGTCCGAAAGATTGTATGGCTGTCAAGGCCGCTCTAATACTTCTACCGGTATACAGCACATCATCAATAAGGACCACCTTTTTATCTTCTACCAAAAAATCGATTTTTGTTTGATTGGCCGAAAGGGTCTTATCACCCCTACGAAAATCATCCCGATAAAAAGTAATATCTAGAAAACCTACATCAACATGTTTTACACCATAGTCTTCCCGTAATATCTTATCAAGTCGTTGCGCAACATAGGTACCTCTGGGCTGTAACCCGATCAAGACCGTATTTTTAAAATCCAAATGGTTTTCAAGTAGTTGGCAAGCCAAACGATGTAGTATGATGTTTATTTCTTTTGAAGAAAGCAATACTTTTTGACCCATGGGCTCTAACATCAACACTTTTGAAGCACAAAAATAGGGAATTCTCCCAAATAAACTTAGCCTGTTGCCTTGATTCAGCTAATATGATATTGACCAATTGATTATGAACTTACATAGTACAAGTTCAAATGAGCTATTTATAGCGCAAAAAAAGCCCCGACATTTACAGTCAGGGCTTCGTATTATAAAATTCAATAAAAAGTTTGAAATGCTTATTTCTTACCTTCCATCTTATCTTTCAATGCTTGCAATGCTTCGTTGGCATCCCCTAAAGTAGGTTTCGCCTCGTCACTGCTTGTCTTAGCGCGCTTCACAGCTGCTTTCACATTGCGTTCTTCTTCTTCTCTAAAAATAGCGGTGTGACTTGCAACCACTCTTTTAAAGTCTTTGTTGAACTCAATGATCTTGAATTCGGCTTCTTCGCCTTTTCCAAGTTTCTTACCATCTTCTTTCTCAAGGTGACGCTGCGGTACAAACGCTGTGATATCCTCGTTGAAATCGATCGTAGCTCCTTTGTCTACAATCTCGGTAATAGAAGCTTTATGAACACTTCCTAAACCAAACTCGGACTCGTACTTGTCCCAAGGGTTCTCAGTAGTCTGCTTGTGTCCTAAGCTTAACTTACGACCATCAACATCCAATTCAAGAACTTCAACCTCTAATTTATCACCAACGGTCACAAATTCAGATGGATGCTTAATTTTCTTGGTCCACGAAAGATCTGAGATATAGATCAAACCATCAATACCTTCCTCTAGCTCAACAAATACACCAAAGTTGGTAAAGTTTCTAACAATACCTGTATGTTTAGAACCTACAGGATATTTGGTTGTGATATCGGTCCATGGGTCTGGGCTCAATTGCTTAACGCCTAATGACATTTTACGATCTTCCCTATCCAAGGTTAACACGACTGCTTCAATTTCATCTCCGACCTTTACAAAGTCTTGCGCTGAACGCAAGTGGGTAGACCATGACATTTCAGAAACGTGTACCAAACCTTCAACACCTTCGACAACTTCGATAAAGGCACCATAATCGGCGATGACCACTACCTTACCTTTTACCTTGTCTCCAATTTTGATTTCGTCGCTAAGGGCATCCCATGGATGTTTCTCCAATTGCTTCAATCCTAACTGAATTCTAGATTTGTTTTCATCGAAGTCCAAAATTACGACGTTCAATTTCTGGTCCAAATCTACCACCTCGTTCGGGTGATTGATTCTGCTCCATGAAAGGTCTGTAATATGGATCAAACCATCTACACCGCCTAAATCGATAAAGACACCGTAAGAAGTCACGTTTTTCACAACGCCTTCCAATACTTGTCCTTTTTCCAATTGGCTGATGATTTCTTTTTTCTGTTCTTCAATATCGGCCTCGATCAATGCTTTATGCGAAACAACAACATTCTTAAACTCATGGTTGATCTTCACCACCTTGAATTCCATTGTTTTATTTACATACTGATCATAATCCCGAATTGGTTTCACATCAATTTGAGAACCTGGCAAGAACGCCTCGATGCCAAATACATCAACGATCATACCTCCTTTGGTTCTACACTTCACAAAACCGCTTACGACTTCTTCTTTGTCGTGTGCTTTGTTCACACGCTCCCAAGCCATGATCGTTCGCGCCTTTCTGTGCGAAAGTACCAACTGACCACTTTTATCTTCGCGGATATCAATAAGCACCTCTACATTATCACCAACCTTAAGGCCAGGATTGTAGCGGAACTCATTTAGGGAAATAACGCCTTCCGATTTTGCGTTGATATCGATAATTGCTTCACGGTCGGTCAAGTACACTACAGTACCCGTCACTACCTCTTCATCTGCCGTATCGACAAAATTTTCGGCTACTAACTTCTCAAATTCTTCTAATTTGGAATCTTCAACACGCTCAATACCTTGTTCGTACTTTTCCCAATTAAAGTTTTCCAAAAACTCTTGTGGGTCTTGTACGGGAGCCGGTGCTGCTTTTTCTTCTGGTGCCGCTGTAGTTTCCTCTACTTGGGCAGTTGCTTTTTCTTCAGCCATTTGCTGATTCAAATTTGTATTCCGTGCAGTTACAAGAGTAAAGCAATATGCAGGGAAGCTGTTTTTATCTTTTTAGTTTAATTCCTTTTCCTCTTGATTCTTCGCAAAAAAGGAGTGCAAAAATACAATATTTTTACCGCTTTAGCAATCTAAAGGTGGGAAGGTTGGCCTATGCACCACTATTTTATCGTTTTTCGGCAAAATTAAGGGGAGATTACGTATCTTTCAAATTCAAATATTAACCGAATAAATAAAATTAGTATGAGTGTCAAAGCAAAGTACCAAGGGGTTTTGAACCTTGGCGAGCAATTAGGAATCAAAGACGGAAATGTTACCGAAGATGGTGGCGTACTTAAAATAAAAGGAGAAGCAAAAACACCCTATGAAAAAGATCTCATGTGGGATAAAATCAAAGAATTAGGTGGTGAAAATGCTTCTGACATCCAAGCCAACATCACCGTTTCGGATAGTTCAGTATATCACAGACACGTTGTAAAAGGCGGTGAGTCTTTGAGCAAGATTGCCAAGCATTATTATGGCGATGCTATGAAGTACAAGCAAATTTTCGCGGCAAACACCAATATCTTAAGCAACCCTGATGTTATTCATCCAGATCAAGAGTTGGTGATTCCAAATCCATAATAGTATACTATTACAGATAAGAAAAGGGACGCGAAAGCATCCCTTTTTTTTATGGTTGTCCTTTTGTCTTTTTCAATTTGTCTTTTCAATTACCCGTAGTGCAAAACTATGCATTCGTTCAAATTGTTCTTTTAGGCCCATGTCCGTATTGTCAAATTCGATGGCATCGGCAGCTTTCATCAAAGGGGAGAATTCACGATGCGAATCTATATAGTCTCGCTCTTGCACATTCTTAAGAACCTCCTGGTAGGTTACTTTTTCACCCTTGTCCAACAACTCCTTATATCTTCTTGCGGCCCTTGCATCTGCAGAGGCATTCATGAAAATTTTAAGTTCGGCATCAGGAAATACAACGGTTCCTATATCCCGACCATCCATCACGATACCTTTAGACTTCCCCATGTCTCTTTGTATGTCTACCAACTTAATACGAATCTGTTCTATTTCAGATATCTTACTAACGAGGTTGGAAACCGCTAAGGTTCGTATTTCAGTTTCTACATGTTCCCCGTTCAGGTACATCTCAGAATATCCCAGGGCTTCATTAAAAACAAATTTCAAATCAATTTCAGGGAGCAATTGAATCAACTTTTCTGCATTCGTATCAACGCCATTTCGCATTGCAAATAGCGTAACCGCTCGATACATCGCACCGGTATCAACATAGATGTATCCCAAAGATTTGGCAAGCTGCTTGGCAATTGTGCTCTTTCCTGTCGAGGAATACCCGTCGATAGCTATGGTAATTTTTCCCATTGTTCAAAAATAACCAGAAATACATAGGATTGGTGTTCCAAATTTTAAAATTTGGTCATTCCTCCAAAAAAACTCTAAAGCTTCTTCGCCGCCTTTACTTTTTGCTTTGTAACCGCAATATCGATTACCTCATGCATCTCAGACACATAATGAAAGGTCAATCCTTTTAAATACTCTTTTTTAATCTCCAAAATATCGCGTTCATTTTCCCTACACAAGATAATTTCTTTGATACGCGCTCGTTTGGCCGCCAAAATCTTTTCCTTAATACCTCCTACTGGCAACACCTTGCCTCTTAAGGTTATTTCTCCTGTCATTGCCAAACTCTTCTTGATTTTTCGTTGGGTAAAAAGCGAAACCAAGGATGTAAGCATCGTAATACCTGCACTTGGGCCATCTTTTGGGGTAGCGCCCTCCGGAACATGGATATGCACATTGTATTCTGAAAAGATATTGGAATCAATGCCAAACCGATCCGCATTCGATTTGATGTACTCCATGGCGATCGTTGCCGATTCTTTCATGACCTTGCCCAGGTTACCGGTAATATTCAACTGTCCTTTCCCTTTTGACATGATAGATTCGATAAACAGAATATCGCCCCCTACACTCGTCCATGCCAAACCGGTAACTACGCCCGCCACATCGTTATTTTCATATTTGTCCCTTTCCAAACGAGCAGGGCCCAATACTTTTTCAATATCTGCCGAACTGACCTTTACATCATACTCTTCCTCTATCGCAATTGACTTTGCCGCATAGCGAACCATTTTGGCGATTTGCTTTTCCAAGGAGCGAACCCCCGACTCCCTGGTGTATCCCTCAACAATTTTTTCAAGTTGCGGCTTTCCAATTTTCAAATGCTTTTCTTCAAGACCGTGCTCTGTTAACTGTTTGGGCAACAAATGTCTTTTTGCAATCTCCACTTTTTCCTCTATTGTATACCCCGATACATTGATAATCTCCATTCGATCTCTCAAAGCGGGTTGTATTGACGCTAGGTTATTGGCTGTTGCGATGAACATTACTTTTGAAAGGTCATAGCCCATTTCAAGAAAATTGTCGTGAAATTCACCATTCTGTTCAGGATCCAACACCTCTAACATTGCCGAGGATGGATCTCCTTGATGACTGTTAGAAAGTTTGTCTATTTCATCAAGAATAAAAACCGGATTCGAAGTACCGGCTTTTTTAAGGCTTTGAACGATCCGACCGGGCATAGCGCCGATATAGGTTTTACGATGCCCTCTAATTTCAGCTTCATCTCTCAATCCACCTAGTGACATACGTACATACTCCCGACCCAAAGCTTCGGCCACCGACTTTCCAAGTGATGTTTTTCCTACTCCCGGAGGGCCATATAGGCAGAGTATAGGTGATTTCATATCGTTTCGTAATTTCAACACTGCCAAATACTCGATGATTCTTCGCTTAACATCTTCAAGACCATAATGATCTCGGTCTAATATCTTTTCAGCTTTTTTCAGGTCGAACTTATCCTTGGAAAATTCGTTCCATGGAAGGTCTAAAAACAAGTCCAAATAGTTTCTTTGAATAGAATACTCTGCCACTTGTGGGTTCATTCGTTGCATTTTAGAAAGCTCCTTTTCGAAGTGCTCCGCAACTTTTCCATCCCATTTTTTATCTTTGGCGCGTACCCGCATTTCTTGAATTTCTTCATCGTATGAAACACCTCCCAATTCTTCCTGAATGGTTTTCATTTGTTGGTGCAAAAAGTACTCTCGCTGCTGCTGATCCATATCATTGCGCACCTTCGACTGAATGTCGTTCTTAAGCTCCAACTTCTGTAACTCAACATTCATATAGCGCAATGTAGCCAACGCACGCTCCTGCAAATTGCCAATTGCCAGCAGTTCTTGTTTTTCCCCAACACTAAGGTTCATGTTCGAGGATATAAAGTTGATTAAAAACGAGTTGCTTTGAATATTTTTAATGGCAAAAGAAGCTTCGCTGGGAATATTCGGATTGTTTTTGATAATCTTAAGGGATAGTTCCTTGATCGTATCAATAATCGCCAAAAATTCCTTGTCATTTTCCTCGGGGCGCTCTTCTTTCGTATCCCTTACGGTTGCCGTCATATAAGGCTTTCTGGTAAGAACCTCCGATATCTCGAATCTTTTTTTGCCTTGAATAATGACCGTTGTATTGCCATCAGGCATTTGCAGCACCCGTAGGATTCTTGCAACAGTCCCCAAGGTATTGATGTCTTTTACATCGGGGTTTTCGGTATGCTCATCTTTTTGAGAAACAACACCGATTACTTTGGTACCATTGTTTGCATCTTTGATAAGGTTGATCGACTTATCGCGACCCGCGGTAATGGGTATGACCACCCCTGGGAACAAAACCGTATTTCGCAACGGTAGAATGGGAAGTGTCTCAGGAAGACTTTCGTCATTCATTTGTGCTTCGTCTTCGGCAGTTAAAAGGGGAATAAGTTCTGCATCTTCATCGAAGGTATGCAACGACATATTGTCAAAATTTGAAAAATTGGAATCGTCCATAATATAATTTCGGTCATTCTGTCATTAAAAACACAGAAATCATTCGTAGTTCGTTTTTATCGGACCATTTAAATTTACCATACTACTGTAAATCA
>CALIIC010000018.1 GCA_938020445.1 uncultured Flavobacteriaceae bacterium | reverse complement strand
CCTTCGAAATCGTTCCTCAGCTCACTGAAAAATTAAAGGAATTTAAAGCGCAGAACGCTTAATTTTTGTTAATTTGCACGCCTTTAAGGGCTGTTTGAATACGGGAAAGCCCTCGCATTTAAACAGCCTTCTTTTTTTTCAGGTATATGAGCTTAGTCAGGTTAAAAATAAAAGGGATTTCGTACAGCCAAACACAAAATGGTGCCTACGCCCTGATTTTGAATGAAGTAGAAGGGGATCGCAAGCTTCCCATCGTAATTGGTGCGTTCGAAGCACAATCGATTGCCATTGCCTTGGAAAAGGAGATCAAACCACCGCGCCCCTTAACACATGATCTATTTAAAAATTTCGCCGATCGCTTTGATATTGTCGTGAAACAGGTCATCATACATAAATTGGTCGATGGTGTTTTTTACTCGAGCATTATTTGTGAACGTGATAAAATCGAAGAAATTATCGATGCCCGTACCAGTGATGCCATTGCCCTTGCCCTGCGTTTTAACGCACCGATCTTTACCTATAAGACCATATTGGACAAAGCAGGTATCTTTTTGAAATTCTCTTCGAAAGACAAGGACAAAGACGAAAATGACGAAAGCATTATGGTCGATGAAATTTTACAAGAAGGCGAAACCGTAGAAATTGAGGCAGGTGCCTCTGATGGCTATACAGAACTCACGATCGAAGAGCTGCACAAGGAATTGGACAAGGCCGTCACCAACGAAGACTACGAAAAAGCGGCCAAACTACGAGATGAAATCTCAAAACGAAACTAACCGACCACAACACCATACGTACATGCAAAAGGCCAGATTAGGGATACTATTACTTGTACTTTTGTGTTCCACACCACTTTTTTCGCAAGATACCATCGCAACAACGGCTGTTGAAACCGCAGTAAACGCGGCCGATCAATTGCAAGTAAAAACAGCATTGCCCAGCGAAGGCTTCAGCTTGAACAGCCTCGGGAGAGGTGCCTTGGGAATGATCGTGCTATTGATCATCGCCTTTTTGTTCAGTTCCAATCGAAAAGCCATCAACTGGAGAACCGTTGGAATCGGCGTATCCTTACAATTGCTTATCGCCATTGGCGTCTTAAAAGTACCTTTCATTCAGAATGTTTTCGAATCGGTAGGAGAAGTGTTCATTAGCATTCTCGGGTATACGCGCGCAGGAAGTAAATTTTTGTTCGAGGGCTTGGTAGTCGATACGAATACCTTCGGCTATATTTTTGCCTTTCAGGTATTGCCTACGATTATATTCTTTTCGGCATTGACATCACTGCTGTTCTATCTCGGTATTATTCAAAAGGTCGTACGCGCCCTTGCCTGGCTACTCTCCAAAAGTCTTGGAATATCAGGTGCAGAAAGTCTTTCTGTTGCGGGGAATATCTTTTTGGGGCAGACCGAAGCACCCTTATTGATCAAGGCCTATTTGGAAAAAATGACCAAATCGGAAATCTTATTGGTCATGATCGGTGGTATGGCAACAGTGGCAGGTGCGGTACTCGCCGCCTATATCGGTTTTCTCGGAGGGGAAGACAAGGCCCTACAACTTATTTTTGCAAAACATTTACTGGCCGCATCGGTGATGGCAGCCCCCGGCGCAATCGTCATTTCAAAAATGCTCTATCCACAGACCGATGAAGTAAACACCGATGTGCATGTCTCTAGCGATAAGATCGGTGCAAATGTATTGGATGCGATTGCCAATGGAACCACGCAAGGATTAAAACTAGCGGTAAACGTAGGGGCTATGCTCTTGGTATTTGTGGCCATTATTGCAATGATCAATGGTATCCTTGACTGGACCGGGGAACTCACCTCGCTCAATGATTGGATTGCAGCGAATACCGCCTACGAGAAGTTTTCGCTGGAAGCGATATTAGGAACCGTTTTTGCCCCTTTGATGTGGCTTATCGGGGTGGCGAAGGAAGATATTATGCTTATGGGGCAATTATTGGGAATCAAACTCGCGGCAAGTGAGTTTGTGGGATACATTCAGCTGGCCGAGCTTAAAAATATGACCACCCAACCCAGCCTTACGTATAACAAATCGATCATCATGGCAACCTATATGCTGTGTGGTTTTGCGAATTTTGCCTCTATCGGTATTCAAATAGGAGGAATTGGCTCACTGGCTCCCGGACAGCGGAAAACACTTTCCGAATTTGGAATGAAAGCGGTGCTTGGTGGATCACTTGCTTCCTTGCTTTCAGCTACCATTGCGGGGATGATATTGGGGTAGTCTCCCTAAGCCCCAAAGAGGGAACTGAAGTGCTGCTTCGTTGAAAATTCTTAAACTGCCACTCACTTACAACCCTGGAAATTGGCTATTTTTAGTATTCGCAGATGTAATGTATTTCGATGTATGAAGATGTATAAAATCGCGCCTCCCTATTTATAATTACGGGACTTTGAACAGCCTCTAGTTAGGCCTAAAGAAAAGTGTGTAGAGTGAACCGGTACCTCCCACTCCTACGCCTCCACCGAAGTTTATTGCGACAGAACCATCTCCCTTTAGATCACCAACATAGGAAATAGAGCGGGCAAAACGATCCCCACTATCAAGTACCAAATCAAAGCCCCCTTCGGCAGCACTAATTTTATCATATGATCTGACCGTCTTATCACTATTTAAATACAAGATATAAGCATTTCCTTCATTTTGTTGGTTTGCCCCTGTAATCAAGTCCGTGATTCCGTCACCATCAATATCCCCCGCTGCACACATGGCATGGCCAAATTGCGCTCCAATTGTTCCATTGGGATTTGTTTCCAAATCAAGTGTTTCTGTAAAACCGTTTAAACCTTCTGTTATTTTGGTCTTGGAAACAACGTTAAATGTTTCGGCATCCAAAGAAAGAATCCAAATAGCTCCTTTACCGCCATCGGACATAAATGCGCCCACCGCCAATTCTATGGATCCGTCGTTATCAATATCCCCTAGTATAGCAGTTTCCCTACCGCCAAACTGATCTTGATCTTCCAAACCTTCTCCAAAACCACCTTGCGTTGAACTAATGGTTACCGAGCGGGCATTCAGCACTTCTGAACGTTCATTTAAAAACAATATCTCAATGGCCCCACGGTTTGACCCACCTTCATTTGACCCGGGATCGCAGGCGACCAAATCAATTCTGCCATCATTGTCAATATCTCCAATAGCCGTTAAGCCTTGGGCGATTATACTTTCATTTTTCACATATTCTTTTACCGTTCCATCTTCGTTGAGATGAATAATGTATAAAGAATTGTTGGGTGGAACGGGAGCCGAAACTGCGATATCAGGGATACCATCGCCGTCGTAATCACCGATCCCCGCAACGCCATAACCAAAGAAGTTCCCCGCGTTTAAGGTTTCATTAAACCCTCCTTCCAGCATAGATATCTTTTGGTTTGACAAAACAGAACCATCAAGGTTCATAAACAATACATACACTGCCCCTGCATCTACACCACCATCATCATCTGAGCGCGCGCCGATAATGTAATCTATGACGCCGTCTCCATTAACGTCACCTATCGCATCATGATCTCTGGCAAAGCGATCACCAGCATCCAAATCCGCAACAAGCCCTCCCGAACCATTCTCTATGGTAACGAAACCTTCGGCCGAATAAGATGCGTCATCATCTTCTACTACCTCATCATCATCTAATACTTCCTCCTCATCTACTGCTTCTTCATTTTGAGTACTATTATCATCTTCGCTACAGTTAAAAAAAAGAAACAGAAGGGAACAAAAAAATAAAACATTTTTAGTCATTTTTACACTTTGAAGGTTAGGATATGAACTAAGACGCTATTCTAAGCAAAAGGTTTAACCTGAGCTTGCAAATAAAAGCAAGAGATAACAATGCATACCGATGCCTTAAGTTTTTCCAAAACGGCATAGTTCTTGTCAATGCTGAACGGCAACAAGCCTTGGAACATTTTTCATCTCGATTATCGAGTAAAGCCAACCACCTATGAAAAAAATCATCTATTTCTTCCTTATTCTCTGCACTTCGTCCTGCACATCTTTAATCGTAAATACGAGCTTAAAAGAGATTGGCGCCTATGATGATGCGACCAAAATTCACAATTTGTCCAATGGAAGTAAAAAGGTCGTATTCATAGGGATGCATCATATTGGAAGAAAGGAGTTCTACGATGATGTTTCGGCCAAAATAGATTCCCTACAACAGCAAGATTATGTTGTTTTTTATGAAAGCGTAGCAGAGGAGGTGCAAACAGATTCGGTTGCCCAAGACCGGGCTCTTAGAAAACTACGAAAATTACTAGGTTTTGTTCCTGAAGATTATTTAGATACGATAAATAATACGTTCTTGGGGAAATACAAGTATTCCGACAAGTACCAACTAATGAATCAACCTTCCTATCATGAAATGAGTGTTGACACCGTAAATGCGGTAAAGGCAGATTTGAGCATCAGTGCAATGGTGAGTTCGTTTGAAACAAAGAACGGGGAAATTCAATTGGATGATTGTGACCTAACATCAGGACTCAATAGCAATACATATGAGTGTACTCGGGTAAAAAAGAGCCTGAGAAAAAAATTCTTTAATGCATTTATTGTAGATTTTAGAAATCAACATTTGGCCAATAAAATTCAAGACTCCGAAGCCGATAAAGTGGTTGTGATCTATGGAAAATATCACTTATCAGGAATGGTGGTGGAGTTGCGAAAGCTAGATAGCGCCTGGGATTATGAAAAGGGCGAAAGCAATTAATTACCGCTAAAGGGAGCACCAAACGTGGCGACCTCATCGATTAGGTGGCATACAATCAATACATCGCTTTAAAACGCGTCTTCAAAACGCCGCCCACTTTGCTATTAGCGCGGTGTTTTTCGTTTTGCCCCTTTCCAATTGCGCTCTTACGGCCTAGGAACTACCCTTGTGGCTTTGCATAAAACCCAGAGGGCCAATCGCCCCTTTGGTCAGTTGATAAAAGTTGATAACTCCAAACCTTAAATTTTTAAACTTTGTCCGCTTACCGTTAACTTTGCTCCCACTATGAAGCAATACCACGACCTGTTAAAGCATGTTCTTGAGAACGGAAATGAAAAAGGAGATCGGACCGGTACCGGTACCAAAAGCGTTTTCGGGCATCAAATGCGGTTTGACCTTAGCGAGGGTTTCCCGATGGTCACTACCAAAAAATTACACCTGAAGTCGATCATTTATGAACTCCTTTGGTTTTTACAAGGGGATACCAACATTGCGTACTTGCAAGAAAACGGCGTGCGTATCTGGAACGATTGGGCCGATGAAAACGGAGACTTGGGTCCAGTGTATGGCTACCAGTGGCGTAACTGGAACGGGGATGAGATAGACCAGATCAAAGAGGTCATTCATTCCCTAAAACACAACCCGAACAGCCGTCGTATGCTAGTCTCTGCTTGGAACCCCAGCGTATTACCAGATACTTCAAAGTCATTTTCGGAAAATGTGGCCAACGGAAAGGCCGCTTTACCCCCATGCCATGCTTTTTTTCAATTCTATGTGGCCGATGGCAAGCTTTCGTGCCAATTATACCAACGCAGTGCCGATATCTTTTTAGGAGTCCCCTTTAATATTGCTTCCTATGCCTTGTTCACCATGATGATGGCCCAGGTATGTGGGTATGCGCCCGGAGACTTTATTCACACCTTTGGTGATGCCCATATCTATAACAATCATATGGAGCAAGTAGCACTACAATTGAGCCGGGAACCAAGACCTCTTCCGAAGATGGTCCTGAACCCGGAAGTGACCGATATTTTGGATTTCACCTTTGATGACTTCACCCTTGTAGATTACAACCCACACCCTCATATAAAAGGGATAGTAGCTGTTTAAAATTCATTCAACCAAATTTACGTCTCTTGCCGACACTCCTAATTGCATGCAGGAGCAGCCTCCATATACATAAGGTTCCAAGCGGTTTCATAGCCAATTTTATGAGCCATCCAAGAGTTCCACTCCCCAGACGCCTTATCGGCAGGTTCATCGCCCAAAGCACAATCTCCGGTAAGCAACGTGTACATAAAACCACCGATTGCCTTATCTAAGTCACGGTGCATATGCCAGTTATCACGGTAGGCCGATTGCCCTGGTATGGCTTCCCTTAATTGCACGTACAACGTTCGAACAGGGACAGCACGCCCTTGTGGTAGCTCGGCGTTTCTTACCATGTAAAGTGCCGTACCCAAATCAGTTCCGTTTTCAGAATCCGAGAATCGCTTGTCCAAGCCATATTGCATCGACACATCCCCATTAATGGAGCCGTCCTGCATTGGAAATCCAAGTGAAAAATCGAATTTCGAAGCGTCGATTTTATAACGTTTATTTGCCTCAAAATTCGTATTGGCCCTTCCATAATTAAAATTGATAGGAGGTGTCCCATCTTTTACAAGAGACCTATCCGACTTATCGATTACCCATCGCAAACCACCTAAAATACCATTTTCAGAACTCGTACCGGTATGGTTATAATTAAGTTCTACCTCCTGTATATCACAGGCCATAAAAGGAGAAACAAAGTTCGCTTTTCCCGTATAATGCGTTTTATCCAATGCTTCCTTAACGGTTTCAAATGCCGTATCCGCAATAGCGTTGTCATATTCGTAACCGGATGTGGAGGCACTCTCATTAAAAATATGGGAATAGATGGAAGCCGCAGCCACATAAGCACCATTTGGTGTAGGATGCATGGCGGCCTCATCTTGCTTATCATTGGAAAGGGCATTCCAAACCAAACCAGCGGGCACTGTTGCCACATCGGTCTTCGCCCCATCTGACGTACGGTACGTAAATTCTTCGAAATGCTCTATGGATACACCAGCTATTGGTTCCTTGGGCCACATCATAAGTAAAAGCGCTCTTGCATTGCCCTCTTCTACCTTCGAGGCTATTTTATTTACACCCAACGAATAGTAACCCGGCACCGTAGCAACAATGTACGGGTCGGCGGCGATTACCACATAATCCCAATCTTTGTCTTTGTTACCAGCTAGGTTTTGCATACGATCTTCATAACCTTCCGGCCAATAGTAATATTGCATTAGGGAATGTCTAGAAAAGGTATAATCATAGGTGCTCCCACCAGACCCCAAGCCTACTGAAATTTGCTTATTCTGATACATATCTTCCGCCGCGACGTATACCGTAGCGGTAATATTGGTATCGGAAGTCAATATCTTTTGCAGCTCACTAGCCGTCGATTCAACTGAAAAGGCCGTAGTACCCGTATGTATGGATCTGGTAGACCCGAGAACCAAGATATTCAGGGCTCCATCTTCATTAATATCTCCAAAAACACCATCTACGTCATTGGAATCATCTGAATCGTCAGAATCATCGTTCCCATCAGGATCATCTACCTGTTCGTCAGAAGCATCTTCCAACACGTCTTTATCGGGAGTATCATCTTTCGCACAACTGGAAAGTAAAAAAAAGAGGGCCAGTAGCATGTATAGCGACGAAGACATAGCTGTTGTAGGTAGTATTTTGAATTTCATGGGACGCATCATACTTTTTGTATTTAAATTTGTTCAGTGTCGAACTATTTTTAAACGTATTTAACGGGCCGTTATTGCTCCTATCCCTGCTTATTACTGATAATTCGACGAACTACACACTTCTTTGATCTTCATAAAAAAGCGGTGTTGCTGTATCATTAAATACAATGATTACACCATTGAAGATTCCGTTTTCCCTTTAAACCTGACCAAGCACTATTATCACTTAAAGTATGAATGGGTTGGCCCATATACTTTTGAAAAGCTAAGCTAGTGTAGGGTGTAAGAACAATTTCCCAAATGACTGTTATTCTCATCCATTTTTTGACATTTTTACAGCAGGCTTGCCCATTCGATTCTTTGTATCTTTACGTATGAATCAATTGTTCGCTTCTACAGCAAGATTGGAAGTCCTTTTTTGCAGGCGTCAGTTGAAATATCCTTACAACCCTTGAAAAGTTTAAAATAGCGGCGATTAATTGTAAGTTTTCTGTCTATTTTTAGTCTTATGACATGGCACGGCGGTTGAAGTAATAAAGTGTTACCAAATATATTTTTCACCATGATTCTTACCGATTCCTTATTGGATTTCTTTTTAGAAACCCGAAAGCACACTGAGGACCTTTGCTCTCCCTTGGAAATAGAAGATTATGTAGTACAGCCTGTAGTGGATGTATCTCCCCCAAAATGGCATTTGGGCCATACGACCTGGTTTTTTGAAGAATTTATTTTAAAAGCGCATGCACGGGACTATGAACTCTTTGATGACGATTTTTCCTTTGTCTTTAATAGTTACTATGAGACCGTAGGGAAAAGGGTTGTACGGTCAGACCGTGGAAATTTATCTAGACCTTCAGTACAGCGCGTATATGAATATAGAACTTATGTGACCCAGGGAATCAAAACCTTTTTTGAGCAACCCCGGGACCAGGAAGTACTCGATTTACTGGAAATAGGCATACACCATGAAAAACAGCATCAAGAGCTGCTTTTGACCGATATCAAATACATTTTGGGAAACAATCCGTTGCTTCCCGTGTACTCTGATTCTTTTAAGGAGCATCCATTGGAAGGCCATCAAAAGGAATGGATTTCGATGGAGGAAGGACTTTACGAAATAGGACACAATTCAACCGATTTTTGTTATGACAATGAATTAGGAAAACACAAAGTATACCTGAATTCATATCAAATAGCGAACAAGTTGACGACCAATCAGGATATCATAGATTTTATAACCGCGGGCGGATACATGCAATTCGACCTATGGCATGCCGAAGGGTGGGATTGGGTGCAACAAAACGATATAAAGGCGCCCTTGTATTGGCATAAAATAGATGGGGAATGGTATTCCTATACCCTGAAAGGGTTGACACTCATTGACCCCGATGCACCGGCAGCACATATTTCTTATTTCGAAGCTTTTGCCTTTGCACAATGGAAAGGCTGTAGGTTGCCTACCGAATTCGAATGGGAAGCGGCGCAGCAATTCTTCCCATGGGGCAGCCGGTGGGAATGGACGGAAAGCGCGTATCTGCCCTATCCCAATTACCAAAAGGCACCCGGTGCCCTAGGCGAGTACAACGGTAAGTTTATGGTAAACCAAAAAGTACTTCGGGGTGGTTCGGTCGCCACTCCAAAAAAACATACAAGGCCGACCTATCGAAATTTTTTCCAGACACACTTAAGATGGCAATACACCGGATTAAGGTTAGTCAAATAAATACGACATAGCATACATGCAACAAGAAACACTACTTACTTTCAAGACCCAATTTGAGGAAGAGGTCTATACCGGGCTTACTGCATTTCCCAAACATTTATCCTCAAAATACTTTTATGATGCCATTGGAGACAAGTTGTTTCAGGACATCATGCAGATGCCTGAATACTATCTTACCGATGCGGAATTCGAAATATTTGAAACGCACAAGCAAGAAATCACCGATTTCTTCTCGGAAGGTGAAGCCCCTTTTAATTTAATTGAACTTGGGGCCGGCGATGGCAAGAAAACCAAGGTACTTTTGCGACAACTTTCAGAAAAAACTAAAAATTTCACTTATCGCCCTATCGATATAAGCCAGCATGTACTCGACGGATTAAGCGTTTCTTTACAAGAGGAACTACCCAAGGTTTCGGTAGTTCCGCAGCAGGGCACCTATTTTGAGGCCCTAGAAAGAATAAATTCGGAAAATGAAGGTAGGAAAGTGATTCTTTTTCTGGGCTCAAACATTGGCAACCTTTTGCACAAACAAGCCATTGTTTTTCTAAGCCAGGTACAAGCCTTGATGCAAGAAGGCGATTTGTTTTTCGTAGGCCTTGACCTTAAGAAAAATCCGCAGACGATATTAGATGCCTACAATGACCCAACCGGTATAACTGCCGCCTTTAATAAGAATGTTCTAACACGAATCAATAAGGAATTGGGAGGCACTTTTGAACTCGATGATTTTCTTCATTGGGAGGTATACGACCCGGAGACGGGAACTGCCAAAAGTTACCTGGTATCAAAGAAAGAGCAGACCGTCACCATTAACAAACTGGACCTAGCAATTGATTTTAAACCTTGGGAAACCATTCATACCGAAATTTCTCAAAAATATGATGATGCCACCGTTAACTGGTTGGCAGATCAATCGGGGCTGCAAGTTATCAAACACTATACGGACGCCAATAAGCTGTATGCAAACTATGTCTTTGAAAAAAAACAATAACATCCGAACCTCTCGCACCATTAGCGTACCTTACAAAGAGGGGCGGGATATCGACTAATTAAAAAACAGTAGCAAATGAAAGCAATTTGGAACAACACCGTCATCGCGGAAAGTGATGAGACCGTGGTCATAGAAAACAATCACTATTTCCCTTCAGAAAGTATAAAAAGTGAATTTTTTAAAGAAAGTACCACGCATACCACCTGCCCGTGGAAAGGAGTTGCTTCCTACTACACGCTCGAAGTTGACGGTAAGGAAAACGTTGATGCCGCTTGGTACTATCCAGAGGTAAGTGAACTTGCAAAGGGTATTAAAGGCAAGGTCGCCTTTTGGAAAGGAGTACAAATAGAAAAATAAAACGCATCACTTCTAAAAAGAAAAGCCTGAGTGGAAACTACACTCAGGCTTTTTTAATTCGTACTGATCGACTACAATTCTAGTACTGCATTTTCAGCACCGGCGAAATCGTTCCACTGGTAACGATCTGCCTCGGCCTCATTCACATAGGCACCATCGATGATGTATTTGAACTCGTAGCTACCTTCTTTTGGTAATTCAAAGGTTCCTTTGAAGTTTCCGTTCTTCAATTTTTTCAAAGAACTTCCTTTTGTACTCCAGTTGTTGAAGTCGCCAACTACTGCTACTTTTTTAGCCTCTTCTGCAGGTACTGTAAAAGTTACCTTACAAACTGGTTTTGTCTTTAGATATTGTTTAGCTATTGCCATGATTTAAATTTTAAAATTTTTGGCAAAATTAGCGCATAAATATGCTAGTATACAATGACTTATGTCAGTTTTATCAATTTGGTAATAATTCCCTTACTTTTAAGGAACTTCGATAAAAAACCCTGCTCCAATTTTACAAGTGCGCAAAGCTCACATCCCTGTTTTCAAGATTTTCACAATACTATCAACCTCTTTTTCAGTATTATAAAAGTGAAAACTAAGGCGTATTCCACCACCTCGTTGTGCGCACACAACATCATTTTCCAATAGTTTTTGATACAAGGCATTGCTTCCCTTTATATTAAAAATGGTACTATGCCCCTTTCTATTTACCACCGACTCTTCTAACAGACCAAGAGCGGTAAACTCCTCTTTAGCCTTTTCCGACAGTCGTTTTAGCTGCATTTCGATTTTTGCCATGCCAATGTCATGTAAAAACTCCAGGGAATATTTCAAGCTACCAAAGTTGAAGGTATCCAAATGCCCTGGTTCAAAATATTTCGCAAAACGAATATGCTCTTTTTCCTCAAAATTTCCGTTCGCGGCATTAAACCCGACCGATTTCACGGCAACGGCATTCTTGATCGTATCCTTGAACAGCATAAAACCATTTCCATAGCCGGCCAACAACCACTTGTATCCACTGGCACCCAATACATCCAAAGGAGCTTTTTCAAAATCGAAATCGGTGATACCACAAAACTGAGTTCCATCCGCGATAATCAAGAGATCTGGAAATTCTTTTTTCAATTGCGTTAAAAATTCCATATCAATTTGTATCCCATTCAACCATTGTACCAAGCTGAGGGCCAAAACGGTTATCCCTTTTGATCGCACCGCGCTGGCAATACCATCTTCAAGATTGGCATCTATCGAAACATATTCAATCTCAAAATCCCGACTTTCAAATGGCCAATTGACAGAAGGGTAGTCATTTTCCAAAAGTAGCACTTTGTGTTTTTTAGAAAGGCCTTCTAACAGTAAGTTAAGCCCTAGGGAAAAATTGGGCACCAATGCAACGTTGCCCTTCGTACAATTAAAAAAGCGCGCCACCGTCTTTCGCACCTGCGGAGTTTGATCATGCATTGCCTTCATTTTCATAAGGCTCCCGCTAATTAGGAAATCAAGGTCATGTTCCTGTCGCCACTCCAATAGTCCGTCATACAACAGTCCCGATGCCGCCGTATTTGCATAAATATATTGCCCTAAAACGGGGAACTGTTTTCGAATTTTATCCATACCCATCAAAAATCAGAAACGCGCAATTGCCGTATCTTTGTGTTTAAAGATACTGCTTAGTGATGTTCTCTAAAAATAAAACTACTTCAGAAGTCGACCTCGAACAACACGAGCTTCTTGAGCATGCACAAACTCGTATCAAACAAAAAAAAAGAGTCTATATTCACTTCGTCATTTTTCTAATTGGGAGTGTTTTTTTAGTACTCATCAATAAAATATTAAAATACGGCGAACGCTATGATTGGTTTGTTTGGGGCATTACTTTTTGGGCCTTTCTATTTGTCATTCATGCTTTTAACGTATTCTTTACCCAAAAATTTATGGGAAAGGCTTGGGAACGCAACCAACGTGAAAAATTGGTCGCTAAACAACGTCAGCGCATTGCAGCACTGCAAAAAGAAATCGAAACCGATTTCCCCTTGACCAACATTAATAAAAAAAAAGACCTTTGAACACTATCACCATGATTGCTGCAGCGGCAGAAGACAATGCTCTTGGCAAGGACAACGACTTGCTTTGGCACTTACCCAATGACTTTAAGCGCTTTAAAAAACTGACTACCGGTCACAGTATTATTATGGGGCGAAAAACCTTTGAGAGTTTTCCAAAACCATTGCCCAAGCGAAAACATATTGTGATTACCCGCGATAAAAACTATAAAATTGATTTTGATAATTGCCATGTAGTTCATTCTATTGAAGCCGCATTGGCACTGGTGGAAGAGGAACCATTGGTCTTTATTATTGGTGGCGGTGAAATATATCGGCAGGCCGAAAAATTTTCCAATTTGATCGAGCTGACCAGAGTACATACTACTTTTGAAAATGCCGACACCTTTTTTCCTGAAATAGACGAAACAATTTGGGAGTTGACAACAGAAGTTTTTCACCCCAAAGATGAACGACACTCCTTTGATTTCACCTATTTGACCTATCGGAGAAAGAACAAACTAAAAGTCTAGATAGGTTATATTGGTTGGCGCAGAGTCTTTCAAAAAACTGCTTAGGGTCTGTACGCTGTTATTTGTATAAAACGTACTATCGCCTTTTTCAACTTCCCGTTTCAGTGCATTGTTTTTTTCCAGGACAGCTTTGGTCTGTTTTGCCACCGCGGCTCCTGAATCAATAATCTTTACATGGGCCGGTAATATTGATTTTAAGATTGGCACCAAATAGGGATAATGAGTGCACCCCAATACCAGGTAATCTATATTCGCTGAAATCATAGGTGCCAAATAACGTTTTAGGAGTTTTCGGGTTTCCTCCGAATCTGTCTTACCAGCTTCAATTAAAGGCACCAGGCCCGTACCTTCCTGTTCGATAATCTGGATTCCAGCAGCATAGTTTTCCGAAGTGCTATGAAAAAGGCTACTGCTCAATGTACCTTTGGTAGCTAGAATTCCCACTGTTTTCGACGTAGATTGCAAGGCGGCCGGTTTAATGGCAGGCTCTATTCCAATAAAAGGAACATCATAGGTTTTTCGCAAATAGTCAATCGCATTCGTGGTCGCCGTATTACAGGCCACAATAATGAGTTTGCACTTCTTCTCTAACAGTAATTCCGTATTTTTTATACTTAAACCCTGTATTTCGGCTTCTGATTTCTCACCATAGGGCGCATTTTTACTATCTGCCAAAAAGATAGTATCCTCATTTGGTAATAGCTTGCGAACCTCTTTCCAAATAGAGGTGCCTCCGACACCGGAATCAAACATACCTATGGGATCCTTGTTCATAGTCGTTTTTATTTTTCCAACACTTTGAGAATGGGAGTCCCCGTACTTCCGTTTGGAAAAGCGATTCCTAGCAAACTCGCAATGGTTGGAGCAATATCGGGAATCTCCGTTCTTTCGACCGTACTGCCTTTGCGAATCCCCGTCCCATAAAACAAGAGTGGCACATGGGTATCATAAATTTGAGGTGAGCCATGTGTAGAGCCCGTTTCGGGATAGGTAATGGTTCCGGGTTGCAATACTACCAAGATATCACCGGAGCGTTTTTGATGATAGCCGTTTTGCAGAATATAAGGAATGCCACTGGTGTAGTTGTTTTGTAGCATTTGTTCCCCGGTATAAACACGGTCTATACCCTTGTAATTCAGTAGTTCCCTTGCCAAAACCTTCTGTACCTCCCCTACTTTTAAGTCAAGGTTTTTTATGATTTTGTGATCTAAAAAGAACTGGTAGTTCGAGAAGTTCTTAACAATATCAGTAGTACCGTAGGTAAACTGTAAAAATTCCCCGAATTCAGCTTTGATAACGTCCCAATTCATATATCCGGCCGGAATCTTTTGGGCTTTCAAATACCCTGGTACATCTATAGCCCCGTGATCAGCTGTTAAAAACACGGTATAAGCATCTTTTCCTACCTTTTTGTCCAAGGCATTTAAGAGACGTTCCAGGTCCTTGTCCAGATGCAGGTAGGTATCCTGTATCTCTTTAGAATTCACACCAAACTTATGCCCAACATAATCGGTACTTGAGAAACTGATCGCCAAAAAATCGGTAATACCATCATCTCCTAACCTTTCTGCTTCAAGTGCCTTTAAGGCAAAATCTGTGGTAAGACTGTTTCCGTAAGGTGTATATTTCAGGATCTCGAAGTCAAGATTCTTATTTACCATGTTTGGAGTATCATGCGGGAAAGTGGGGGTCGTCTCCGTTTCGAAAAGCCCTTCATAGGGATTGTTATCGGGACCACTCTCTACATAGCTAGCGATATCTTTCAAGGTAGTCCAAGGCTTTTTATAGCTTTTTATCACTCCAGAGGCATTGAAATCATCGACCCATTTAGGGAGTGTATTCATGTAATAGGTACTACTGACCCATTGCCCCTCATCTTCGCCGCTAAACCAATAAGCGGCATTCGCCGTATGGCCACCAGGTAAGATTGCACCCCTATCCTTTAAAGCCACCGCAATTGTTTTACTCCGCATTTCGGTGTGCAATCGCAATTCGTCGGTGACGGTACTTACATTTAATCTATGCGGTGACATTTTACCTGCATCCGAAGCGGTTCCCACTGAAAGATACGTACTGTCGGAGGCGCAATAGACCTCTGTACCAGAAGCCTTGTCATACCAGTCATTCCCAATAATACCGTGTGTAGCCGGGGTAGTACCTGTATAAACAGATGCATGCCCGGGACCTGTGCTAGTAGGTGCATAGTTAAAGTGGTTATTTTTACAATTAAAACCTTCGTTCACCAAACGTTTAAAACCTCCATCCCCGTAATGGCCCCAAAATCGAGTGAGATAATCATAACGCATTTGGTCTACCACAATACCAACGACCAGTTTGGGTCTCGTCATTAATTGGGTGTTTTCCGATTTTTTAGACATACTTTTCGACTTTCTTTGGGCATTGGACATCGAAGGACTGAAGGCAAGTAGTAAGATTAAAAACAATAGTGGTTTAATGCGCATGAACAAGGGTTATGAATTGATGGCATAAAAGTAAATAAATTCAACCTTAATATTTGAAATCAGGGTTAAATGATATTCATTATTGTTATTTTTACTTTAAGAAGTCTATTTTTATTTCATGAACTACCTTACTCAGATCGGCAGCTATTTTATTATGCTGCGGGAAATCTTCAAAAAGCCTACCAAATGGCGTATTATGAAGACCCTTGTTTTGAAGGAAATAGATGAATTGGTATATGGTTCTCTGGGTATTATAATTTTTATTTCTTTCTTTATCGGTGCGGTTGTTACTATCCAAACAGCCCTAAATCTCAACAATCCCATCATTCCAAAAAATTTGATTGGATTTGCGACGAGGCAATCGGTCATCCTTGAATTCGCCCCTACCTTTGTATCTATCATCATGGCCGGGAAGGTGGGATCTTACATCACATCGAGTATTGGAACGATGCGAGTCACCGAACAGATCGATGCTTTGGAAGTAATGGGCGTAAATTCATTGAACTACCTGGTGTTCCCAAAGATTATCGCCATGCTGTTTTACCCCTTTGCCATCGCAATTTCGATGTACGTGGGTATTTTTGGAGGTTGGTTGGCAGGCGTTTCCGGTGGGTTTTTAACCAGTACAGATTTTGTAACAGGCCTTACACTTGACTTTATTCCGTTTCACATTGCATACGCCTTTATAAAGACCTTATTATTTGCTTTTGTAATTGCCACCGTACCATCCTTTCATGGTTATTATATGAAGGGGGGCGCCTTAGAGGTTGGGAAAGCGAGTACTACCTCGTTTGTATGGACCAGTGTCGTCATCATTATTCTAAATTATATACTAACACAACTTTTACTGGGCTAATGATAGAGGTTAGAGATATTCATAAATCATTTGGAGATGCCCATGTACTAAAGGGCCTATCGACCATTTTCGAAAATGGCAAGACCAATTTGATCATAGGGCAGAGTGGTTCGGGAAAAACCGTATTCCTTAAGTGCCTTCTGGGACTCTTTACCCCTGAAGAAGGTGATATTTGCTATGACAATAAAAGCTATTCGAAACTCAGCACTGATGAAAAGCGCGACTTGCGACAAGAAATGGGCATGGTATTTCAAGGAAGCGCCCTTTTTGATAGCATGACGGTTGCCGGTAATGTTCAGTTTCCTTTGGAAATGTTCACCAAACAATCAAAATCGGAAATGACGGACCGCGTAGATACGGTCCTAAAAAGGGTAAACTTAATAGATGCCCATCATAAATTTCCTTCTGAAATTTCGGGAGGTATGCAAAAAAGAGTTGCTATTGCCCGGGCGATTGTAATGAACCCGAAGTACCTCTTCTGCGACGAGCCGAACTCAGGACTCGATCCTAAAACGGCCATCCTCATTGATGACCTAATTAAAGAAATAACCGAAGAATACGATATTACTACCGTTATCAACACCCACGATATGAACTCGGTAATGCAGATCGGTGAAAAAATCCTTTTCTTAAAGGATGGATTAAAAGAATGGGAAGGTAGCAAACACGAAATCTTCAAAACCGATAACGAGGCAGTAACCGACTTCGTTTACTCCTCTGAGCTCTTTAAAAAAGTACGACAAATGTATATTGAGGAAAGAAATTAAAACAGCTGGCAACTACTCCCTTAAAAACGGATGTATCGCGCCTTAGTCCTGAACAATTTCTTTTAACTGAATAGTGCTATCTTTTAATCTGATTTTTAACCAATTGTGTAATTTTTTGGTATCAGCAACTACCTTGGCCCGTTTCGCCGACCGCTTCCATTTTGCCTCAAATACCGGGATGGTATCTGTCTTTTTAAAGTCGGTCACAACCGCATCGGCAAAGCCCAAAGATTCTAAATTTTCATAATTGCTCTTGGCTTCTGCACTAATGTCCTGAAAAGGAATTTGCCGTGCTGCCGATTTTTTCATTCGGTTCAATTCCATTTCCAACAAACGGATCTTTTCGTCTTTCCCCAATAATTCACTCTTTTGGGATTGGTACAGTTCATCAACATATTTTAGTTGATTTACTTGATCGTTCTGAGAGCCCTGAATGATTTTGAGGTCACAGTCTTTCAAATACTTGAATTTTTGCATTTTAGATTCCCAGGTCGCTATGACCCCATCGGGCACACCTTCATTCCCCATAAAAATAAGTTCAACAGAGGAAACCTCATCTCGTTTATAGTTCAATACCGAAAGGTCATTCAAAAAACGGCCATCCTTTGTAAACGTGTAAGGTGTTATATTTTCCTGAATAAACTGACTCGCCTCACTATTGAACTTAAACTCCTTATAAACACCCCAAAAGATCCATCCCGCCGGAATCATGACCGCCAAGGCGATTACAGAAACCAGGCGCGCTATAAACCTACGACGTTTGGAGTTTGCATACCGCACCATCGGGAAGCGCAGAATCTTTAACACCAAAAACGTCGCCAAGCCAATAAAAATGGTATTTATCCCAAAAAGCAACATTGCTCCGCCCGCATAATCCCACCTGCCGATCGCCAAGCCATAACCAACGGTACAGAGTGGTGGCATCAATGCCGTGGCAATCGCAACCCCAAAAATAACACTGGCGATCGTTCCTTTTTTTGCACGTGCAATAACCAGGGCCAAGCCACCAAAAAAGGCTATCAATACATCTCGAATATCTGGTTTTACGCGCGCTAACAACTCAGAAGAATCTGTCTTTAAGGGAAAGACCCAGAAAAACAGAAAGGCCGTGAGCACACTTAGCACCACCATTACAGTGAGGTTCTTGAGTGAGCGTCTAAGGGTATCAATATCATTGATTGCCAAAGACATTCCCATACCTAGAATAGGCCCCATAAGGGGAGAAATTAACATCGCTCCGATTACTACTGCGGTTGAGTTCGCATTGAGGCCAATGGAGGCAATAAAAATAGAACAAATTAAAATCCAAGACGTATGCCCCTTAAAAGGAATATCGGCAATAATGGCTTCTTTCGTAGCTTCCTGATCGGTATTGCTACGAATGTCCAACAGTTCACTAAGAAATTTCTTGGTACTCCCAAGAAGTCCTTGAAAGTCCTTTTTTACTTCCTGTTTGCTCTGAACCGGTTCTTCTAAGTGGTCTTGGTTATGTTGTTCTGTTTCTTCACTCATATCTACGCATATTGGTCTCCGAATTTATCTTTTACCTTGGCCAGCACCTGTTTTATATCCTGTTCTTTCGATTTGGGGTAGATAAGCAACACCTCTTCCTTATCTACAATAATGTAGTCTTCCAGTCCGTCTACGACCACAATCTTATCCTTTGGGGAACGGATCATATTACCGCTAGCATCTTGGCTGATGACCTTACTGTTGACCACGGCGTTATTGTCGCCATCTTTGTCTAACTTATCATATAGCGACCCCCAAGTACCCAGGTCATTCCAATCGAAGGTCGCCGGAAGGACAAAAATAGCTTTTGAGTTTTCCAAAATAGCGTAGTCTATTGAGATGTTTTCCGCCTTTGGATAGTTTTCCTTAATAAAGTCGGCCTCGTCAGAATTATTATAACACGACATTCCTGTCTCAAAGAGTTCGTACTGTGCCGGCTGGTAATTTTTAAATGCGTTCACGATGGTTTTTACACTCCACATAAAGATGCCCGCGTTCCATAAAAAATTACCCTGAGCCAAAAATTCTTTGGCCGTTTCATAGGTTGGTTTCTCTCGAAACTGCTGTACTTTTTTCAAGCCTTCTCCACTAGGTTTCTCAAACTCGATGTATCCAAAACCGGTATTGGGAAAAGTAGGTTTAATACCTAGGGTACACAGTACTTCTTCCTTTTCACATTTATCAAAACAGCTAATTACATCTTTCGCAAAAGCAGCCTCATCTTCTATCCAATGGTCACTGGGTGCCACGATCATCACCCCGTTAGGGTTCATCTTTTGAATTTTTAGTGCCGCGTACAAGATACATGGTGCCGTATTTCGCATGGCCGGCTCTAAAACAACCTGTTCCTGTTTTACCAAGGGCAATTGTTCCAGGACTAAATCATTGTATCGTTCGTTCGTTAAAATAAGGATGTTCTCTGTAGGCACAAACTTATTCAAACGCTTAAAGGTCTTTTGTATAAGGGTGTCTCCCGTACCCAACATATCGTGGAACTGCTTGGGATTTTCAGTTGTACTAATGGGCCAAAATCGTGATCCGACTCCTCCGGCCATTAAAACTGCGTAATAATTCTTGTTCATATTTAATCTTTTATTAAGTCTACTTGAGCATTTGGTTGAAAGAGATACATTTTGCCCGTGGCCATTTCAATACATTCATATCGTTTGACGCGTTTATTCCCTTTTTTATAAAGTTTACCATTGTAAATACGAAAAACACTTCCAAAGGGTAATTCAAAAACGTAGGATTTATCCGTATGTTGTGTGTCGTACTCCTTCAAGGCTATTGACAACTGTGCATCGGTACTACTACTTGCCTTTGGATTTTTAAAATGCCTTGCCAAAAGCGGTAACAACTTCGACGGAAAAATCTCTGGTCGTATAAACGGAAGCATTAGCTGCTGAAACGTATGTTTCCATTCTTTCCCGTGTGGCTTAATACGGCGCCCGTATTTTTCAAAGGCTACCAAATGCGCTATTTCATGTATAAGTGTAATCAGAAAACGGTATTTGTTCAAGGTTGCATTTACAGTAATTTGATGCTTTCCATTTGGCAATCGACGGTAATCACCATGTCGAGTGACACGCTCATTTACGATCTTAAGATGAACGCCTGTTTGTTTTATTAATGTCAAACAAGGATCTACCGACCTTCCTGGAATGTATTTTTCGAGAATATCGTCCATTACGGCAAAAATAGGGTATTTAAAGCTAGGTCAAAACACTCTTTTATATGGAAGTCATATAGATTTTTCGATTCGATAGGACTACCAAAGAATTGTTGGTGAATCGTTCCCTAAACAAAAAGCATACTTCCCTCACAGCCAGTTTGCTTTTGAATATCTTACCTGTACCTTTATTGAAGAATTATAAAAAGTCATCTGAAGCGCTACCCGTATGCGAGTTTTTACATTACTTCTTATTTTTGCCATCCCGATGCAGGTATTGTTTGGACAGTCGTACCTAAACAAATTGGAAACGCCAGAAGATTTTGAAAAGTTAAGCGGAACTCCTTTAGTAGAAAAGTATGGGCAGGTAAATGCCGTAAAATTGGTTTTCGACCTGAATTCTGAAAAGCTCTATTTCCTAAACGCCAAGAACTACAAATACCATTATGCTTTCTGCAACGAGTATTTAAATTATCGAGGGGAACTCGGTTATTTTAATGAACATAACTATTCCACAAGTAAAAAGCGTCGCTTTTTACTTGGCAACCTCAATCATTTTAAAAATCAAAACCGCTACAGCCTTGAAATTGCCGCCTCCGATGCTATGGAACCTGCCAGCATAATACGATTGCACCAGCTAGTACAACAGAATACGTTTACAAAGCATGACCTCACATTTCTTTTGAATAGCAATCGGTTGCAAAAAGAAGCGAACCATCTCAAGACCTTTATACCTATTTTATATCCCTCGGACATTTATGGGCAACTGGACTACCAAGCCATTAGCAAATTTAAAGGCCGTGGAATACTGCGGTTTATTGGTGATTTTGAAGCTGAAAAAGACCTCATACGACCAAATGATATAATCGTGTTAAACGAAACCCCTTTATACCTTCCTACGGTTGCGGGAATCATAGTATCGGAGTTCCAAACCCCGTTGAGCCACTTGACTATTTTGGGACAAAATCGAAAAATCCCCATTGCCGCCTATAAAAAGATATTTCTTGATGCGCCTATTTCACGACTAAAGGGAAAATGGGTGCAATACGAAGTAAAAAGCCATACTTTTTTGCTTCGCGTGAGTAAAAGCAAACGTCCCATAAAAAGAAGACAAAAACGAATAAAGCTAACCCATGATCTGCGCGTAGATTCTTTGGTAGGAGTCGAAAATATACAGAAACGGTCATCGGATTTTGTGGGGAACAAAGCGGCCAATTTTGGCCTATTGTACCAATTAAGTAAAAAGGCAGCCTTTAAAACACCTGAGGGTGCTTTTGCCATCCCTTTTTTCTTTTACGATAAACATATGGAAAGTGCAGGAGGAAGACCCCTTCTTGAGAAAATACTTCTTTTGAACACGACCACGGATCAGGACTCCATCCGTACGCTATTAAAAAAACTTAGAAAAAGCATCACAAAAACACCTCTAAACAAGGCATTCCTTAGCACCGTTGAAAAAAGAATCTCTAAAACCAATGGCACTGACAGAATGCGCTTTCGTTCATCAACGAATGCCGAAGACACCAAAGGGTTTTCCGGAGCGGGGTTATATACCTCCAAAACAGGCATCTTGGACCATCCGAAAAAAACAATCGAAAAAGCGATTAAAAAAGTTTGGGCCAGCCTTTGGTCCTACGAAGCATATATGGAACGTGCGTACTTCGACATCCCTCAACAGCAAGTATTTATGGGTATTCTAGTGCATCGTTCGTTCCCCAACGAAGCCGTCAACGGCGTAGCAATCACAAAAAATTTGTATCGAAAAGACACCCAGGGTTTTGTGGTAAACGCTCAATTGGGCAATGAGAATGTCGTAGCCCCGAACACAGATATCACGAGCGACCAATTTATTTGCTATCCCGACCAGGCCGATATGCTTTACAAGAATACCATTGACATTATCACTACTTCTAGTCTTACCAATGGCGAATTAACCATGTCTCAAAAAGAAATAGAACATTTGGCAAATCAATTGGCCTTGGTAAAGCAATACTTTCATAAGAAAAAATATAGGTCAAAAGCCTATCTAGACCTCGGTATTGACGTGGAGTTCAAATTGGACGGTGCTGACCGACAACTCTATATAAAACAGGCAAGAATTTATAATGATTGATACTTGTTCGTTGTTTAAAACCGCTATTTTGCACCCTTGTCCAAACAACCTTATCAAACCAAATGAGAAGACTTGTAATTGTCTTGCTTGCGCTATTGGCCATAAGCTGTGGTCCGAAAGTTTTTAAAACGAAATGGACAAAGGAAACTGCTCCGGAAAGTTATACCACCCGGTTTGAAACTTCGAAGGGAAGCTTTGATATTAAGGTGACTCGCAAGCATTCCCCAAAGGCCGCCGACAGATTTTATCAACTTGTAAAGCATTCTTTTTTCGACAAGGGTCTTTTTTATCGTGTCTACCCTGATTTTGTGGCCCAGTTCGGTACTACCGATGCTACAAAACGTACTTTATGGCAAGCAAACAAGGTTCCAGATGAGCCTGTCTTAAAAGGGAATAGCAGAGGGACTTTAAGTTTTGGGCGAGGAGGCCCGCAAAGTAGGGGCACCGACCTGTATATCAACTTAAAAGAGAACACCTACTTAGACACCATTAATTTTCAAAAGGTGGTTGGTTTTCCCTCGTTTGGCAAAGTAATCAAAGGCATGGAGGTTGTAACAGCACTTCACTCGGGCTATGGGGATACAACTATGGACACACTAAATTTAATGTACTCGAACAAGCCAGCGTTTATTAAAAGGTTTCCATCTCTGGATAGGATTGAACGGGTTTTTCTCTTAGAAGATTAGAAACAATACTACAGTTAAGGCAACAGCCGATTACCCCCGCTTGCCACCTACTCCTTTGAACAAGTAAACCAACATTCCAAACCCGTTGCCAAAAGCGATACTAACATAGTGCGGTATTGCAAAAATGGCTTCATAAACAGTCCCCAATATGACACCATATTCTTTGACACAGGCCCTTCCGATATAAGACATACGCCACCAATGCCGTGTTTTTTTTCCCTGACTACCATCTTTAAAAACCTCCTGCCCAGTAATATATACGCACTTCAAATGATTGCGCAAGGTGCAGCGATTTACGATTTGGCTTCCTCTTCTAAAACGATTTTTTTCTTTTTCCATTGCGAAAAAATAATTCGATCTTTCCCTGCTTGGTCAGGGAGTGCTACTAGATACTTGTAGTAACTTGCCGTTGAAGTGTTTGTTCCCGTTCAAAGCAAATTCTTTGATGTAGGCCGCCATCTCTAAAGCGGTCACGGGGGCTTGGTACCCGGGAAAGGCCTCTTCAAGCATTTCTGTCTGTACCGCTCCCAGCGCCAGTACATTAAAAGACGGACCGGTTTCCTTAAACTCTTCGGCCCATAACTCGGTAAGGGTAATCACGGCGGCCTTGCTGGAACTATAGGCAGAAAGGCCCGGAAATTTCATACTGCCCTGTACCCCGCCCATTGAACTGATAGTAATCACATGACCGGTCTTGGGCATTCTGGGCACCACCAGTTGTGTAACGGCCGCTACCCCAAAAACATTCACCCGATACACCTCCTCAAAAGACGCCATATCGGTATCTAAAAAAGGCTTGTTCAATAGCTTTCCTGCGTTATTGATCAACACATCTATTTTTGGAAAATCCTGTTCTAGATACCGTGCCAATGTATCCATATCGGTAGCCTGGGCCAGGTCAAAAGAAAAAGTTTTAATATTTTTATGCTGCAAATCGGCAATAGGCTTTTCGTTTCTAGAAAGTGCCAATACCTGATGCCCTTCGTCGGCAAAAAGACGGGCCATTTCAAACCCTATTCCCCTGCTCGACCCCGTAATTAATATAGAAGCCATTAGTTGTATTTAATTTCTTTGGTAGGTGCATTCACAATTCCTTCCATCACAGGAATCCCCTTGTTCACTACCTTGGCCATATGCTCTAAATCCATTTTATCAACTTCATCCCCTACCTTATGATAATGGTCAAAATTGGTAAAATCAAAGGTGCTATAGGTTTGGGAAGGTACATTGAATGCCGTATGGAACGGATAGTTATCGGATCTTTTAAAGAGGCTAAATTCCTTTGCTTTTGGTAGAAAGCCCGCAAAGGTAATATCAGAATAACTATTGCTAACCTCCGCCATGTTCGAAAGTTCGTATCCAGACATGTATAATAAATGGTCTTTACCGACCATTGGCACTCCCACCATTTCAAAATTGAGCATCACATACAAATTCAAATTTTGCTCCTTCAACTTTTTCGCAAGGTGTTCAGAGCCTAACAGTCCCTGCTCTTCTGCACTAAAAAGTGCAAAAATGATACTGCGCTTATTCTTTTTAGTCGTCCCAAAATAGCGTGCGAGCTCTATAACCGTACTCGTGCCGGTCGCATTGTCATTCGCGCCATTGGCGATTTTATCCGCACCATCGCCATTTATAATACCAATATGGTCATAATGGGCACCGATGATTACATACTCGTTCTTAAGCACTGGATCTGTCCCTTCTACGACGCCCACTACGTTGTAGGCAATCTTTTTAAAATTGGATAAGGTGTCTCGATAACTTACAAAGTAGGGTGCAACATCACTCGCTTTAAAGGCTGTTGAAATATAATCGGCTGCTTTTGCGATTCCTTCGCTTCCTGAATCACGGCCTTGCAATTCATCGGAAGCCAAAAAGTTCATATGCACTCCTATTTTTTTTGCATCTGTAAATTCTTTTCCGACCGCACCTTGGGTGGGTTTGGCCACCACCTCTTCGGTAGGTTCTACAATACTACCTTTCACACCATCGGGACCTTGGGGTATATTGGTTGCATCGGTTTGTTTCAACTGGCTACTACCGCAGGCAAAACTGAGCGTTGATAAAAGCATCACAAATAGTTTTCTCATAATAATCTTCTTAAGTTCTAAAGATAAAAAAAGCATCCCTAACTAGCAGGAATGCTTTGATATGTTTAAAAGGACTCTACCTTTTACAAAGCGCAGAACAATCTGAACCTATTAAGCCAACATTGTCACAGGATGCTCTAAAAACGCCCTGAGTGTTTGCAGGAACTGCGCTCCAACTGCACCGTCTACTGTTCTATGATCACAGGCCAAGGTAACTTTCATTGTATGGCCAATTACAATTTCTCCATTCTTAACAACCGGTTTTTGAACGATTGCGCCAACGGATAAAATTGCTGAATTTGGCTGATTAATAATCGAAGTGAATTCTTGGATCCCAAACATGCCCAAATTGGAAACGGTAAAGGTGCTTCCTTCCATTTCGGGTATGGTCAACTTCTTGTTTCTTGCTCTTCCTGCCAAATCTTTTACCGAGGCTCCAATTTGGGTAAGGCTCATTTGATCTGTAAACTTAACTACTGGTACGACCAAGCCCTCATCTACGGCGACCGCTACCCCAACACTTATATGATGGTTGTATCGAATGGTATCACCATTCCAAGTGGTATTTACCTGCGGGTGTTTTTTCAATGCCATTGCACAGGCCTTTACTACCATATCGTTGAAAGAAACCTTTGTTTCCGGCAAACTATTGATTTGGGCGCGTGCTGCTTTCGCACTGTCCATATCTACTTCTATCGTAAGGTAAAAATGGGGCGCAGATTGCTTGGAATTTACCAATACCTTCGCAATCGTTTTTCGCATTGACGAATTCTTTACCTCCTCGCTGCTCTCTTCTCCCACGGGTAGTTGTACCATTGGGGAGGCAAGTGCATTCGAAGCTGTTTTTGGTTCCTCTACCGGAGCTGCCGGTGCTACCACTGTCGCAGGCTGGTAGTTCTCTATATCTTTCTTTACAATTCGGCCCTGATCACCAGAACCTGTTACTTGTGAAAGGTCGATTCCTTTATCAGAAGCAATTTTCTTTGCCAAGGGAGAAGCAAAAATCCGTTGTCCGTCTGCCATTGTTTTAACAGCTACCGGCGCTTCTACTATTTTCTCTTCCTTGACCGCTTCAACGTTAGCGGTTTTTTCCGCTGCAGGTTTTGCGTTCAATACAGAATCAACATCCGTACCTTCAGGTCCAATAACAGCAAGTACCGCATCTACAGGAGATGATTCTCCTTCTTGAATTCCTATGTACAAAAGTGTACCCGAGTAGAACGACTCGAATTCCATCGTAGCCTTATCGGTTTCAATTTCTGCAAGAATATCTCCTTCCTCTACCGTATCCCCTACTTTCTTAAGCCAACTTGCCACGGTACCTTCTTCCATGGTATCGCTCAGGCGCGGCATTTTTATCACTTCAACACCCTCCGGGACTTCCGCTGCTGCACTTGCACTTGTATCCGCTGTTTCTTCCTTGGGCGCGGCACTTTCCTCCACAACTGCGGCACTTTCCTCCGCTGGTGCCGAACTGCCGTTTAATAGGCCAGAGATATCTTCCCCTTCCGCTCCAATAATTGCCAACAGCGAATCAACGGGCGCACCATCTCCTTCAGCTATGCCAATGTGCAGAAGCGTTCCCTCGTGAAACGATTCAAACTCCATGGTTGCCTTGTCGGTTTCTATTTCCGCCAAGATATCACCTTCCTCTATTTTGTCCCCGACCTGCTTCAACCATTTGGCCACGGTACCCTCTTCCATGGTATCGCTCAAACGGGGCATATTGATTACTTCTGCCATCTACTTAAAGTTTATGTGGTACAAAAGGAAAATCTTCCTGTTCGTAAACCATGTCGTATAATTGTTGTACAGGTGGGTAGTCCGATTCTTCTGCAAATTTCTCGCATTCGGCCACCATCGCCTTTACTCTTGTTCCAATTGTTTTAATATCCTCATCTGTTGCATATTCGTTTTCCAGAAGGATATCGCGTACTTGTGTAATAGGGTCTATTTTTTTGTACTCTTCCACTTCTTCCTTGGTACGGTAGTGTTGCGCATCTGACATGGAGTGACCGCGATAACGATAGGTCTTCATTTCCAAGAAAGTTGGGCCTCCTCCACTTCTGGCACGTTCGATCGCCTTACTCATTTCCTTGGCCACTGTCACCGGATCCATCCCATCTACAGGGCCACATGGCATTTCATATCCCAGACCCAGTTTCCATATCTCGGTTGAATACGAAGTGCGGGCCACGGAAGTACCCATCGCATACCCATTGTTCTCACAAACAAATACAACCGGCAATTGCCAAAGCATTGCCAGGTTAAAAGTTTCATGCAACGACCCTTGTCGTACAGCACCATCCCCCATATAGCAGATGGTTACATTATCCCTTCCGGCATATTTATCGCCGAATGCCATACCTGCGCCGAGCGGTATCTGCCCCCCTACGATTCCATGTCCCCCATGAAAGCGATGTTCTTTGGAGAAAATATGCATAGAACCTCCCATTCCTTTGGAGGTACCGGTCACCTTACCATATAATTCGGCCATCACCTTTTTAGGATCAACACCCATCCCTATAGGTTGCACATGATTTCTATAGGCGGTAATCATTCGGTCTTTTGTCAAATCCATCGCGTGCAGGGCGCCTGCCAAAACAGCCTCCTGCCCATTGTATAGATGAAGAAAGCCTCTAACTTTTTGTTGAATATATACCGCGGCAAGCTTGTCTTCGAACTTGCGCCAAAACAGCATATCCTCATACCATTTTAAATATACCTCTTTGGTGATTTTTTCCATTGATTACTTCTTAATTACTATCAAAAGTAGTGCTTTCATCACTACTACGACCACTACTTCATGAAGGAAACAAAAATACATATTAAATCATAAGTGAAAAAAAATTGCAGTAAAAGGTTTGTAGAAAAAAAGTGATGCAGAAAACGAATCAAAACAAGCTTGTGATATTCTTCTAAAACACCTTAAATGGTGCGGTGATGAATGCTCTGCAAATTGACTGAGCAGTTAAATCGTTCCTTTATAAAAAGCTATCGTCAAAAGCCAATGGCAATAAATCAGCAATCGAATTGCATTGCAATACCTTACCTGTTTCTCCCATCATCAAAATTTTAATGGGAGTCCCTTGTTTCACCTCGTATTCAGAAATAGATTGTCTACAATTACCACATGGGGCCGCCGGCCTATCAACGGCGTACTTTTCCGAGGTTGCGGTAATTGCCAATGTCTTCATCGGTTCTCCGGGGTAGGTAGCACCTGCATGATAAATCGCCACCCGTTCCGCACAGAGTCCCGATGGGTAACAGGCATTCTCTTGGTTGTTTCCGATAACCACGGCACCGTTCGCTAGCAGCAGGGCAGCACCCACCTGAAATTGGGAATAGGGGGCATAGGCATTTTTTCGGGCCGCTACCGCTCTCAGGAGCAGCTCCTTACCTTCTTGAGGAAGTTCATCAATATCATCAAAAATGGTTAGTTCAAAGGAAAGATTTTGTTTTTGCATGCTCACAACATTGGTCCCACACCTTGTATAGCGTGTATCGAAGTTGGTATCGATTCCTTAAATGTACTATTTTTCGACCGCACTTTTAAACTCGAATTGCTTCAAAATAAAAAACCCTGACATACTGGTCAGGGTTCTTTCTTACTATGTTTCCTTGATTTCTTTTAGTCATTAAACATTTCATCGCCTAAATTGAAGGCAAGTGAGAACCGCAATGAGTTCTCCAAAGGGTTCTTTACCTGAGAGGTAGAGAACAAATAGGAAAGGTCAATTTGCACAATGTTAAACTTGAAGCCCGCTCCAAGCGTAAAGAACTTTCGTGCGCCTTTTTCTTCACTTTCGTTAAAATACCCGGTACGCACCATAAAGGCATCTTGATAGGTATACTCCGCCCCAAGGGCCCACGTAAATTCTTTTAATTCCTCTCCAAAGCCATCCGGGGCGTCTCCAAAAGATTGAAAGATTCCACTAAAGAATCCTATTTGCTGATACTCATCATTGTCATTCGCATCGATATCTCCATCGTCATCAAAATCCCTAGGAGTCGGCACTAATAATTTATTGAATTCCGAAGTGAAGGCAATCGTATTGTCCTGGTCTAAAATCAAATCGAAGCCAAGTCCCAATCCCAAGTTCGTCGGAAGAAAATTTTCTTGACCACCTTCGTCGTATTGTACTTTACCTCCAACATCAGAAATGTTGAAACCAGCTCTCCAACGCCCATCGAAACTGTTATATGCAATTTCCCTAGAACGGTAATACCCTGCTACATCTACAGCAAAGGCTCCAGCGGCCCGCGAGTTGTTGCCTTCGGTAGGGAATCGCAATTGCGAACGTATGTAGCGCCCGGCCACACCCATCGAAAATGTAGGGCTCAGCTTTAGGGAGTAAGATCCATCCAATGTAAATTCATTCGGTTTCACCGTAGTTCCCTGCTCCTCGATCGTCTGACGCAATTCTATTTCGCCAAGCGTAAAATAACGAAGCCCGATGGCAAATGCACTTTGATCATCAATTTTATTGTAATAACCGGCACTCAAAAGGCCGATATCTTTAATTACACTTTCCAAGTACGGGGTATACCCTACGGAAACACCCATCTTACGTTCTGCAAAAGCGAACTTTGCGGGGTTCCATTGTTGTGAATACGCATCGGTAGAGGTTGCAACACCCATATCACCCATACCGGCCGATCTTGCATCTGCAGCTATTGTAAGGAATGGTACCGCGGTGGTAATTACCCTGTTGTTCTCTTGGGCAGCTAATTTTGTTGAAAAAGCCAATAGTACAAGTATTGCTAATTTTTTCATTCGTTCCATTTAAAGATTTAGTTTTTTCAAAAGGTATTAAACATAGGGACTTATCCCCAAAAAATTTGGTGATATTACATGGTAAACGGGCATTTTAAGAATATCTTATATATAGGTAGCCCTTTTTTATGTTCAAATGGTACTTTTTTGAGCGGAAGTTACTTTTTTTAGAAAAATAAACGATCTCCAATGATAATTTCTTAAGTGCGTCGGTTATACATTTCCATTTAGGATTCAAGAAAACCGAGTGCTTGATAATATTATAGGTTTTATGCCGTTATCCCTTTAAACCTACGTGTCGGATGTATAAATTCGGAATGTAACGGGAAAAATTTTTTAACACATAAAATATTATACCCGAATTGCCGTTTTATATGCCGAAAGTGACATAAAACTATAAAAAACAAACTCGAAGTGCCCAAAACCTGCAATTCGAACATTTGAACTCAAGTCCTAATTATGAAAAAACAGTTTATCAAAGTTGTACTTTCTTGTGCGGTAGTCGCAGGCGGCTTTACAGTTACCAGCTGTAAGAAGTCCTCTGGCTCCAAAGATGTATCCAGAGCGACCGGATGGAAAATTAACGCCAAGGAAGGTGGTTTCCAATACAATACGGATTTCAAAGAGCAAGAAACGGCTCCAGGTCTTGTATTTGTTGAAGGAGGTACGTTCACCAAAGGAAAGGTACAAGATGATGTGATGCACGACTGGGATAATACCCCAACCTCGCAACACGTTCAGTCTTTCTACATGGATGAAACTGAGGTGACCAATGTAATGTATTTGGAATACCTAGATTATTTGAAGAGTGTATACCCTCCAGAAAATCCGATGTATACCAATATTTATAAGGGTGCACTTCCCGATACGTTGGTATGGAGAAACCGTTTAGGATTTAATGAGACCATGACAAATAACTACTTAAGACACCCTGCCTATGCAGAGTACCCCGTAGTAGGTGTTAACTGGATCCAAGCGACCCAATTCGCAGAGTGGAGAACCGACCGAGTGAATGAAGTTCTTTTGGAAAGAGAAGGGTATTTGGCAAAGGACGCCAAGTACAAAGCAGCTACCGGTGAGGTAAGTGGCACCTTTAGTACAGAGGCGTATTTGAACAGACCGGAATCTGTATACAATGGTCAAATTGATTCTCTTCAGGGAAAACAGAAAAAAGACAGTGTGAATACCTTCGCGAAAAGAAGTAGCGGTGTAATCATACCCGAATATAGATTACCTACTGAGACGGAATGGGAGTATGCTGCCCAAGCAAATCAAGGTACTCGAGAATATAACAACTACCGAGGTAGAAAGAAATATCCTTGGGAAGGTGATTATACCAGAAATGGAAATAGAGTGGGTCGTGGCGACCAACTTGCCAACTTTAAGCAAGGAAAAGGAGATTATGGTGGAATCGCAGGATGGTCCGATGATGGTGCCGATATTACCGCTCAGGTAATGTCTTACAAGCCAAATGACCTAGGTCTTTACGATATGGCAGGCAACGTTGCCGAATGGGTAGCGGATGTTTATCGACCTATCGTAGATGATGAAATAAGTGACTTTAACTACTACCGTGGAAACATATACATGAAAACCGCCATCGGAGAAGATGGTAAGGTGAATATCTTGAGAGATAGTGTAATGTTTGATACATTACCAAACGGGAAGGTCGTTGCTGTGAACTTGCCAGGAGAAATCAAAATGGTGCCGGTTGATGAAAACGAAACCTATTTAAGAACCAACTTCAGCTCTAGTGACAATAGAGGTTATAGAGATGGTGACCCAGGATCTTCAAGATTTTTTGACCGATTTAGCGATGAAGAGGAAGAAGATGACTCCAACAAAAAACAAATGTATGACTCTCCAAGACACAAAGTAGAGCGTGACTCTGCCGGTAATTTGAACCGTCAATATGACAAATCGAATAACAGAACTTCCTTGATCAATGACGAAGTTAGAGTATTCAAAGGAGGTTCATGGAGAGATCGAGCCTATTGGTTAGATCCTGCGCAAAGAAGATACCTGCCACAATATATGGCGACCGATTACATCGGGTTCAGATGTGCCATGTCTAGAGTAGGTTCCAAGTCAAAAACCAAGAACAAGACCCCAAGGGGAAAGAAAGCGAAATAAGCTTTAAAAATATCATATAATAGAAAAGTCCTGACCAAATAGTCAGGACTTTTTTTATACTTTTGCTTTATGACCATAGCGCGACTTCATGAAGTCTTTTTAGACTCCCCTCTCGTCTCTACCGATACCCGAAAAATTCAAAAAAAAAGTATATTCTTTGCCTTGAAAGGAGCGAATTTCAATGGGAATTCTTTTGCTTCGGAGGCACTGACCAAAGGTGCGGTATATGCGGTTGTAGACGAACCGGAGTTCGCAATAAACGATCAAATTATTCTGGTAGATGACGTGCTCTCCACACTACAGGAACTTGCTACTTTTCATCGGAATCATTGTACGGCAAAAGTCATAGCGCTTACAGGTAGCAACGGTAAGACGACCACCAAAGAGTTGATCCATGCGGTGTTGTCAAAAACGTATAAAACCATTGCGACAAAGGGCAACCTCAACAATCATATCGGAGTACCCCTTACCCTGCTCAGCATAGAGCCTGAAACCGAAATCGCCGTGATCGAAATGGGTGCCAACCATCAAAAAGAAATCGACTTCTTAAGTAATTTAGCCCAGCCGGATTTTGGGTACATTACCAACTTTGGAAAAGCTCATATCGAAGGTTTTGGTAGTGAAGAGGGTGTCATTAAAGGGAAAAGTGAACTCTACGATTATTTGACATCCCATCAGAAATCGGTTTTTTTGAATGCCGACGACCCTATCCAATTGGAAAAGCTTGCGACCTATATTTCCAAATATGGATTTAGCCAAGAACACCAACAATTTTATAAAGTTGAATTTCTAGGCGCAAACCCCTTCGTACAATTACGGGTACAGGACACAACCATTCAGACCCAATTGATAGGAACTTATAATTTCACCAATTGCTGCGCCGCGATCGTTATGGGCAAATACTTTAATGTACCATTGGAACAGGTCAAAGAGGCTTTGGAAGGTTATAAGCCAGAAAACAATCGTTCACAGCTCATGACCAAGAAAGGGCAGCAGATTATCTTAGATGCTTACAATGCGAACCCGACCAGCATGAAGGCGGCTTTGGAAAATTTGCATGCCATGAATGCCCCTAATAAAATTGCTCTACTGGGAGACATGTTCGAGTTAGGTGCTACAGCTGCAATAGAGCACCAACAGATTGCCGAACTCGCGGCAAGTATGAATTTTAAACTTGTTCTTCTGGTAGGAAACAACTTTTACAAAACCGCTACCGATCTGCCAAAATTTCCTTCGTTTGAGCAGCTTGCAGATTATCTAAAAAAGCATCCGCTAGAAAAAGGGAACTTACTTATTAAAGGATCGCGTGGTATGGCACTGGAACGGGTACTTGATTTACTATAATCTTATTGTATGGTTTTGGTAATGCTACCACAGGTAAGCATTGCATCCCCGAAATACGGATTGCGTATCTCATTCTGAAAACTGATCCAGGAAGCGCCTTTGTTCGTATCGGCCATGGGACAGTACTGCACATAGATCGGCTGATCCAGGTCACTAAAAACCGTGGCAATGGCAACCATATTCTCCGATAGGGGCTTAAACGCTTTTCGCTGTTCCTCTAGGCTTGCAGAACCTGAAATTTGATCAATATGTTGTTTCATCTCCTTTAGATGGGAGCCTATTGCTTCCTCTAACAATCCAGCATCTATTTCAGAGATCGCTTGGAACATTTGTTTTGCTTGGACACTAACCTCCATTGGCTTTGAAGCGACCAACGCATCTTTTAAAGCACTATACTTATGAAGTGCTGCTGTAAATTTCATCTTGAAATCGCCCTTGAAATTCATTCCTCCATCTGGGCTAATTGGAACATTGTTCGTCAATGCCATCATTGATTTTTTCCCCTGCAACTGGGCAGCGGCATCCACCGTAAAGGTACCATTAACCACTACTTCATCCCCTGGAGAGAGGCCATTGAGCACTGCATATGAATCTCCTATCACATTTCCCAAGGTAACTTCGGTCATTTCAAAAACCGCCTTCGTAGGGTCCGGCTTCACATATACCAATGAACGTTTCCCTGTCCATAAAACGGCTGACTTAGGAACCGTCAGTAGCTGCCCCGAAAGATCGACCGCGACTGCTCCCTTAATAAACATTCCTGGCTTTAAAAGTCCTTCCTTGTTCTTCAACGTAGCACGCACAGCAACCGTTCTGTTCGCGGCATCAAGTACCGGATCAATAAAAGCAATCTTAGCCTTGTACTCTTTCCCATTGAAAGTATCGGATCCTATTCGAATTTCCTGCCCTGTCTTTAACAAGGGCAACTGGTTTTCGTAGGCGTCAAAGACCGCCCATACGGTATACAGGTTCGACACCTTGAAGAGGGGGTCTCCTTGTTTATAAAAATTCCCTTCGGATGCCAATACTTCAGTAACCGTACCCGAAACATCTGCTATAATTGGAAAATTTGAAATGGGTTTTCCCGTTTTCAACACCTGGTTTATTTGGGCATCGGTCATCCGCCATAAGCCAGAGGCATTTCGCGCCTGATCAAATAGCTTTTTATGGGTTTCCTTGTAGGAAGCAGAAGTCAATAACTGATCTTGCGCAGTATACATTTCAGGGGCATAGATCATGCCTATTTTATTGCCCTTTTTGATATACTGCCCAACATAGTTGATTTGTAGGTCTTCGATTCTTCCATCAAAAATACTTGTTTGCACCGCATCGGTCTGTTCGTTCGAACCGATTTTTCCCGAAAGGATCAAGGTATTCCCTTCCAAATCACCTACCCCAATTTCAGTGGTTTCAATGTTTGCAAGGGCCATGGCCGTTTCTGTCATTTGAAATTGATTGGTTCCGGCACCGCTGTTTATAGAAGCTATGGTCAAATCCATACCACACAAAGGGCATTTGCCCATTTCAGCTTGCTGAATTTGAGGGTGCATGGCACAGCTATATTGCTCTGTTTTCTCGTTGGCCATGTCGTGCTGGTGGTCTTCGGTGGCCTCGGCTCCACCGGCACTCAGGTACCCGACCAAAAGTCCGCCGATCAGCACCACTATATACCCTCCATATTTTTTGAACAACTCCATCTTATTCCTTATTACTAGTTCGTTTTAAAGCGGCCTCGGCCCGCCAACTAAACAATACCGGTACGACAAAAAGTGATATCAAAGCAACCAACATACCACCAAAACCTGGAACCGCCATGGGAATCATAATATCACTTCCACGTCCTGTTGACATTAAAATAGGCAACAGTGCCAGCAAGGTGGTTGCCGTGGTCATTAAACAGGGTCGCAACCGTTTTTTTCCTGCCTCCAATACGGCATCTTGAATAGCCCGCACATCTTTGGGCATTTTTTGATCGAAACGTTGTTTTAAATAGGTCGCCATTACAACACCATCATCGGTGGCAATTCCGAAAAGGGCAATGAAACCCACCCAAACCGCAACACTTAAATTAATCGTTTTTACATTTAACAGCGTTCGCAAATTAAAATCCCCAACCTCAAAATTCAAAAACCAGGACTGCCCATACAACCATATCAAAATAAAACCTCCGGCGAAGGCCACGGCAACTCCCGAAAAAACCATGAGGGAGATGGACACCGACCGAAACTGAAAATACAGTATCAATAAAATCGCCAACAGCACCAAAGGTACCACAAATGTGAGTGTTTTTTCTGCCCGTAATTGGTTTTCATAGGTGCCGGCAAAGGCGTAACTAACCCTTTCTGGTTGCACAAGCGCGCCGCTCTCCAATCGTTTCTTTATTAACCGCTCTGCATTTTGTATCACTGCCACTTCGGCAAACCCTTCTGCCTTATCGAAAAGCACATAGCCCACTAGAAAGCCATCTTCACTCTTGATCTGCTGCGGGCCTTTTTCATAGCGAATCGCCACTAATTCGCTCAGGGGAACCGCTACCCCTTCATTCGATTGCATATATACTCTTTCGAGATCTTCAGGGCTTGCACGCAGTTCCCGAGGGTATCGTACACGCACCCCATACCGCTCTCTGCCTTCAACCGTTTCCGCCAACACCTTACCGCCCACAGCAACTTCCAACACCTCTTGCACATCGGCCACATGAATACCATAACGCCCTATTTTTTCGCGATCGATATCTATTAGAAGATACGGTTTCCCAATGATCCTGTCGGCAAATACCGCTTCTTTCTTAACGCCTTCCACTTCCTTTAGGACGCCCTCCAATTGAAGTCCGAATGCTTCTATTTCCTTTAAATCCTGTCCTTTCACCTTGATTCCCATCGGGGCACGCATACCCGTCTGCAACATGACCAATCGGGTTTCTATAGGTTGTAATTTTGGAGCGATGGTCACCCCTGGCAACTGCGTTACTTGGGATACCGCTTGCCAAATATCTTCCTTGTTCCGTATTTCAGGGCGCCAATTACGATAGAAATCTCCATTCGATTTTTCTACCAAATCTGCTTTGGAAATGCCACTCCCCGACTTTACGTAATCCCCCTGAACCGTTTCAAACAACCCTTTTTCATTCGTCTTAAACCGCATGGGTTTTCCATCTTCTGCAAGTACATATTCTGGCTTATAAAAGATGATGTTCTCATACATGGACAAGGGCGCAGGATCCAATGCGGAACTCACCCTACCCGCCTTGCCGACCACCGTTTCTATTTCAGGAATCGAAGCTACGGCCATATCTAACTGGGACAATACCCGTTTATTTTCGCTTACCCCTGCATGGGGCATGGAACTTGGCATTAAGAGATATGAACCTTCATCCAAAGAAGGCATAAATTCTTTGCCTGTATTTAGTAGTATCAAAGTACCCAATAACAAGAGTACGGATGGAATGGACAAAAACATCACCTTATTGTTTAAGGCCCACACCAAAATGCGTTCATAGTACTTTTTGAAAAACAGAACAGTTCCCAATACAAGCGCGCAAACAAACCCTACAAATAGCAAGTTGAAGAACAAATGGTTCCCGAAACCGAGGGGACGCCAATGATATCCTAGTAACAAGATAATGGATATGATACCCCAATACCGCTGGAATTGATTTTTCCGACCCTCTGAAATCGCATTAAAATACTCTAAAAAACCAAGTATACCGAACCCTACAAGAACACCACCCGCAAAGAAACCCTTAAACAGGACAATGCCGCCCAGTAGAAGTAAAAGTGCATTGACTACGATTCTAAAAACGCGCTTTGATCCGCTCTTTCCAAAAAGTTGCGCTGCCAAAGGTGGTATCAAAAATAACGCTACCATCATCGAAGCGGTAAGGGCCGCCGTTTTAGTAAAGGCCAAAGGAGTAAAGAGTTTCCCTTCTGCCCCTGTCAAGGTGAAAACCGGTATAAAACTAATAATTGTAGTAAACCCTGCAGTAAGAATAGCCCCCGAGACCTCTGTAGTTGCCGTATACACAATCGTATCAACGGGCTTGTTTTCGGTATTTCGTTCCAAATGCCGAATGATATTTTCAGACAGAATAATTCCCATATCGACCATCGTACCTATGGCAATTGCGATTCCTGACAGCGCAACAATATTTGCATCCACCCCAACTACTTTCATAGCTATAAAAACCATCATGACGGCAATGGGTATCAAACTGGAAACAAGAAATGAAATGCGTAGATTAAACAACAGTACGATTACTACCAAAATCGTAATCAAGAGTTCATACGTCAGAGCGTCGCCCAGGGTGTTTAAGGTTTCAGTTATCAACTCCGAACGATCATAGAAAGGTACAATCGTCAGCTTGGAGACACGACCGTCTTTCAGGGTTTTTGAGGGGAGCCCTAGTGCGATTTCTTTCATCTTCCCATGCACTCCTTGAATTGTCTTCATTGGGTTTGCCCCGTATCTAGATACCACTACGCCTCCCACAACTTCGGCGCCTTCCTTGTCGAGAATCCCCCTACGTTCAGCGGGTCCCAATACCACCTTCGCAATATCCTTTATACGAACAGGGGTAAAATTCGCTGTGCGCACTTCGGTATTTTCGATGTCTTCAATATTCTTGATGTATCCTAATCCTCGAACAAAATATTCGGCTTGGTTAATTTCCAGGGTCTTGGCACCAACATCTTTGTTGCTTTGCCGAACTGCTGTAACCACATCGGAAAGCCCTACTTGGTACTGCCGCATTCGTTCGGGATTCACATCAATTTGATATTCCTGTACATAGCCACCAATAGAAGCCACTTCGGAAACCCCTTTTACGGCAGACAACGCATTTTTTACATAAAAATCCTGAATACTCCGTATTTCATGAAGGTCCCATCCGCCGGTAACCTTCCCTTTGGTATCCCGCCCTTCCAACGTATACCAAAAAATCTGACCTAGCGCGGTCGCATCAGGACCAAGAGTCGGTTTCACCCCATCAGGGAGCAAGTTATTAGGAAAGGAATTTAAGCGTTCCAAAAGCCTGCTACGAGCCCAATAAAAATCTACATCTTCATCAAAAACAACATAAATACTTGAAAAGCCGAACATCGAAGAACTTCGAACGGTCTTTATTCCCGGTACTCCCAGCAAATTGGAACTTAATGGATATGTAATCTGATCTTCTACATCTTGCGGAGACCTACCCTCCCATTGGGTATACACAATTTGTTGGTTCTCACCAATATCGGGAATGGCATCCACAGCCACCGGATTTGAAGGAAACAGCCCATTACCAAGGTCAAACGGGGCATGTATCCCTCCCCAAACCAAAAACAATACAACCAGCAGCCACGCCACTAGTTTGTTTTCAATCAAAAATTTGATAGCCTTATTGAGCATTATTTCCGTTAAAAGGAGACAATCCGTTTGTCGAGAAACTCCCGTATACCTTAACGTTCAAAAGTACTAAATGATTGCGAAGAAAGTGGTTGTATTTGTTTCTTGAGAAGAAAAAAATACCATTTTAACAAAGTAGAAGGGATTATTTAAAACAAAGTAGTTCCATATAATAGTAAGTAGTGCGAAAAAAATGAAGAACCAATAAAAAAAAGGGTAGAACATTGTGGACAATTCTACCCTATTAGTGAAACTAACCAACCTTTATTCTATTTTCCACAACTTCCTTTATCGGGATGACCAATTTACCGTCATCGGTAAGCAACGTTACAAAAATGGTATCGATTGCTTGGATGGTCCCTTGGGTGCCGTTTATGGTAACGATATCTCCTACCGAAAAGCTCTTTCGGGCATAGAACGTACTCAAAATATTCCCTACCATTTCTCTTGAACCGAGACCAAACGCTATGGCAAAAGCCAAAAGAAATGCTCCAATGACAAGCGTAAAATTGCTGGTGATGATCGTCGTATCAATACCGGCCTGGTTCAAGGAAGTTATTGTAACAAAAATCACCAATAGGTAAAACACAATGCTACTAACCAATTTTGAACCTCCAAAACCCATAGAATTAAAAAGACCAACCAAGGCCTTTTTAATCATTTGCGCAGCAAATAGTCCTACCATAAAAATAACAAGAGCACTAAGCAAGATAGGCAGGTACCTAAGAAGGTTGGCTATTTCTGTTGAAATAACCGTCAACTTCATAATATCGGCCGCCGCAATGATAAAAACCAACGTTAACAACCATTTGACAAAACCCAACAAAATTTTGGAAATATCGATTTTCACCTTACTATCTCCAAAAAGCTTCGCATCATTAATTTTTTCAGATACTTGTTCAATTTTTGCGAGCCTGAGCACTTTTTTAAGCACAAAGCGGATAGTCTTATTCAAGATCCATCCTACTAGCAGAATAATTATCGCTCCAACCACATTGGGCAGTGCCGAGGCTATATCTCTTAAAATTGTACTCAATGATTCGAATACGACATCTTTCCATTCAGTTATTTGTTCCATAGTTTCTCGTTGGGTTTAAGAAAGGTTAATCGATAGTTGGGTTCGTTTTGAACATACCTTCTATCGCAGATTTATAATTACATGTAAATAGGGATGCCATTTCCATCGCTAATTTTGCCATGGCCACATCATTCATTACTTTACTTTTCATGTCTGCCGGAACTTCTTTTAAAGAACGTTCCATTTCCTTGAACGGGTTCTGTTTCTGATCTGACATTTATGTTATTTTATTATATGCTTCAACTAATTTGGCCTTCGCCCTTTTTAATCTCATTTTTACGGCACTCTCACCGACTTCCAATAATTGGCAAAGTTCCTTTATCGGAACATCATCTTGATACTTCAATAATAATAGTTTTTTATCCTCCACGGGCACCATCATCAATGCTTTTTTAAGCCTGTCGGAACGCATTTCATAAATACTACTATCATCAACCGTTATTGACATGTTTGGAGTATTCTCAGAAATGGTATCCGATTTGTCACTGATTTTGCGTTCCCTATTCCTATTCACATGATTCACACAGAAGTTATAGGTAAAAGAATACAACCAGCTCGAAAATTTTGACTTCCCTTTGAAACTACCCAGTTTAATGAACAGCATCAAAAACACATCTTGTGTGAGGTCTTCTGCTTCTTGTGCCGATTTTGAAAAGCCATAGCACTTGTTATATACCATTTTCGCATACCGATCATAAAGCATTGCAAACAACATGGTATTGTTGTTTTTTACAATCTCTCGAACGAGCTTTTCGTCGGTCATTTTTTCAGTGGTAATTTCCAGCTCCAAAATCAGTTGTGTTTATCGTTAACTGTTTAGACACCGATTGTAGACAAAAGTCACTTTTAATTATTAATTATTTTTATCAAAATAAATTCTTGGTAAAATAGTAAAAAAGAAAAGACCCCTAAAAGGGGCCTTTTCAAAAAAACCAAAAAAATCAAGGGAACAAAAAATGGTAGTGTTTAGTATTTATCCTTGCTTGGTGTATTGCTTTCAATTTCCTGTCCTTCGTTTACCATAAGTTCTTCCTCAAACTTCACCTTATCCATCCCAAAAAAGGAGGGTAAGATAAGTCCGAGTGCTATTAAAAAAATAACGGTACTGATGAGAAAAAAAAGATTTGGTAATACATACTCATTCATAATTAGTTTGATTCATTAGTGTTCTGTATTTCATAAGACACGGGCACTTCACAAAAAGTCACATTTAATTTAAATTTTAACATTTACTGCTCAAAAAAGTGTGCAAATTAAAGGGGGATTCGTCCCTTTTTCAGTCATTTATTCTATCCGCAAAATTTTGAAAGTGGGTTACTGAATCAGACATGTCCCTTGTTTCGGTTCTTTTTTCATTTCGCGATTGAACATGGTGCCTATAGCTTCTCCCTATTTCATGCACTACGAAGCTCATCGCAATCATAAAAACAGCCACTCCGATTAAAATAAAAAAAACTGGTATGATGTACTCGATCATTGGTACGTTTGGTTTGGTTCTATTAATAGGACACAGTTTTTTTCAGAAAGTCACATTTCAGCGCTGACCGGAAATATGTGTACTCGAATACGGTTTTTCTTAATCGTACAAGGTGGGGGCCACACTACAATGAGCCTGATTTTACTAGTAGCACCAAAAAATAAAATCTATGTGGCCCGAAGCGGGGAAAAAATAAATTTATAACTGTCCTACATGTAATGAGGTGAGGTGTTACATCCAAGAAACAGGAGCAACCTACGAACTTCATAAGTATGGGTCATATTGCCCCGAAGCGTCTGGGGAATACCGACGATGTTTTACATGTCGGCATCTTGACATTTGCCAAAAGGCAAATCGTCAATGACCAATAAATCGTGTTGAAAATAAAGTGGGTCATATTGGATTCGAACCAATGACCTCTGCCCTGTCAAGGCAGCGCTCTAAACCAACTGAGCTAATGACCCATTAATGGAGGGCAAAAATAGCCAAAAGATTGTATTTACCGAATGGAAAACAAAATTAGTTGCTTAAAAATTCACCAAGTATAACTCGGTGGTTCCAATTGATTCATACGAAGGTACAAGTTTGCTTTTGCCCTATGATTGGCCATATGGTCCTGAACATAAAACAAGGCAAAGGCCCTGCTTACCGAATTTCCGCTATGATACATAGTACAAGTTTCGTCAAGTTGGGGTTGCTCGATCGTATAAACAACCTGCTTTGTATACAAAAAACTCTTTTTTAAAAGAGCGATAATAGTTGCCTTGTTCATCTGCTTCGCATCCGGAGTATTCGGTTTTACCTCCATCCCCTGTACATACCGCTGCGTAAGCAACTTTGAAGCTGCCGCTATATGTACCATTTGTTCGGCAAAGGTTTTGCTGACCGCAGTTGGTTTATAGCGGTATAGTTCCTCTGGCATTGCCTCCGCAACCGCCAAACAATGTGAAGTCGCTTCTTCCCAAATCGGCAAGTACATTCTGGTGAAATCCGTTTTAGGCAGTATCGTATCCTGACCATAGACCAGCCCGGATAACAAAATACATAATTGAAAGACGAACAATTTCTTTATCATAATCCCAAATTTTTACTTTGCATGCAATCTTGAAAAGATTCCCTTACCACATCCTATCACATATACTCAAAATTAGCACATAATTAGTCAATCACAGGGGTTGGGCGGTTTTCGACCGTAAAAAAATGTATATTTAAGTAGTTTAAACAGCTTTTTGAATGACGTTCAAGGCCCTCTTTTTAGTATCGGTAGGTTGCCTGCTCACCTCCTGTTCTTTCAATGCTCCAGAGGAAGTAATGGTTGCCTATGAGGCATTGCCGGAAAAAGTTGATTTCAATTTTCATGTCAAACCGATCTTATCGGATCGGTGTTACACCTGTCATGGACCCGATGCCAATACGAGAAAGGCAGATTTACGTTTGGATATCGAATCGGAGGCCTTCAAAAAACTTTCCAGCGGCAATCACGCCTTTGTGGCCGGAAAACCTGGAAGTAGTGAAAGTATCGACCGTATTTTAAGCGATGACCCAAATTTAGTAATGCCTCCACCGGCATCAAACCTAAGCCTTAATGCATCCGAAAAAGCCATTCTCATCAAATGGATCGAACAGGGTGCCGAATGGAAGCCCCATTGGGCCTTTGCAAGGCCCTTAAAACCGGCAGTACCCGAAAGTCCGAACAGTGAGTGGATTTCTCATAATGAAATTGACTTATTCGTACAACAACCACTAAAAGCGCACGGATATGCACCGGCCGCGCCCACATCAAAAATGCGTCTGTTACGCAGGGTTTCGATAGACCTTACCGGACTCCCCCCTTCGCTAGAGCAACTAGATGCTTTTGTAAAAGATACGCGTCCCGACGCCTACGAAAAGGTGGTAGACGAACTGTTGGCTACTGATGCCAATGCGGAACGATTGGCACTCGATTGGATGGATATCTCAAGATATGCCGATTCCCATGGTCTACATGCCGATGGCTGGCGTTTGATGTGGCCTTGGCGTGATTGGGTCATTAGTGCCTTTCAACAGAATATGCCTTATGACCAATTTGTCACCTGGCAGTTGGCAGGCGATTTACTACCAAATGCGACTCGCGAACAGAAACTGGCCACCGCTTTCAATCGAAATCATCCAATGACCGCCGAAGGGGGGGCCATCGAAGAAGAATTTAGGCTAAACTATGTTTGGGACCGCACCGAAACCGTAGGTACCGCCATTTTAGGACTCACTATTGCCTGTGCAAGATGCCATGACCATAAGTTTGATCCCATATCCCAAAAAGACTATTTTCAAATGACAGCCTTCTTCAATAATGTAAAAGAATTGGGCATGACGGGCGATGATGGAAACTATGGTCCTATGCTCCCCATGCCAGATGCTGAAGCAATAACTCGTTTGGATACGCTCAAACAACGCATTACCAAGAAAAATCGTGTGTTGCAGTTAACCAAAAAAGAACTAAAAGACCTTGACACCTATATCAGAAAGTTGCCGGAAGACTTTAGAAAAAAGGGATTATTAGGACATTATCCTTTGGAAAAGGGAATTGAAAGAACAGGCAAGACAAAAGGATATTTTGTTGATGGAAATACCAAGGCTACCACTCGTGGCACCCCCAAAATCGTGACAGGAAAAAAAGGGAAGGCCTTTGAATTTAACGGAGAGTACGATGAATTGTATTTAGGCAATATTCCCAATTTTGAATGGACAGATAGCTTCTCAGCAAGCTTATGGGCAAATACGAGAAAACGAACCGCAGGGGAAACCCAAACCCTTTTGGGAACCTCTGGTGAGAAGAACAACTTTTGGAGGGGGTGGGATTTTTATCTCGATAGCTTGAATCATGTGAATGCCCGTTTGATCCATTCCCTTCCCCATAACTACATACATCTGCGATCAAAAGATTCCATTAAAACAAATGAATGGAAACACCTTGCTTTCACTTATGACGGATCCGGCAAGGCCGACGGTCTAACCATTTATATCGATGGAAAAAAAGTGGCGACAGAAACACCCTATGACCGCCTTTATAAATCGATCAAAACCGTTACCAGCGCCACACATATTGTTTCCGAAAGATGGGTACGGGTTGCTAAAAGTTACCGATCCTTTACCGGGGAAAATGGAATTTTTCTAGGAGCACTAGATGATATTTACCTGCACAACAGGGTTTTAACCCCATTGGAAATATTGTATCTGGCCAAGGAGGATGAATTTCCCGAAATTCCGGACAATCGCTTGGCGGCAGACTATTGGGTGAACCAATCCCCCAAAGTACAGGCTCTTGAAAAAGACTTACAAAAAACTCGGAACGCGTGGCTCTCTAAAATGGCCCCGGTCATGGAAGTAATGGTCATGGAAGAAATGCCATCAAAACGCCAAGCGTATGCCTATGATCGTGGCGATTATGAGCAACCAATCTATGAAGTGACCGCGAATACACCAGAGGTACTACCCACATTTTTGGAAGCATACCCTAAAAACAGATTGGGATTATCCCAGTGGATTTTTGCAAATGAGAATCCCTTGACTGCTCGGGTAGCCGTAAATCGCTACTGGCAAATGCTCTTTGGAAACGGTCTGGTGACCACTCCACAGGATTTTGGGGTACAAGGTTCCTTGCCCACCCACCCACAATTGATGGATTGGCTCGCGGTTAGTTTTATAGAAAGTGGCTGGGATGTAAAAGCACTGCTTAAAAAAATGGTGTTGTCACATACTTATCGGCAAGCATCCGAAGCATCCCCGGAATTGCGTGAGAAGGACCCGACCAATCGTTTTCTTGCGCGAAGCAATAGCTACCGCTTGCCCGCAGAAATGATTCGGGACAATGCGTTGGCTGCAAGTGGCCTTCTCGTGCAACAGGTGGGCGGGAAAAGTGTGAAGCCCTACCAACCTGGCAACCTGTGGATCGAAAAAAATAGTTTCTCCCATAAACTACTAAACTACAAGGAATCGCAAGGCGATAGTCTGTATCGCAGGGGCCTTTATACTTTTATTAGACGCACTTCCCCGCATCCGGCAATGACGGCTTTTGACACGCCTTCAAGGGAAGTCTGTATCGTAAAAAGAGAAAACACCAACACCCCGCTACAGGCATTGGTATTGCTTAACGACACCCAATTTGTCGAAGCATCGCGGGTATTGGCCGAACGCATGCAAAAAGAAGGTGGCGAGGGCCTGGAGGAACAAATTGCCTATGGTTTTCGTTTGGCCATCAGCAGGTCGCCCAAGAAGGAAGAGGTGGGCATTTTAAAACAATTGTTCGATACGCAATCGAAACGCTTTCAGACAAACCCCAAAGAGGCCACGGAACTTTTAACCGTAGGAAAAAAACCAATAGACAGGACATTGGACAAATACAAGACGGCCGCCCTAACCATTGTGGCCAATACCATATTGAACCATGATGAAACCTATATGAAACGATAAAATAACCACAAATTCAAGTGGCAAATCCAAATACAAAAGCTTTGAAAACTATCATCAAAATAAAGAAGAGCTATCTGCTTCTCGATTTATGCCTTTCACTTTCCTGGGTAGCCTTTGGTTTATTTTTTTTATTTGCGGATAGTAGTAGCCATTGGTCTGCTTGTATATGGATAGTTACAGGGTTACTATCATTGATAAGTTACTTTTTTGAGAAAAATAAAGGATACTTATCTATAGATCATGAATGGTTAAAGCAACATCATATTCTTTTTCCAAAAAAAATAAACCTTCATGAAGTCATTGAAATAGCAAAAAAAAGTTCAGGCTATGTTCTAAAAACCAAAGATACCAAACTACGCATTTTTACGCATAATATTGAAAAAGGCTCGTTAAAGGGGCTGCGTGAAATATTAGAAAGATTAACCATCTCCATAACCTAAATACATGTGCAATCATAGCAACAAGAATTACTCAAGACGTGACTTTCTGACCAAGACCTCCCTTGGAATGGGGGCCTTGTCCATGGCATCAATGCTCGACCCCATGGGACTATTTGCAAAAGAGAAGCCGTTGATTCATTTGCCCAATTCAGGTGGTGGGGCATTGGGAACCCCACACTTTCCAGCAAAGGTAAAAAGGGTCATTTACCTCTTTCAAAGTGGCGCCCCTTCCCAATTAGATCTTTTTGATTACAAGCCCCTCCTAAATAAAATGAACGGGCAAAACCTACCCGAGAGTGTACAA
>CALIIC010000017.1 GCA_938020445.1 uncultured Flavobacteriaceae bacterium | reverse complement strand
GGCTATGGCATCGTGAAAGAAATTGTACGGCATACTAGGGAATATCCGTTGAACGGTAAGTTCTGGAGCGAAAAGTCGCTAAATCACAAAAAACAACTAATTTAAGCCTCGAAACAGGTGGTTTTGAGACAGACTGCCGTTATCTTCAATAGCCCGAAAAGTTATTTCAGCCACTATTCCTCTAATTTTTCTATTAATTCATCAATTCTAGCTATCCTTGGTTTAATCTCATTTTTCACTCTTTTTTTGCTTCGATAGTTTTCATAGATACCAATTCCTACCAAAGCCAAAAATGATGAAACTGATACGTATCGCGCTAAAGGTTTATCCCAAATATCAGCAAAGAATAAAATAAGTATCGGATAAATAGTTAGAACACGCCAATTCAATGAAGTTTCAAAAAATCGTTTTTGGGCAAGAAGATAGGTTCTAGTCTTTTCTAAATATTGTAAGTAATTCTCTTCTAGGTCGTTCGGCTTGAATTTTTTAACACTTTTCCCTCTCGTTCCTATATATATTGCCCAAACCATTATTAGTGCCGACCCAATTTTCATGGAAGCATAGGGCACCCAAATAATACCAGGAATAAATCCCAAAACAGTTACCCATCCAGAAATAACATTTACACGTTCCATATACTTCCACCAACGATGTAAACGACCTAAACTTGATTGTAATTCTATCATCAATTTAGATTTCTCAAATTTTACACGTTCTTGATTACTCGACGATTGCCAAATTTTAATCAGTTCATCTTCCACCATAATCTTTATTTATACAATTCAACAATTTTGACTTGATCCGTTTGATTTTTACAGCTACGTGGTTTTCAGATAACCCAAGAATAATTGAAATGTCCTTATAAGCTATCCCTTCCAAGTAAAGCGCAACTATTGCCTTATCCGCTTCGTTCAATTCTTTCAAACATTTTCTTAAACTATTGAGTTTTTTGTTTACCACTTCGTTATTTTCGACCGAACCAATATGGGTAAGAGTAACAGTATCTAATCGTATTAAACGATTTTGATTCTTAGTATGCTTAGACTTAAAACGAAGGCAAACATTTAAAGCAATTCTGAACATCCAAGTGCCAATACCAGAATTAGCTTTAAATGTGCTCATCGACCTCCAAACATGAACCAAAACCTCTTGAAAAAGGTCTTTGGCGTCTTCATCATCTTTAGAATAAATCGAGCAAATCCTAAATAGTTTTTCTTGATTTTGTTCCAGAGCTTTTAGAAATACAGTTTCCTCTTCTTTTTTCATTGTTAAAACTTCTCTCTACTATTTTAGTTACCGAAATCTTTAAAATATGACACTTTATTACGAAAAATTTTAAATTAGGCGATCAAAGAACTTTTTACACGAAGTGAATTAGCTAGTTTTCGCAGATGGACTTTAATCAGACGGAGAAAAATGAAAACGCAATTTTCCATGCCTACGCATGGGTGTCGCTACAGAAGATAACAAAACCTTCTATAAACAATATGGACTTAGGGATCAATCGCAGGGTTTACGTATTTTTATAAAGTTCACAATTCCGATAGCTATCTGGATGGGATTTTGCTTTTTAGCGGGACAAAGAAAAAACAAAACAATAAGACTTTGCTATGTGCGTGGCGGAAAGCGAACGCCAGTTTACTCCTGTACGGATCATAGTCCAACCGATGTCATTAATTTTGAAAAATCGATAAAATGAAAAAAATAAATTTCTTAATCATAGTTATGATAGCATTGTTTCCGATACTGTCAAGGTCTCAAGAGGTGTCAAAGTCAGATAGAGCTAAAAGTATTGTGAAAGCAGTAAACAAAAAAGACGCCAAGATGTATGTTGCTAATTTCAGCAAGGATGTAAAAGTTTATATGTATAGCGAAGAGGGAAATTTTGAACTAAGGGTCGATGGTGCCGAAGCTTTATATAAGAATCGAGCAGCGCATCTTAAAAATCACCCAGAAGTTAGAAATGAAATACAACACTTGGCCGAAATAGACAATAGGCTTATTATGCATGACAAGGTTTGGCTAACCCCTGACAGAAAAGAAGGAAGCTCAGTAGTTGAGATTTTCACCTTCGATAAAGAAGGTAAGATTTCTCGAGTAGATGTAATACAACAAAAAAATCTTTTCGGGCAAGCAAACTAGAAGTTGTAAATAAAAAAAGGACCTAATTACGAGAGAATACGGACTAAAAACCAATGACAACAAGACCTTAAATCAATTCGGGCTTAGCTGCTTAAGATATAAACCCGGAATAGCAACAAACACCACCAAATCTTTTAGATTTGACATTAAATAAAAAAGAAAAACAAAGCTCTTGCTTAGCGAGCAGCCGCAAATAGGTCGGATTGCTGCGTCGCACTAGTCTTAACCCAGGCGTTACCTATAATTTATGAAAAATGTTCTACTCATATTTTTAATACTTGTTTCTCTTAATTCTAAATCTCAAGACATAAAAGGAACAGAAAAAATAAATGTCCTATTCATTGGCAATAGTTTAACCTATTACCATGATATGCCTGAAACTTTACAAAAGATGGTGAACGAGACCAACTCGAATTTTAGAATTGAGCATAGTACATTTCCTGGTATGTCATTGTTTGGGCATTTGAACAACATAATCGAATCACGAACCGAAAATAGCATTAATACTCGACAAAAAAGAGAAGGAGAAAAAACCAAAACAGAAATTAAGTTGTCAGAAAAGGACTGGGATATTGTAATTCTTCAAGAAGGGACTGTTAGGCTTTTAATTCCTGAGACCAAAAAATATCGAGTAGAAACTGCAATTGCCCAAATAAAAAATCGAATTTCAAATCAAGATTGCAAGTTTATTTTATTTAAAACTTGGCCTTCAAAAGAGGAATACCCAAAACAGTACTGTTATTCCAAATGGTCCATTAATAGTTCATTGGAAAATGACACGTATTGTTCACCAGAAATAGAGAGCCTGGAACAAGAAATTAAATTAATCAATGAATCATATGATTCAGTGGCTGAAAAACATGACCTCATAACATCTGAGAATGGGAATAAGGTTTATGAAATATTGACTGAATATCCAGATATCAATGTTTATGAAGACGATATTCATCCGAACAAATACGGAGCATTTATAAATGCATGTGTTTTTTATCAAATGCTAACAAACAAAAAAGCATCTGAACTAAAATTCATTGGAGAAATTGAGCCAAACATCGCGGAATTATTGAAAAACATTCCGGAATAATAACTCTAGGTAACAAAGGTTATCATCAATACGGGCTTTAAGGTTTTATGCGAAGGTATGTTTATATTCATTTGGTCCGCCAAATCTTTTGGATTTGGCTTTTGAAATAGAAATTAAAAACAAACAAAAAGTTTTGGCTCAGTGCCCAATCAAAAGTTCACTACTTTTAATTCCCATACGGTTCATAGCTATACCGTTGTGGTTCACTTTGACCCATTCTTTTGAAAAAACCATACTACAGAATTTAACAAGAGTAAAATTTGCAACCAGCCTAACATATGGAAACCACAGAAGATTTTAAACAATTTGAAAACCTAGACGAAGAGCAATTACCAATTGCTAAAAATAAATTGCATGATTGGACTCATTTTGCAGGATTATATGCTGCCGAACATGTTGCCGCAACCGAGTTTGTTATTGGAGCAACATTTGTCGCATTGGGGGCCAAAACAATGGACATTTTATTGGGCCTACTGATCGGTAACGTTTTGGCAGTTCTTAGCTGGACATTTATTACTTCCCCTATTGCCGTAGACACGCGACTTAGTCTCTACACCTATCTTAATAAGATTGCAGGGGATGCAATGACCAAACTATACAATTGGGCGAATGTTATTATTTTTTCTGTCATTTCGGCCGCTATGATTACGGTATCGGCTACAGCGGTCCGTTTTGCTTTTAACGTACCTGCGCAACTCAATTGGTACCCTACCAATGCTTGGTTTATTTTGATTGTTTTGGCCGTGGGCATCTTTGTGGTTTCGATCGCACTTTATGGTTTTAATGCGGTTTCCGAATTTTCCGGTATCTGTGCGCCTTGGCTCTTTGTGATGTTTACCAGTGGCGCCATGGTGCTCCTCCCCGCTTTGTCTTTAGATGTATTGGATAAAACCTTACCCGCTGGCTGGGCCGATTTTATGACCTTGGGAGACCAGTCCATCTGGACAGGCATCAACAGCGACGGAGCTCCGGGAATCGGATTGATGGAAGTTATAGGATTTGGTTGGGCCGCCAATACCATTACCCATTTTGGATTAATTGATATGGCCCTCTTGCGATTTGCTAAAAAGAAATCGTATGGCTATGCCACCAGTACCGGTATGATGTTCGGTCACTATGTGGCATGGATTGCTGCCGGAATCATGGGCGCAGGTGCCGCCGTTATCTTAGGAAAATCCATTGTAGAACTTGATCCGGGTGATGTGGCGTACTACGCCCTCGGTTGGTCCGGGTTTGTAATAGTAATCGTTGCCGGATGGACAACGGCAATAACAAATCTATATAGGGCAGGCTTAGCTGCACAGGCAATTTTCTCTAACCACTCCCGAAAGAAAACGACCATCGTTGTTGGGTTAGTCACTATGGTCATTGCCTGTTTCCCTTTTGTTTTTTCACAAATACTGCCACTACTCACGTATGCCGGACTACTGGTGGTTCCCGTAGGGGCGATTGTATTTGCAGAACATCAAATTTTCCCTAGAATTGGCTTTACACGCTACTGGTCTTCATACCGCAAGCTAACCTTTAGCATGCCTGCTGTCGCTTCATGGGGCTTGGGCCTTTTTTTCGGTTTTGGATTGAATGCCTTGGATGTGATATCCTTCTATTACCTGTTTATTCCTACTTGGTTTTTTACCATCTTGGTGTATACACTGCTAGCATCTCGGTACGGGGCGAAAGAAAGCTATACCGCCGAAGTGAAGGAAGAAGAAGTTCGGAAGGAAATGATTGAACGCTTTCAAGAACAGCAGGCAAAGGAAGAGCCCGTTATTGCCAAGGATAGATCTTTTTTCTCCCAGGGGTTGAAATTTATTGCGATTGTCGCTTTGGTCGCTACCTTGGCTTTAGCCGGTAATGTCATGTTCGGTAGTGCGTCAGAAACGGATTATATCGAAAATCGGGAACTCTTTTATACCTACGCCTTCATCTGTACCCTCATTTATTTTGTACTGGCCTATTGGGCACTGCTCCGCGGAAAATCAAAAACTGCTGCACAACAATGAAAACACCAATACAACTCCAACATCAAAATTTAGAGGAAGTGGGAAACCGTATGCCCGTTCCGAATTATAATCGCGAAGCGAATAAAACTGGCATCGTTCATATTGGTGTCGGTGGATTTCACCGCGCACATCAAGCCTCCTATTTGCACCAACTTCGGCAGTTAGGCGAAGCTTCAGACTGGGGAATCTGTGGTATAGGCCTACGCGAAGCGGATGCCAAACTACACGCTATTTTTAATAAGCAAGCGCACCTGTATACACTAATGATCAAACATCCCGACGGAAAAATTGAAGCCGAAGTCATCGGGTCGATAGTCAATTTTAAAATGGGAGTCACAGATTCCGAACCCGTGATTGCCCGTTTGGCAAATGCGGATACTCGAATAGTATCACTTACGATTACCGAAGGTGGATATAATTTTAACCCCACAACAGGGGAATTCAATTTTGATAATCCTGATATACAACACGAACTACGACACCCCAATGACCCGATAACCGTATATGGTTTTCTAACCGCCGCCTTAAAACGACGTCGCGATAACGGGCTACCGGCTTTTACCATTTTGTCTTGTGACAATATTGAGCACAATGGCGATATGGCACGTAAGATGCTACTCGCCTTTACCAAAGTGCAAGATATGGGGTTGGCGGAATGGATAGCCCAAAAAGTCTGCTTTCCCAATAGTATGGTTGATCGCATTACACCGGTAACAACGAAAGCAGATATCGAAACCCTTGCACAAAACTATGGCGTACAAGATGCTTGGCCCGTTACCTGCGAGCCTTTTATACAATGGGTGGTAGAAGATAAATTTTCGAACGGGCGGCCCGCTTTTGAAAAAGTTGGCGTACAATTCGTCCCTGATGTGGGGCCTTATGAGAAAATGAAACTACGACTACTCAATGCCGGGCATTCAGTATTGGGGCTTTTAGGAGCCCTACACGGCCACCCTACCATCAATGCCTGTATAGAAGACCAAACCTTCAAAACCTACTTACGGGCCTACCTAGACCAAGAAGCGACGCCCATTTTGGGAAACATTGAAGGCATTGATTTAGAGGACTACAAAGACAGTCTATTAGAGCGTTTTGCCAACCCGAATATCAAAGACAGTGTCAGCCGAATTTGTTCGGAAAGCTCGGCCAAATTGCCTAAATTTTTAATTGCTACTATACATGATAATTTAGCGACTGGTGGCAGTATCAAGTTTGCAACCTTGATCATTGCCGCCTGGTGTTATTATAGTGATAAAGGAACGGATAGACACGGGTATCCAATCGAAATTATTGATGCCATGAGCACCGAACTACATCAAGCGGCCAAACAAACCACAACCGATCCAGCAGCCTTTATAAGACAAGAATCTCTTTTTGGTAATCTAATTAAAAATGAGACTTTTACAAAGTTGTATACAGAGACAGTTCAGAAAATCTATGAGGATGCCAATATCAAAAAGTACATGAAAGCTATGATCTAAAAGTCATTATTTCAAATATAGTAGTAAAAGAAATCGGTCAATTGAAAAAACGCACCACAACAAGGAGTATAAAACATAGCAGCTTATAGGTGCTAAACCGAAAAATTGGCGCTTCCCTTTCTGCAGGTTTATGTGCCGTAAAAATGCAAGTAGGCGTCACGTTTCATATACAATCTGTGGGCAATAGTTAAAAATAAAAAAATGAACAGAACACTATCATTCTTAATCGTAGCCTTTACAAGTATTCTTTTTACAGCTTGTAGTGCTATAACAGGGGAAGAAGTAGGTAGACTTCCGATTAATCAAGTTAGTACGGATGATGACAACTTGATCATTAAAGAAATATCATTAGACCTAAAAAAAGATCAAAAAATTGCCATTTGGTCCGATATGGACATTGAATACGAAGGGAAGGTAGCCCTGAGATTTAAAATGGAAATTCTGAAAAATGGAGAGAATTTTGGCGGGTTAGAAATTGACCCAACAGACAAAAACATTACGATTGGAGAAGTAAAGACATCCTTAATGGGTAAAACCGATTGGCGCTTCTCTGGAAAAAACTCAGAAATTAAAATAGAAGAAGATGGTAATTATACTTTTAAAGGAATATTGGTCGCATCTGAAAATTCGACCTTAAAAGTAACCAAAGCCGAAATTGTATTAAAGAAGTAAAATTGGGCGTTCGGTGGTTTAGGAAAATTCAAACATGGCATTCTCAGTTACTTGAAAAGAGTTTTAAGACAGACTGCCGTTAGCAGCGATTATGATGTAACACAGAATTAAATGAAACCGGAAGAATTTATAAAAAAATATGAAATCGCCTTAAAAACGCAAGATTGGAAAAATGTTGCCCCATTATTTCATGATAATGCCTGTGTTACTTTTTCTAATGGAACGGTCCATATGGGAAAACAAAACGTTAGAATTGCCTTTGAACATAATTTTTCATTGATTAAGAACGAAAAATATGCAATACGAAACGTACGCTGGATTCTTAAAAATGAGTCTATAGCGGCTTTTGTGTTTGAATTCTACTGGGAAGGAATAATCAATGAAAATCCTACAAAAGGAAACGGAATCGGAACCACGGTTCTAATTAGTGAAAATGAGAAATGGATTTTGTTAACCGAAAATTTAAGTAAAAAAGGGGCGTATTAAATTTTCTGAAAACAAAAAATAACTACTGCTAACAAAACCCTTAAACAATAGCGCCTCCGGGTTGTCATTGTTCATAGCTAAGCCGTTACCTGTAATCTAAAAAAATGGGGAAAAATAAATCAAAGAGCAAGAAACCTAAAAAAAAGAAAAAAAAACTTTTTAAAAACTACAAGCTTTTTGTTTTCGTTGGCGGTCTTTTTCATTGTATCGTATATCTCTTTTATGAAAAAACCTTTTTTAATGAAAAGTTATTTTGGGTTAGCGCTTTAGTATGCGGGTTAATCTTCGCTATATATTTCATTCATAAAACGGATTTATTAAACCCCAAAAGCTATGAGAAAATAGCGGGTCTCAAGCTTAAACTATACATGTTATCCGTGATTCCGCTAATGACGATTGCTGGCGTTATCCTTTTTGGAAATGTTATTAATGGAACAGTACTTGGACTGAATTACATCGGAAAAAGCAATGAATCTAATTTAGTTGAATTCCAAATTAAAAAAATCGAACATAACTACTCAACTGGCGGTAGACGTGGAATGTCCAGAAATAATCCAGAGGTATATTTAAAAAAGAATGGGGAATTGATTTCTATCAATCTACCTGAACGTTGGGATTCGAATAAAAATTATTCTGAATATAAATCAATTGAATTCGGTTTAACCAAAGGTCTTTTTGGTTTGGAAATAATTACTGAATACGAATTAAAAAAATAAAACTGTACAAAACACCACCTCCTATGAAAAGACCTAGCCTAGTTTTCTAAAGGTAATTAATGTTTTCTTTTGTCTAAACCACCAATTTTCTTTTAATACAACTTGCTCCTACTCCTTTTGGGTTCACCGGCATGGGTATGCGTATAAATTCATAACACGATCATTCAATAAAAGAACATACGAGCAGAGATACAAAACAAGAAGATGCCAAAAAAGTGAAAATATAAAAAAGCACTATCTCCTAAAGTGCGTCGATAGAAAAATATGTAACTTAATGCTAAGAAATGGAAGTTTATCTAAGTAAGAAAAGATGGCGTTCAATGTTACCAGTTTATTTCGGCTGCATCCCTAATCGAAATTCATGACAGTTTTTCATCTTTCCATTAGGGCGAAGGGTCCGTTGAACATTTTGCGCAACGAGTCTTACAAAAACTATTGGCGGGCATTACAAAGCGACTTAAAACAACTACTGAAATGGCTAAAAACAAAACCACTGAAACGGCAATAGATGTTTTTGATTTTATTGAATCATATGTAGACAATGATCAAAAGAAAGCCGATAGTCATAAATTAATAGAATTAATGCGTGAATGGTCGGGTTTTGAACCAAAAATGTGGGGACCAACAATAATAGGTTTTGGAAGCTACCACTATAAATACGCTAGTGGGCATGAAGGGGACGCCCCTTTATTAGGTTTCTCCCCACGAAAAACACAGTTTTCGCTCTATGTGTATTCGAAAACAGCAAAAAGCGATACTCTTTTAACGGATTTAGGCAAATTCAAAATGGGGAAAGCCTGTATTTATTTTAAGAAACTAACCGACATAAATATTCCAACTATGGAAAAACTCAGTATGGAAACAATTGCATACCTCAATGAACACCATGAGTGTGCTTGTAGAAACTAACAATGGCTTACGCGCAGTACCCATAATTCAGTGCTTCCCTACTAGTTGCAGAAAAAATCCCTTATTGCAACCCGCTTAATTCGTTAAGTGAAAAATCCTCAGGGATTTACCACACCAAAATCATAGTCGAACGGTTGGCAACCCCTTGAAAATAAGAACAAGCAATGAATTATCAGACCTTTCAGCCCCATCCAGATTTAAAATCGCTTATCAGCTGTTATTGGACCTTAGAAGTTCCTGCCGATACCGATTCGCAAAAACAACGGATCGTTCCTGATGGTTGTATTGAAATGGCTTTTATTCTTGGCGACGATATAAAGCGATATACTTCGGAAAACCAGTTTATCTTACAACCTCGTGCAATGGTACTGGGACAAACAATTGAACCATTTTATATTGAACCAACCGGGTATGTTCATACGTTCGCAATCCGATTTTATCCATACGGATTTGCCAATTTTGTGACGGAACCAATTAAAAACCTGGCCAATAAAGAAACGCCATTAACCGCATTGTTTGAAGAAAAAATCATACAGGCAGTTGAACAAAAAATAATCCGAGCAAAAGATGTTAAACAAAGAATAGAAATCATAGAAAAATTTCTCTTAGAAAGACTAAACAACAAATCAACCGTTGAACATATCGTAAAAACAACCGTTGATGCGCTGTTATCTACAAACGGAAACGCCTCTATAAAAACGATTCTTAAAGATGACCGGGGCAAAAGAAGACAACTTGAGAGAAAGTTCGCCAAACAAATTGGAGTTAGCCCAAAACAGCTAGGGAAAGTCATTCGACTGCAAACCGCATTAAAAATGTTGCTTAACAAAGAGGCGGAAAGCCTAACGAATATAGCCTACGAAAGTGCATATTACGACCAAGCCCACTTCATAAAAGACTTTAAGGAGTTTACGGGAACAAACCCAAAGGAGTTTTTAGGAAATGAAAACACCCTCCTTTCTACGCTTTTCTACCAATAGACCGAGTGTCGCATTTTTACAATTTTAACCTTCCCGAACGAGCTAATTTTGTGTCATAAATTTAAAAAAATGAAAAGAATTTTGCCTAGTGCCGCCATAGTAATTGCCTTTAGCCTTATGGCTTGCAATGATCAAAGCAAATCCAGTTCAGAAATACAAAAAGTAAATTCTGGCCAAGCACACATTACAAATGATATGAATAGTTTCATTTCCCTTTTTGAAATTCCTGCAACGGATATTTCACGAGCAATCAATTTTTATGCATCAATTTTGGACATTAATATTGAGAAAATAGAAATGCCAGGGATGGAAATGGGAATATTCCCATACGAAGATCAAATGGTAACAGGCGTACTATTCAAAGGAGATGATTACAAGCCTTCCGCTGATGGACCGACCCTATATCTAAATGGCGGAAATAACCTTCAACATATTCTTGATAAGGTCGAAAAAAATGGTGGAAAAATCATTGTTCCAAAAACAGCCCACGCAGATGACAGCGGCTTTTTTGCATTGTTTTTAGATACGGAAGGAAATAAACTTGGCCTAAATTCCCCAAACTAAACAGAAGAGCGGCGAACGCATAACAAGGTATGGCAGCAAAAGCGGTTCTGGTACACACCTGAATCGTTTTTATGTTTAAATAAGTATCTTGTCAGCCCAAGTGCAGGTGCATTTAATCCACTAATACTCCTTTACAAAACCTTATTGATAATCTGAAACGGTCAAACAAAGCAAAAATAATTCGAATTGGTTCAACTTGGACTCTAGCCAACCAAAATGGGAAAGAAGTGTCTTTTTCCCCATCAAAATTTCGCGCTTGGAAGAATAGCCCATTCTTCGGGAGAAACACTAAGAGAACACTCTATTTGGTTTGTATTTGCTAAATTACTTCGAGAAACACGCAACGAAGTCATACATAAACACAGTAACCATAAGCGGAATAAACACCCGTTTTCAAATTGAATAATATCGAAACAACAGAAAACATATTCGTACATTTTGAAAAGTTCATTCCACTTTCAGAAACCTTGAAATCTGAGCTTTCAAAACGAATAAAGCCGGTAGAATTTAAAAAAGGAGCACTCGTTTTAGACGCCAACACCATTTGTACAAAAAGTTATTTCGTTAACAAAGGTATTCTGCGAACCTATTTTATCAAAGATGGAAAAGAAATCAGCGAATATTTTTCCGGAGTAGCTGAATGGGTCAACTCCCCAAGAAGCTTTATGCAAAGAAAAAAAGACATCTATTACATTGATGCCATTGAACATACAGAGACCTACTTTATCAATGTAAACGATCTCGTGTATCTTTTTGATAATTTCCCGGAAATGGAACGGTACTCACGTTTATCAATGGGGACCCTTTTTGGTCATTTTATGGAACGTATAGCCTCTATGCGATTTACATCTGCCAAGGAAAGATATGATCATTTCCAACGTGTTTATGCTGATATTTATCACCGTATTCCTTTAGGGATGGTTGCTTCGTATCTAGGAATAACCCAAGAGACATTGAGCAGAATACGGGCCGAAAAGTGATTATTTGATGTAGGTCAAAAGTTATGGCACCGATACCCTTTACTTTTGATTTTAAATCATATAGCTACATGAGAAAAAAAATCAAAATAGGAATTATAGCTTTTTTAGCGCTTCTAACCGTCGGGATCATTCACCTTTTTACGCATACACCCAGCTTATCGGATAAACATGGGGTGGTAGAAGCAAAATTATTTCTTGGCAATGCTCAAAAACAACCATTATTTGTTGGTTTTGGAGGTGGCGGAGGGGGTAATGATTGGGGTAGAAATTACCTAAAAGACAAACGGGACAGCCTAAATCAAAAAGGCTATGCTGTTTTGGCCATAGGCTATTTCAAAGCCAACGGAACACCGGAACACTTGGATAGAATTTCACTTGATGCAATAAGGGACACCATTCTATCCGTTGCCCAACATCCTGATATAGATGCATCTAAGATCATATTATTTGGTGGCTCCCGTGGTGGCGAGCTTGTATTAAATTTAGCCAGTCGATATAAAGAATTTAATGGTGTAATTGCGGGTTCCACATCAAATGTCAGCTTCCCGGCAATTACGTTGTATGCAAATACCTCTTCTTGGACCCATGCCGGTGAAGAGATACCGTATGTTCCTGCGCCCTTTAAAACAATTACACCGGCAATTAAGGGAGACTTATACACCGCTCATGCCATGATGCTCGAAGATAAAGAAGCGGTAAAAAATGCTGAAATTCCCGTAGAAAATATAAATGGTCCTGTTCTGATTATTTCAGGTAAAGATGACGACCAGTGGCCAGCTCCCGAAATGTCAGAACAAATCATAAAACGGCTGAAAGAAAACAATTTTAGACATTCCTATTCACATATCTTACTTGATGGTGGGCATGTGGCCCCATTAGAACATTTCAACCTTGTTTATGATTTTCTTGATGAACACTTTAAAATTGAATAAACACGATCACGATTAGCACTTAAAAAATTCCCCTTGCAATGAGAAGCCCGGAAAAAATGAAAAATCTTATCATTGAAAAAGCACTATCCGATGATCGCATTAGGGCTGTTTTATTGAATGGTTCTAGAGCAAACCCCCAGGTTGAACCAGACGAATTTCAGGACTTTGACATCGTATACATCGTTACCGACCTCCAGACCTTTGTTAGTGATCACAGTTGGGTGGACCACTTTGGAACAAGGCTTATTTGGCAACTACCCGATGAAATGGACCTTGGGTATGGCGGCACAAAGAAAACGGACTCATTTGCCTATCTAATGCAGTTCGAAGACGGAAATAGAATAGATTTAACGCTATTACAAATAAACAATGCCCATTCGAATCTTCCCCACGACAGCCTAACGATCGTATGGTTGGACAAGGACAAACTATTTTCGACCCTTCCCGCTTCAAACGACTCGGATTATTGGATAAAACAACCCACAGAAAAGCAATTTAAAGAAACCTGCAACGAATTTTGGTGGGTTTTGACATACGTGGCCAAGGGCCTGGCCCGAGATGAAATAACCTATGCAAAACAACTGCTGGAAACTGCCGTGCGCCCCATGTTCATGCGAATAATCGAATGGTATATCGGCACAGAAACAGCATTTTCGGTTGCTATTGGCAACCGCGGGAAATTCATTAAAAAATACGTTTCCGATGAAACATATGAAAAAGTACTAAACACCTATTCAGATCATCAACTGGCCAATAATTGGAATGCCTTATTTCTTATGACAGAATTATTTGGGAGTTTTGCAGCATCCATATCCAATCAGATGTCATTTAGCTATAATCTGAGCGAAGAAAAAAATGCGCGCAATTATTTAAAAAAGTTACACCCAGAATCAAAATAACCGATACCAACCATGGGCATATTCAATATAGATTTACTGGCTTTACGTCAGGGTTTGTGTATTTTTATGAAGTCGTTATTCCGATAATGATCCGATTGGGATTTTGTCCCGGACAGAAATAAAGAACAAACAAAACCGTAAAATGATGCTTTGTGCGTAGCTAGAAACACTGCTGGTTTCTGCACCTCATTCATTATAGCCGCCATTGCAACCAATTAAAACACCATGCTTAAAAAGAACTTCCTCTTCCTCATCTTAATTTTATGTATTGCCTGTAAAACTTCAAAATTACCTTCTGAACGTTACACACAGGTCAAAATAAAACTAGCGGAGAATTTTGAGAATAACACCTTAAAAATTGACTTAAAAAACCCCTTGAACTGTCCCGTTCGAGTTTGGATAAAGAACCCGAACAATGCGCTACAAGCAAAATTTGAAAAGGTAAACCCCATTCTATTAAAATCTAAATCTGATACTTCATTCGTGTTTTCCGAGGTAAAAGAATACAATAAGCACAATTCCTATTCAGGGTCATTAGGGAATCCGCTGAAAAAAATTAAGAATATAAAAATGGAACTACCATTTCCCAAAAACAAAGAATATAGGGTCGTTCAAGGAAATAATACGGACCACACCCATAATACCACACATTCTAAATATGCAGTTGACTTTAACCTAAAAATCAATGATACCATATGTTCAGCAATAAGTGGCTTTGTTGTTGGGGTAATCGATACCTATGAATTTGGCGGTAAAGGAGATAAATGGAAACCCTTCGGAAACTTTATTACCATCTATGAACCCAATGCTGGCATCTTCACCCAATATGTGCATTTGGTAAAAAATGGAAGTCTCGTAAAAGTTGGAGACCATGTAAAAAGTGGACAAGCGGTGGCATTATCGGGTGAAACAGGACAGACCGATATTGAACACTTGCATTTTAGTTGTCTGATTCCAGCGAATAACGATGATGATGAAATGAAATCAATTCCTATAGAATTTATAGAGGGATATCAAAGTGTAGATTTGAAAAAGAATGATATCGTTAAAAAATAACAACGGTTGGAAAGCAAACACCTCTTTGCTTCCCTAGCGGTTGTTTTCAGCAACCAAACTAGTACGCTGCTGTATATTGGGTTGTTTAAAAAAGCATAAAGGGCTTTATAAATACAGTTCTTACTAGCTACAAAAGACAGCACATACTTGAATAATAGTAGCATTTTTTTGCGCAACAGCATTTTAATTAATACTATTACCATGGAATGAAAATCTCAACAAAGGGCAAATACTACGGTAACTTAAATTCAGAAATTGAATTTGATGGCGTTTTGTTGACCAGATATGACTATCATATTGATAGTACTCCTTGGCATTACCATGAAAACCCGTATTTTATGTTTGTATTACATGGAAACATGATAGATACCAACAAAAAAAACCAAAATCTTCTTACCCCTGGCGGGTTAATGTTTACGAATTGGCAGGAGGCCCATTATGGATCCAAACATTCAGATGCGGCAGGTGGCTTCCATTTAGAAATTGAAAGTAGCTGGCTCAAAAAATATGATATCACATTAAAAGCGATAGAAGGGAGCCTCCACCTAGAAAACCCGACCATTAAAAGTTTGATGACAAAAATATACTTGGAAACTAAAATAAATGACACAGAAAGTAAAGCAAGCATTGAGTTTTTAATTTTACAGGTTTTCGATAGAATGAAAAATTTTCAAATAAATGCAAACCGAAAGAACCCAAGCTGGGTGCATAAAACCAGGGAGCTCATTTTAGACTCAGAAAATTACCATTCACTTTCTTCCCTAAGCAAAGAGTTAGATATTCACCCCGTACACCTATCAAGAGAATTCCACAAGTACTTTGGATCTACCTTTGGGCAATATGTCAGGCAACTTAAACTGAATAAGGCAATTGTGCTGATCGCCGCCCAAAAACATACAATGACCGAGGTTTGTTATAAATGTGGTTTTTACGACCAAAGTCATTTTATAGCCAGTTTCAAATCCATTTACAATATGCCCCCCTCCCATCTTTTACGGTTAATTTCCTAGTGTTAAGAATTTACAATTTTCCCTTTTCTCGAACCTGTATTTTTGCCTCAACAATTAAATTTCAATATGAGATCACGTCATTTTTTAGCATTCATTATCTGTGTATTCATGTGCTGCAAAAATCACAGCCAATCACAAGGAAGCACTATTCAATCAAATAGCCCTGGGCAGTTAATTTTTTCCAAAGTTGACCTTACAAAAACTCGCATTCCCGAAGTTGATTATGCAAACAACTTCAATCTTCATAAAGATGAATTTTTAAGCATTCATTTTACCCTAAAGCAACCACTTGTACAAAGTCTTAAAGAATTGGCGCCAGCCTTGTCCGATGATGAATTACTGAGCAAAGGAAATTTCCATTTTTCGTTTTTAGTGGATGGGAACATCATACATCAGGAAAATTTAAATACCGGTGCTGGAACAAAACCACTTAAAACGGAACAACTTAACCAGATTGTAAGGTTGGTAACACCCCAACAAATAGATTTTTGGGGTTGGTTTATGTGGCAAAGATTCATGAGATACAGAGGGGGACAAGATGCATTTACAACGGGAAAACATACCCTAAGCATAGAAGTTAGATCTTATATTAGTGATGATACCGTAAAAGTAGGAGGCTTATTGGCCAAAGGAGCCATTTCAGTAGAAGTTCCTAAAATAACCGTAGATAAAAGCTTGGTTGTTGTACAAAAAATAAACCCCGACAGCGGTTGGGAAGTTTCCAAAGATCCTTTTGACAGTAGTAAAATTGAAGCGCTAAATAGAAAAATAGCGGAAATTAAATATCAAAACATCCATATTAATGGTGTAGTAGTTATAAAGAACAATCAACTTTTAATAGAGGAATACTTCAATGGTGAAAAAAGAAACAGTTTGCACGATGTTAGATCTGTAGGAAAATCATTTGCCTCCTCAATAATGGGTATTGCAATTGCCGATGGGCATATTAAAAGTGAAGACGTACTACTCAAGGATTTTTATAACCTTCGATCATTTAAAAATTATAGTCCAAAAAAAGATTCCGTAAGCCTGAAATCTCTTTTGACAATGAGTTCAGGATTTGTCGGCGACGATTCGGATCCAAGTAATCCAGGAAACGAAGAAAATATGTACCCGACCAATGATTGGGTAAAGTTTGGGTTGGATTTACCAATGCAAAAAGATAAAGTAATAGGGCAAGATTATACCTATTTTACCGCCGGCGCGGTCATGCTTGGAGATGTTATTCACAAGTCTGTTCCGGACGGACTCGTCTCCTATGCCGATAAAAAACTTTTTGCCCCATTGGGCATTACCGATTACGAATGGCCGTATACGCCTCAAAATGTAGGAAGCACAGCGGGTGGAATACGGTTGAGAGCACTTGATTTTGCCAAATACGGGCAGCTTTATAAAAACAAGGGCAAGTGGAAGGGCAATCAAATTATTAGTAAAGAATGGGTCGAAAAAAGTTTGGCCAAACAAGTATCACAGGCTTATGTAGGAATAACGAACGGGTATTACGGCTACCTTTTTTGGAACAAAACATATACCGTTAATGGGAAAGAGCATGAAGTTTCCTTTTGCACCGGCAACGGAGGAAACAAGATTTTTATATTCAAAGATATTCCCTTTGTAATTGTCATTACCTCCTCTGCGTATGGCATGCCCAAAGCACATAAAACGGTAGATGAAATGATGGTCAAGTATATTCTACCGGCCGTACTAAATGAGACAAGCCGTTGAAAATACGTATCTGATCTTGCTTGGTAAGCTACTACTTGGAATACTTTAGGGATGCGCTAAAGTGCTTGTTTTGTTTACCGAAATGCTCTTTTAGAATTTTGTGACGTATTTTATTTTCATTCTTGCCCCTAGTGTGAAAAAAGGACCAAATCTACAACGGATTAAAAAGCAAATGTGCCAAACCAAAAGTTTTGGCCAAGTAATTCATTAGAAATTGTTAACTTCTAATTTCGTTACTAACTATAGACTTTCCACTACAAACCAAAGAATGAACAAAGCAGTTTTATACGCATCAATCATTTCCCTTTTCATATTCTTAGGATGTGTAGGAAGTGAAACTCCCTGTGCTTCAAATGACCCGAAGGAATTCATTGAAAAATTCATCAGTTTTCAAACCATCAAAACGTTTGAAAACAATGTAAAAACTGAAACCGACTCAATTGTTGTCATTGAAAATTCGAAATTATCCGATACAGATGCTAGACCCGAATTTAGTATCTACACAGTAATGCTGCCAGATTATAAAATAGGAAACATCACTGGTAAAATAAAGGCGCGCTTTTTTAACAACAGATTAATGTCTGTGTGGTTTTATCCTAATGATTACGATGGGTTTGAAAAGCTTCTAAAAGAGCGGTACGATATCCATTTAAAAAACAGGGAAAAAACAATCATTAACTGTGTGGAAATCAATAGATGGACCGATTTTGAGGGAAATGAATATTTTGGATGGTCGGACGTAAAACTGGTGAAAGAACAAAATGATTGGATTTCGAAGCACTCATAAAAACATAAAACCCAAAACTTGAATAAATTAAAACCTTATTTACAGTCCAATTTCTCTTTTTCGGAAAATGAAATAGAAAAAATGGCATCTTGTTTTGTTTCAAAAAGCTTAAAAAAAAAGGAATACTTCCTGAGAGCAGGTCACTATTGCAAAAACGTTGCCTTTATTGAAAAAGGATGCTTTATATATTATGAAATCATTGCCGGTGAAGAAAAAGTATGTGATTTTGCTTTCGAAAACGATTGGATTACGCAGTACAATAGTCTTTTAAACAATACCCCTTCCCAATTCAATATTTGTGCTATTGAAAATGCTGAAATTTTAGTAATGGATGTATCAAAAATAGCGGCCTTATCCAAATCAATTCCTAAAATTGGAATGCTAAGAACCGAACTCGCAGAAAACTATTTTATCGAATCTACGAAAAGAGCATCGCAGTTGGCCAATCTAAAGGCAGAAGAACGCTATGAGACCCTCTTAAATGAAAAGCCAGAAACATTTCAACGTATTCCACAATATCACATTGCCAGCTATTTAGGAATCAAGCCGCAATCTTTGAGTAGAATAAGGGCAAAAAAATAGCCCTTTTATTTCTTCACAAATGTGAATGAAAAGCGCTCTTAAACGCTGCAAATTTGTATCATAAACTCAAACAACGTTAAAAAATGATGCGAATAATCAACTCTTTTAGAAATGCAACCTTAACCGTACAAGCTCTTGTTTCCCTGGCTTCATTAGGCCTCTATTTCTCTACAAGCTACTTGTTGGAAACAGCTTACTTACAATCTAAATTCCCCGTCCCATATTTTATACAACAGACGTCTTTTGATGCCGTCAAAATGAAAGAATGGTACGCTTTTATGATTCAAGAAAATACTTTCGATCTATACCTTAAAACACAATGGATAGATTTTGCATTTATTATTACGGTTATCATAGCAGGTTTTACCATTTGGACTTTTATTTCAAAATTACATGGAGAAAATTCGTGGTTTAGAAAATATGGCTATCTATTTTCTTTTTCCCTACCACTGGCGGGGTTTTTTGACATACTCGAAAACCTCGTGTCGTTTTTCATGATTGCGAAACCAACTACATTCGCCAATAGCCTGATTATCCTTTACAGTACGTTTGCATCCATCAAATTTGGATTTTGGACAATCGGCTTGGCATGGTTGCTTCTTTCTTTTATCGGTTTGGTAATTACCAAATTATTTATCAAAATTTCGCCCCAAGTCAAGTAACGTTTTCCTGTTTAAAACGTCGTTCTTCTTTAACCTATTTCTTTAAATATGAAAAAGAAGGCATTTCGATTCCTTAAAATCTTTTCTTCCATAGCGCTGCTTGCTGTAGCGATTATCATCATAGCCATTTTGTGGCCGATGCCAAGCTTGGAACCCGTTGTAAAGCATGATACAGTCTTCATAAAATCCATTACTATAATCGATGTGGAATCTGGGAACCTTTTAAAGAACCGTGATATTCTCATAAAAAATAATAAAATTAGGGCCATTGATACTGCCGGCGTACTAAAAATAGACGCAGGCGCGCTCATCATTGATGGCAGCGATAAATACGCAATACCAGGCTTATGGGATATGCACACACATTCAAATCAACATTCAGCATGGTTGCATCACCCACTTTACATAGCCAACGGTGTTACGGGTATCCGCGACATGTCTGGCCAACTCAATAAAAGAGATAGTTATTGGGTGGGAAGCAGAGAACGCTTGCAATGGAATGCAGAATTGAATACCAATAAAAGAATTACCCCAAGACATGTTTTGCAAAGTAGTTATCAAATTGACGGTGCCACCTCCGTTCCCGATGACTTTCCCGAGTTCTTTAAGCTTGAGAAAGCCGAACATGTTGATTCTCTCTTGCGTTTTTACAAAACTGAAAAAGTAGATTTTATAAAAGTATATCAACAAATACTACCCGATATGTATAAAAAGTTGGCTTTGGCCGCGCCAAAGCACGGGCTACATCTTGCGGGCCACAAACCCATGTTCCTTCGTCTTAAAGAGGCTGTTTTACTGGGGCAACGAAGTTTTGAACACGGGCGTATTTTTATGTTCGAGTCTTTTCCCGAAGCCGATAGTTTACGAAACCCGAAAAACTGGAAAGCGTTCTTTTCGAAATCAAAAAAATCAATAGTTGAAGATTTTAACCCAAAAACCGCAATCGAATTAATGACCTTAATGAAAGAAAATAAGGCCTATTGGACACCTACGCTTCAAACCCTCAAATTCGAGGCATATGCCCACAAATCTTCCTTTACAGACAATCCCAACTTACAATATATTACCGCTGTACGCAAAAACCTATGGTGGGGAATGGATCTAAAAAACAATAAGAAAAAGAATATATCTGAAGAAGGAAATGGCTTGAGCACGGATTTTTACAATGCGGTAAAAAAACAAATCAAAATGGCCAACGATATCGGTGTCCCCATCATGACGGGAACCGATGTCACAGATTCGTATACTTTTGCCGGCTTTAGCGTGCATGATGAATTAGAAGATTTGACAAAAAGCGGTATGTCGAACCTTGCGGCGTTGCAAAGTGCTACTCTTGTCCCAGCGAAGTTTATTGGAAAAGAAAACGATTATGGAACAATCGAAACTGGTAAAATAGCAGATTTGATTATTTTGAGTAAAAACCCCTTAGAAAATATTGCCCATTCCAAAACGATCTACGGGGTGGTTATGAATGGTATTTACTACGATTCGGATAAATTAGAAGAACTCAAAAACTACGTACAATCCATTTCGTCTAGTTTTCATATGAATGTCAAAGTTTTTTACAGCCTTATAAGCAGCCCTCTCATTCGAGTGCAATTCGCAGATTAAAACAGTGCCCCACAGTACTTCAAATCCGTACCCTTCCCACGGGCTTCCCCACTAAAATAAGTACTCCCAATCACTGCCGAAATTTTATTTGGTTGGTATTTGCTACCTTAGATATGTCATCAATGAAACAGCTCCTATTCGATTAGGTTCTGTTTGATGAAATTACGATACCACCAGAAATTCAGACTTTCAAATGAATTATAACAATAAAAGATTCAAACCCATTTCAAACTCGGAAAACGGTGAAACAACCGCGGAAACAATTTTTGAATACAAACAAGACGGAAACATTCTTACGTCCAATTATAGCGGGGGACAAATTGTTAGCGGACATTTAATCGGATTGGTAGATGAAAGCGGAACCATAGAAATGCGCTACCACCAAGTAAATACAAAGGGAGCATTAATGACCGGCATCTGTATTTCAAAACCGGAAATCATTGCAAACGGGAAAATCAGACTTCATGAAGAATGGAAATGGACTTCGGGCGATGGATCAAATGGAAAATCAATTCTGGAAGAGTTCTGAACGCTACACGAACCTAAAAAACAACGGCCCACGAAACAACAAGCACTCGAAAACCTGCCTACTTCAGTTTCTTTTTTGCTACATTCGTTGCATCATCGGCCCTGCACAAGCCTTTGTCTCCAATAAAAAATGACTAAGATCAAATTAGCTTCTAAAAGATTAAACCTGCGACTCATAGTTGTGGCAGATTTGGATGCGATCCACGAACTACATTCTCTCCCAGAAACCGATACGTTCAATACCTTAGGGATTCCCGAAAATATTCAGGAGACAAAATCGATCATAGAAGGTTGGGTAAAGGCAAACAACGAATCTGAACCCAAGAATTTGACTTTTGCAATAGAACAGGCCGTCACGAAAAAATTTACCGGATTAATTGCGCTGAAAATAGGCCATAAGAAGTTTAAAAATGCAGAGGTCTGGTATAAATTACACCGTGATTTTTGGGGCAAAGGGTTTGGCACCGAAGCATTAAATGCCATCCTAACCTTTGGATTTGAAGAACTAAAGCTACATCGAATTGAGGCTGGATGCGCTGTTGACAATATAGGTTCCATAAAAGTCTTGGAAAAAGTAGGCATGACAAAAGAAGGACGAAAAAGGCAAGTTTTGCCTTTAAAATCAGGGTGGTCCGATAATTTTGAATACGCAATCCTCGATACGGACAAAAGAAAAAACCATCCCCCAAAAAACACATAAGAAGGTACTTCCTACACCGCTGGGACCTGTACGTACGACCTTAAAAGCAAGGGGATTTAACAGGGTACCTATTGACCTGATGCACGAACCGGGTTAAAAGAATAGTACATAGGACGGGGCATGAAAGTAGTTCTCTGGAATTTCTTCCGAAATACTATTAATGTGTTTTAACGATTTCCTCTATTTCATCTGATTTTTTATATTCCTTACTTTTAGTTGTAAGGTACTCCCAAATCTCAAGGGCATTCGTACCATCTGATTCTTTGGGAAAATCATTTTGCGCCATACAGAAACTTAGAAAACCGTCCACGTTTTCTTTTGGGATTTCAAGTTCTTTTGAAATGGTCGCTTTTGAAAATACGCTCGTTATTTGATGTTCCAACTTTAAGTCCTTGTCACTCGAAACCATCTCTTTCAGCATTTTGGTCCTACCAGAAAGGCGGTTGATTATTTTTTCAGGGTTTACGATAACCCCTATTGTGAAGAATCCCAAAAGGCCCTGCTCTTTCAGTTTCTCTTCCGCAGTCATAAATCGGGTAAATTTGCCCCTATCTGCCACCAAAAGAAGTCGTTCCTGTTGGCTCATTACCGTTATTTCCGAATTCGGCAAACCCAACGAAATAGCACTAGTTGAAGGTTTGACATTCAGTCGTTCAATATCCAAATCAATTTTACCCGTCAAATTATAAGGCGTAACCGTTACTTCATTCAGCCGTACCACATTCTCTATCAAATCCACGAAAATCATACGCTGTATTAAAACGGCATCTGTTATTAAAACTTTTTTCGAAATAAACTGAACGGCAGATAATTGTAGGGTGTCATTCAATTTAACTTGTATTTTAAACACCCCTTCAGAATCGGTAATCGTGGATTCTTTTGTATTCAAATTGACTATCAAAACATCTGCAACATCATTGCTGGTAGTCTGCACCTTGCCTTTCAGCATTACAACATTCTCTTGGCACAACCCAGCACAAGAAACGAATAGAAAGAATAACAAGCCTACAGCTCCTATAGTATCTTTGATCATTCAGTTTTGTTGTATTAAGGTTTTTAAAACCGTACAGATGGTACCAAAGTCATTTTGGAACCTTCTTGAAAATCCCCAATAGCACAATTTCAAAAATAGCACCCATATAATAGACCACTCGTTGCGATTGCAACCACAGCATATGTACAGCAAACTACCTCGGGCCGGGCCCGCGAGGCATTAAAAGGAAATTTAACATTGATTGCTACGCACTTACCTGTACACTTGTCGTTCAGGTCGGAGCACTATACATCCCGGGTATGCGTAAAATTATTCTTTTCTAAGGAACGGGTTGTTAATGATTTTACAATTTATACCAAATGAAAAGATAAAAAATGAGTCGGTTTTTTCATCGCTCCAAACAGCTGTACCTCAATGCATGGGTAATGAAAACAACAAGTTTAGAATGTATTTGATCCTATCATAACCGACATCAACAACGCCCAAAATTCATGGTCCCAAAATTTCTACACCTTCCATGGAGAAGGTTTGGTATTCTTTGGCCAAAATCACGAGCAAAAAACTATCTTTAGGTGCTGTTGGGGCGTTTTGTTTCGCACCGATCATAGCAAACAGCCTTCGTTCGCATGTCAACAAATAGTAATCAGTATAACTTCAAAAAATACCATGAAAAAAAGTGCCCAACTAGCCTTCCTATTACCTATTTGGCTTACGGCCCTATTCGCCGCTCAAGCACAAACAAGTGAAAAGTCCATTCCCGTTTTTCAAAATGGAGAAGCCCAAATTGTATCGGCCTTTGAAGATTCTGAAAAATGGATCAGACATGACCTATGGGTCGAAACGGAGTTCGATACCGATGGTGATGGAAAATTAGACCGCATGCATGTAGCTGTTACCAGACCCTACCAAACAGATACAGAAGGCCTCAAATTACCCGTCATATATGTTTCAAGCCCCTATTTCGCGGGTGTGGCTCCGAACGTAGCGGGAGTTTTTTGGGATGTGAAGCACGAACTTGGCAAAGCCGCAAAAGAACGTGTTCATCCCGAGGTTGTTCGTACCGGTGAGCGGCCCATTATTTCAAATTCCCATATTCAAACCTGGGTCCCTAGAGGGTACATCGTAGTGCACTCTTCTTCGCCTGGTACCGGGCTTTCACAAGGATCCCCCACCGTTGGCGGGGACAACGAATCATTGGCGCCAAAAGCGGTCATTGATTGGTTGTGCGGGCGCATACCCGGTTATGCGTCACCCACCGGTAGTGAGAAAATAGCCGCTTTTTGGTCCACCGGCAAGGTTGGTATGACAGGCACTTCTTATAATGGCACCATTCCACTAGCGGCAGCGACAACGGGTGTTGAAGGCCTTGAAGCAATTATACCCATTGCTCCCAATACCTCTTATTACCACTATTACCGATCCAACGGATTGGTGCGATCTCCCGGAGGCTATTTGGGCGAGGATATTGATGTGCTCTACGATTATATTCATAGTGGTGCCGAATCAAAACGTGCCTATAACAATGCCACTGTAAGAGACAAAGAAATGAAGAACGGTATGGATAGGATTACAGGAGACTATAATGACTTTTGGGCCGGCCGTGATTATTTAAACGATATGGGGCCTATGAAAGCGGCCTTATTGATGTCACATGGCTTTAATGATTGGAATGTAATGCCCGAGCATAGTTATCGTATTTACAAGGCGGCAAGAGAGAAAGGAATTCCTTCTCAAATATTTTACCATCAGAACGGGCACGGCGGACCTCCACCCATGACGCTAATGAACAGATGGTTTACACGCTATTTACACGGTGTGGAAAATGGTGTGGAAAATGACCCTAGGGCATGGATCGTTCGTGAAAATGATGAAAGGGAAAACCCTACCCCCTATAAAGAGTACCCGAATCCGGAAGCGTCTGATGTATCTCTTTATCTGCACCCCGGGGCGCCAGGGAAAGGTAGCTTACGGTTGGAAAAAGCGGCGGACCCGAAACCTGAAAAATTGGTTGACAACTATTCCTTTTCGGGTGCTTCATTGGCGCAGGCAGAAATAACAAATCATAGACTACTGTATGTAACACCCACCCTGTCAAAGGCGGTTCATATATCTGGCACGGCAAAAGTGACCGTTACCCTGGCAAGTAGCAAGCCCGCTGCAAACCTTTCGGTCTGGTTGGTTTCGTTGCCATGGAGCACCGCAAAAAACCGAAGGAGTACCGCTAATATTATCACAAGGGGGTGGGCAGATCCACAAAACCACAGCTCGATCACCAAAAGTGATCCTTTGAAAGCCGGCAAATTCTACGAGGTAACTTTTGACTTAATGCCAGATGATCAAATTATACCCGAAGGGCAACAAATAGGCTTAATGATATTTTCGAGCGACAAAGAGTTTACCCTTTGGCCGGCCCCTGGGACCGAACTCACCATTGACCTCGATGCTACAAGGATCAACCTACCCATTGTAGGCGGTACCGAAGCATTTTCAAAGGCGGTGAAAGGAAATTAGACCGGCATATTAGCCAACAAACCTTTTAAGGGAAGGGGACGCTGAATTACTTGGAAAACCATTCTCGAATGGTTTCTTCGGCCATCTTATTGTTGGGGGTAAAGGCACTGTTCTCCAATCCACGATATTCGAGATAAGAGGGGAATTTCCACCATAAAATTCCTTCGCACCAGGGTTCGTTTTCAATCCCTTCGAAAACCACTTCATAGCACAATTGTTGATGCTTGGCATTGAAACTATCGTCGCCCTCCGCGTGTGGACTTTTCCAAGGTTTATCAATACTTCGAAAGCCGATTTCGGTAAAAACGATCGGTTTTTTGAATTGATCGTATACCCTTGTAATCTTAGTTTTGACCTTCGCGAAATTCGCCTTTAACTCGGCCTTCGTAGGCGTTTCATTTTTACTCAAGGGATAGTAACAGTTCAAGCCTATAAAATCGAGTTCGTCCCAAAAAGCCACCTGTTCAAATTCAGCGCCCCAGTTGGCGGCATACGTTAGTTTCCCCTGGTAAAGGCCCCGAATTCCTCTAAACATCTTTCGCCATTCGGCTTCATGGCTCAAGGTGGCCTTTGCAAATTCTACCCCCACGCACAGCGCTTCCATTTCATGTATTTCGGCTAGAAAGGCATAGTGCCTGATCCACCGATAGTAATACTCAAAAAAAGCATTCCAATCGGCCTCGTTCAACATTTCCACATCACCAGGCCAACTATCGCCCGCAAATATCTGTGGTTTTAACAAGGTGCTCATTCCCATTTTTTTGGCCTCGAATACAGAATGCACCAAAGCTTCATCATTCTCAGAACCTGCATGGTCGCTAAACCGGAAAGGGATCGGACTGTTCTTGTCCTCTATATAACTATAGGGAACAAGGGCCATGGCATTGCTGCCCAAAGATTGCATTTTTTGAAGTGCCAAGGTGGCTTTTGTGCCCCCATACCCGTTGTAGATACTGTAGCCCTCATGGGCAAAATTAAATCCCTTCAGATACCGTAATCCAGTTTTGGTTCTTTCCTTTTTAGGGTGTGCAGTTGCATTTTTCACCAGATACCTTTGCCAAGCAGGCTTTAACCGCTGTATTTGAAGTGCGGTCGGCTTCCACTCAGCATATCGCTTTAAAAAGGTTTCTTTCCCCCAAGTATCCAACAAAAACCCTACTAATAGGCCTGATAGGCAATCGGTTATCAAAGGAGACTCTATCTCCAGAATGGCATTGTCAAAAAGCTCTTCCAAAGGAAATACATTTCCCGACTCAAAAAGGCGTGCAGCCCAATAGCGATACCCTTCTCGTTGCCATTTATCGGTAAAATAGATCGGTAGTCCCCGCGCCAAAGCTTGGGATTTTGAAGCGCCAAGCAGGCGGTTTGCCAAAAGTGCATTTTCCTTTTCGATAAAATTACCTACGTACTTTTCGTTCATAATAGTATGCACGGAAGCTTCAAGAGAATCAAAATGCGCTTGGTTGGTATTGCCCGATATCAGTCCTTTTTCCTCGGCACTTTTATATAGATGATAGCGTATTTTTGGTAAGGGTTCAAGACTTCCTATAAAGTTCAAAATATCGGTAGTAGTCTTTTCTACTTCCTGAGCAAGGGGGGCAATTTCTGTGGCATCCATGGTACCTTGATAGGAAATAAAATCAAAATGTTCGGAGGAGTATACCAAGGCATTTCCATCTGAAAAATCAAAATTTGTAGTGGTATCAATCTCCCAATCGGTATTAAAATCCCCCATTAGAATCCTTGATTTCCCTTGGTAGATTTCATAGTCCATATCCTGTCGAAAAAACAAACGCCCGTTTTCTTCAACCTTCTTTTTAAAGACCTCAAAAATATGGTGTTCATTATTGCCGCTTAATAGGCTAAGGGGAAGGGTATCGTTTTTGGGGTTGGGATAAAAACCTATAGATAGATTCATATCCGCATCGGTAAATTCCTTGGCATTGAAGCTAAAATCATTTTTGCGAAGTTCGAGCGGTATTTTGGCGCTAAAATCATTTAATAAGGGCATACCCTCTAGGGTGCCCACTAAGAACAATACCTTTTCCTTTAGGTCATTTTCAGTGACTTCCGCTACCGTTTTATATGAGATGTCAATGTTGCGCCACGAATTGGGTTCGGGACTAGTATCCAATTTCTGCAAAAGGGTACGGTACCGTCGTGAGAGAATGGTATCGGTAGCGCCATACACCACTAAAACGGCTCTATTTTGAAAGAAACTTTGGCGAAGCTGCCTGCGCGTAGGAATCGAGTCATTTTCTGAACGCCTATTTTCATCCTTGGCTTGGGTAGATGACATGGTAAACACCCCTATTCCTAAGATGCAAAGACCCAAGAATACAATCCATAAAATTCGTTTCGATTTCATTTAATGCTGTAGTTGGGTTTTGCTGTGCACCATTGGAAAGTACTCAGCGTGTATGAACTGCATCTTAAAGTATATGAAATTACTGAATTTTTGACTACATCGTACACCTTGCCCTTATCAATAGTTCGCCCCTCATGTAAGGCAACCTATTGAAACTGGCACTTCTTCATTTCAGGATTCCCAAATAGGCTGCCCATGGCCCTACCTCGTCTTTGTATTGTTTGGCCATTACCCTAGAGATCTGTGCGATATGGCCCAAGTCGTGAACCGTCCAGGTGGCCATGAGTTCTTTCAACCTAACGTTGCCAAGTTCGGGATGTACGCCTGTTTGTTGAAAATCGTCTTTTGTTAATTTCAATCCGGTTAATTCCGCCAAATTTTTCGCCCTCAACACCTTAAACTCATCAAGTAAATCATCTATAGATCGCGTTTGGTCACTTTCCAACTGTGCAAAGCGATCAAAGGGCTCAAACCATTTGTTTTCAGCATCGCTTAGGATGATTTTTGCACGCACTATCCAATCCGTTTTCTCACCAATAATCAAATGCCCTACAATATCATAGGGGCTCCATGTATTTTTACCTTCATTATTTTTCACCCATTCTTCCGGCATCCCTTTGAGGTAAGACGCTAAAACAACCGGAGTACGTTCTAGTATTTCAATTGATCTTTCTATGGAAAATTTCATTTTTTACCGTGTTTCTTTTCAAAGATTCCCATAACCCTTGCTATCCCTTTAAGGTTCTGAAATAATCTTTCACCTCAGTAATACGACGCTTTTTGGTTGTTTTGGCTCCCTTTTGGGTTATGATATTTCTGGCAAATGTCTTTCAACCTAAGAAAGTGTCTTTTTAATAGTTCGTAATTCTTGCCAGCTCAAATTTCTAAGTTCTCCGGTTTCCTGATCAATAAAATAACCAGGAGCACCTCCAAAAGAGAAAGGATTATCCGGATTTAGCAATTCAAATTTGTAATCAAAGTAAAACCCGGTATTCGTTTTTAAAGGTATTGATTCTACCCAGTTCATGATTTCCGCCTGTGGGTTATTCTTGTTCATCGCCTTAATATGTTTTTTCGAAATTTTGTTAATTTCTTCCTCTGTCATTTCTTATAAATTTTGACCATCAATACGTACCATCCAAACACTACTGATACATTCGCAGCCTATTCTAAAACTTCAAAAAAGGACCACCACAACGGGTAACCATCCTTTTCCAAAGTTTAGACTCGTTTCTAAAACAGTTTCAAAGAATTAAAATAATCTTTCACCTCAGTAATACGACGCTTTTTGGTTTCCGGATCCAACCAACTTGCTTCAAAAGCGTTGATCGCCAATTGCATCAATTGCGCCTCATTGAGGTTAAGGGCTTTTGCCGTTTCATAATAGTTCTCATTCATATAGCCTCCAAAATAGGCCGGATCGTCTGAATGAATGGTTGCTAAAATACCCAAATCGAGCATTTTTTTAACGGGATGCTCTTCCATTTTTTCAATCACCTTGAGTGCTACATTGCTCAACGGACACAGGGTTAAGGGAATGCGTTGCTCCCGCAATCTTTGCAGTAAGGCCTCGTCGTCCAAGCAGCGATTCCCATGATCTATTCGTACCACTTTTAAAAGATCCAGGGCTTCCCATATATAGGCTACCGGACCTTCTTCTCCCGCATGGGCGACCAGTTTGTAACCCTGATCTGCCGATGCCGCAAATACCTTCGCAAATTTGCTTGGCGGATTGCCCAACTCGGAGGAGTCTAGCCCTACCCCATCGATCCAATGCTTGTATGGCAGGGATGCATCCAATGTTTCAAAGGCTGCAGCTTCACTTAAATGCCGTAGATACGACATGATCAGCTTGTAGGAGATGTTTAATTCGTCCTTTGCCTTTTCAAGGGCCTTGTATATGCCATTGATCACTACCTCAAAGGAAATCCCCCTATCAGTATGTGTTTGTGGGTCGAAAAACACCTCAACATGCACCACATTTTGACTGTGTACTTTGCGAAGATACGCCCAGGTGAGGTCAAAAAAGTCTTGCTCATGCATCAGCACTTGTGCGCCTGCATAGTAAATGTCTAAAAACTCCTGAAGGTTATTAAATTGGTAGGCTTTCTTTACTGCTTCGATGGAATCGTACGGGAGCGCAATATGGTTCCTATTGGCTATTTCGAACATAAGCTCGGGTTCAAAACTTCCTTCAATATGCAAGTGCAGTTCTGCTTTGGGAAGGCCATGAATAACTTTTTTCAAATATGATGATTCCATAGAGTCGATAGGAGTTCGATTAAGCCTCGTTTTGTAATTTAACTTATGCAACGAAGTCGGGTTAGCCGAGCCTAAAGATACCTTTTTACAGAGGATTTTGGTCATAGAATACGCAAGCTTCTTTAGCGATATAGCCATCTAAACTTGTGGTATTAAATACCCAGTTTTTCTTATTGATTATTTTTCTGGATTTTTACGCTCCCTTTTTGGGGTTCACTCCCACCTATAAAAATTCGCCGGATAGTTTGAAAAAACAACTACACAAATCTGCTACTCGCCGGTAGCCTTATCTAAAATTTCCATCGCCTTTTTTAGATAATCTGAATTGGTTTGCACCCCATGTTTGGGTATAAACTGCTCCCTTGGGGTTTTATCTATATGGTAGAGTTTTATACCGGGGAATTGAAAGCCAATACCCGTTTCATTCAAACTATAATTCCATATACTACCAAGTAAGCCGGCCATTTTGGTTCCTACGATTTCGGCACGTTGAAAACTATCGAAGCCTATGGTAATCCCTTCCCCCATGCTGCCCGTCCACCTGCCGACCAAAAGCACGACCGGTTTGGTGTAAACTTCTTTTCTCGGGATGACCAATTCTGTCCAAATTTGTTCAACACCGGTTTCCTTTTCATCAAGTACGTATCGATAGCGTTGGTAGGGCGCTTCTTTTTCAATAAATCTCCCCATTATCGCCTTTGCAATGGTATTGTTCCCGCCACTCGGGGTTTCCCGTAGATCAATAATTAATCCTTTGGTAGCCATTAGCCCATCAAGTGCTCTATCAAAAGCCCCTATTAAAGAATTGGTTCCGAGCGAATTGTTGATTCGAATATAGCCAAAGTTCCCTTCCAGGGTCTTGGATGATAGAGGCCCTCCATCTGGATAATAGTTTTGGGCATCCGAGTAGGGCAAGGCCATTTCTTGGATTTGATCATTGGCCTGCACGGTAATGCTGCGTTCTGTATTGTGTTTTCCGGCCAAGAGGGTATTGACGGCAAATTCATATACTTCGGCATCATAGGCATTAAAAGACTTGGGTAAAAATTCCTCAACGGCTTGATCAATGGCTACCTCATTGTATGCGAGTACTTGCATACCGGCTTCAAGGCCATTCTTTTCTATCAGGGAATTTGCTCGAATCGATTCAATAAAAAAATTGCCATTATGATAACGAACCCAAAGGTCTGTAGCGGTAGGGATCAACTTGCTAGAGGATTGCGTATTGGTATTCAATCCTATGTGGCCATTGTACAACTCGTTGTTGCATTTTTCAAGAAGGCTTACAAAACTACCCTTGTTCGATACCGTATCGATCATAGAGGCATACAATGTCCTTACCGCATCCCAGTCTGTTTTCCTGGTGTCGAAATAAGCAAAATAATCTGCTGTTGTAGTCCAGTATTGATTGAAATCTTTGATATAAGTCGAATCTCTGGCGGCGCCTTCCTTTGTTTTGCGGTTTTGGGTATTTCCGCAGTTGACGAACAGCACTCCCAGGACGAACCCGAATAACAATTTTAATTTCATAGTTCTTTTTTGACCTAGTGTATCCTTATTTATTTTCAATATACTCCTTATAAATGGCAATAGGGACCAATCCAGTCCAACCACAAAAATCTTTTTTCGCGGGCATGCCATATGAAATCAAATCTGGGGCATAATTTTCCCAAAAGGTATTGGTCGCTTCGAATACCTGTGCCACCCCGGCATATGTTTTTTCAGCTAAGTCCTGGGCCAGCGCGTGCTTACCGTTTGCCGTGAGTCCCTTTAAGACCATATACGAGGTGGGCGCCCAAACACCTCCCAGCCAGTAATCTCCCCAGCCTTTATAATCTGGCTCATCGGCCGAAAGTGCCGGAAGGGGTATTTTTCGATAGAATGCATTTGGATCTGTCAAATGGGTTAAAAAAGCATCCAACTTATCCTCAGGCACCAACTCGCCCAGCAATGTCCAATACATACCAATATGCTTGCGTTTGATTTGCTTTCCATAGCCCAAATCATAATAAAATGCATCATCATTATTCCAACATAAGCCATTTAAGGCCTGCTTCAAGTCAGCATGAAATGAGGTATAGAATGGGACGTCGTCGGACGCACCGATTTCTTCGGCGATGAATTTCAATTGCAATGCATACATGGCCATTTGCGCGGTAAAATCGACCAACCTCCCTTCTTCGTTCCAAACACCTTGCAGGGTCTCTACATATTCTGCAATAAACCGATTCAATTTCTCTTCTCCGGTTGCACCGGCCATCGCTCCCAGTTTATCTCCCAGTTCATGATGTGTCATCCCATTGCCTTCTTCCGTTGTCCAGCCATGCGGAAAACGCGGAATATTATCCATGCCCATACCCAGGGTATCGCCCCAAAACAATTTGTCATCCCCTTGGTAGTGATTGATATGGAATTCGAAATTCTTTTTTAAGATCGGATATGCTTTTTTTAAACGCTCTTTGTCTTTTTTTACCGCATAAATCTCGGTTTCAGCGAGGGCCAACAAGGGCGGATTTATAGAGACAGGATGGTCTTTTGACCAAAGCGGACGCCCATCAATACGGTATTCCCTACAAATGTACCCGTCGGGTTCCATGCGGTCGTAAAAATTGTCAAGGGCTTGATGAACGGGTAACTCGTCTAAATGGTATTTGGCAAAACATACGATAAAGCAGGTATCCCAAAGGAAAATATTATCAGAAAAGGCAGCATCCACGAAGGGTTTTTTAAAAAATGGCTCACTTTCGCCTCCCCGTACCTTGCTCTTGGTAATCTCCAAGGCTTTCGCATACATGCGTTTGCTCAATTCGGGGGTCATCTTAAAAGCTGCCTTTGCAATGGCTTCTGGTTGTGGCTTAGGTGTTGGTTCGCAGCCTGCGGTAACCGTTGCCGCACCAATGACTCCGAGGGCCACATTTCTATTGAAATCTCTTCTTTTCATATGTACCTCTTTTATGTGGGTTTACTATTTTAAGACCATTGTATGCAGTGCAACGATCTTAGCAAGCACTTTGGACATTTTAACCCAACTCAATTTACATCTTTTTTTCCGCCTTAGCGCCTTTTCCGAATTGGTGCCAGTGTCTCCGGCAAACCACTACCATGATAGATGGTACCCTGCCGTTACTCTTCCAAATCCTGTAGCAACGAATTTGTCAAGCTTTCCAACCGTTCTTGTGCTTTCGTTAGTTCACTGGTAAATTTTTCATCCGATTCAGAAACCAAGTCTTGGATCGACCCGAGGGCTTCAACATACCATGTATTCCATGCGGTCAGGATTTGGGTTTCATCCGCTATTGGTTTTCCCTCGTTTATCGCTTTTTTACTCAGTAAAAATTCGGCATTCAAACGTTTTTTCGCTGCGCTTAAGGTATTCTCCAAAATAGCTTTAGCTGTGTGATTGTCGGCATTGAGCAAGGTACATGCACTCACCAAGGCGCCAATACTTACATTCCTAAGCGTTTCTTTGGAGACCTTATCGATCCTGTCATTGTCGGTATGATAAAATTGATCGGTGAAATGCCATAGCAACAGTCCCGGAATATCCGCTTTTAAAAAAGGGGTATGATCACTCCCTCCTTCGAAAGGGTTTGTCTCTACATTCCAATGGGCATATTCCCCCTGATCCTTGAAGATGCCAATGATTAAATCGCTAAAATAATGGGGTTTCATTTCTTCCAACTTAAGTACTTTTCCGCCCCACTCGCTATGTTTGTCGGTTCCACGCGTCCATATCGCACTGGGATCGGGCATTTTTTCAATTAGGAAAGACCCACCGGTGACCGCTGTATTTTCACCGACCATGTCGAGGCTAATGCCCCAATTGATCTTTGCACTTCGTTTTTCTTTTTCGGCAATATAGCGTCGTGTAGAAATGATCTCATCGCCCCATAGGAAGGTCAAGGTGCGCTTTAGGTTTAGTTCACGGGCGTGGACCAGCTTTGCCGTAACCATGGCAATCTCTAGCTGTGCCCCGACCCCCGAGGCGTTATCATTGGCTCCGGGTTCTTGTATATGCGCGCTAAAAACCAAGCTTTCATTGGGCATCTCGGCCCCCTTTATATTCGCAATAATGGTTAACTCTTCCGAAGGGTAGATCTTGGTTTTGATGGCCGCCTTTACCGTTACTTTCCCTTCTTTTAGGGCTGTTTTTAATGCCTCCTTGGCTTGGTAGGAAAGGGCTATGCCCCAAAAGGGATCCGCATCATTATAGGGCAGACTTCTGAACTGAATAGATGTGGTATTCTTTTGCGGTTGTAGGTAGGCAGGGTTGTTATACGAAATGAGACCATGCGCGCCGCCTTCCACTAGTACCTTATTTTTCTTGTACAAGGCGTACGTTCCCATCTCCGCAAAAACAATTTTTCCCTTTATGTTGTCAGGGGTAAGGTCTTCCGCCTTTGTAATATGCACAATTTCGCCAACGACCCCATTGGCAGGTGTAGAAACAGAATTCAGAAAAATCATGTTTCTATTGGAGGTATGTTCCAATAGGGGTTGGTCGCCACCGATTATGGTGAGGCTTGCCCCAACGGGTTCCCATGTTTTATTTTTCATCGCCCTTTTCTCAATTCTGTAGGTCAAGACTTCGTTGGGTCGGGCATCTGCTTCCAACACATACCCCGCTTCTTCTAGCTTTGATGCGATTCTTTGAATGGTTTTGTTATAGCCGGTATTGCCTGCCACCCGCCAAAATTGCTCAACAAAGGCGGTGGTTTCAAAGGCGGTATCTCCGGTAAGATTTTTTCGTGCTATCTCAAAATACTCAGGAGTCGTGGCGGGCAGCTTTTCAGTATCGGCACAGCTAAGGAAGGTTGACGATGCAATTACAATAAGTATCCCAATTTTTAAATTCATAAAAAAGGTTATTTTTTTATTTTTTTCAATTCAGCCATTCTGTTTTTGTACATTTCAAAAATATCCTCTGGATTCCATTCATCGTTTTCCGTTTTTCCGTGCCCATGTGACATTAATGCAATCAGCTCTCCATTTTTCGCATAGAACTCACAATTCCAAGCAATTTGCATGAAATGGTTTTTCGGCATATAATGCTCCGTTTCTTTTGCATACGTTACATCTCCATTTTTCTCAAAATAAATTTCTTGGTAAAAAGTGTCTCCTTTGTACGATTCAATTTTGATAATCCGGTTGCCGTTTTCTAACTCACAAATATCCCAAAACTCCGTTTTTCCATTGAAATCAGTTACCGCATCAATTTCGGCGTAACATTCCGACCTATTTTGGTCAAAGTCCGCATTAATTTCCGAACGTATTTCTTCTTCCCTTTCACCTTGAGTCTGAGCATTACAACCCAAAATCCCCATCATTATTATTAAAGTCTGCAGTAGGTTTTTCATAAATATTTACGGTGTTAGGCGCGTATTCTCATTGGTTCTAATCGTTTGTGCAGGGATGTGAAGGCTCCAAAACTACTAAAAATCATAGGACAAGGAAAGTCCTGAGAATAGTTGCCGGGTATGGCCACCTATTGGAAACTTGCTCCATCGCCCGAAAAACAGCATCTCTATGACCCAAACTTATGGGTAAACTGTAAACCGCCGTAATAAAATAGCTGTACCCAATAAAAAAACTGAAAAGGCAAAGAGATAAAAAAGTGCTTCCATACTATTTCTTGCCGGGACATTAACAAAATACCGCCAGCAAGCACTACGACTTGCAGAACGCAAAACAAGGTAAACAGGTCCGTTTCAGATTTCATTGCCGTAAACTGGGCACCAATGGTTACAAGCATAAAAAGCAATAACATTAGTACGGAAGGTACTAAAATAGCCGTGTTACCCTTAAAAACATACTTCAGCATTAGTCCGGCAATTACCAACGGCAATATAAAATACATACTATTCAAAAAGATACTATTCATTTTAATGCTATTTAGATGGTGTAAAATACCGTTTGAAATCCTTAATCCCATACAAATGTAAATAGTATGTTGGTCGCACTCTACCCGTTTTCTAGTGAAATGGCCGTAGTTACGAACGGGGGTATGCCCGTTTTAAAAAGCGCTACGACACCAATAATGGCTGGATGTTGTCACCCGCTAGAAACAGGCGCCAGTGTGGGGCGGGGACTTTAGCGAACTTAATTCAAGTGAATTTCTGCTTAGTCAAGACGCTTCGGGACGCAAGCAATTCATGATATAAATTGTTGGCAGTCGTTTTTTTATTCAATTACCCTTCTTTGAATTGTTCCGTTCTTAATTACCGTATGTATAGAAAGGCTATTGCTTATAGCTTCCAGAGGATTTTTATCAAGAAGTATCATGTCTGCCAGTTTACCGATCTCAATGGAACCCAAACGATCGTCTGATTTCATCATTTTCGCCGCGTTCAACGTACCCATTTTTAGAATGTCCAAGGGCTTCATGCCACCTAGTTCTAACATC
>CALIIC010000016.1 GCA_938020445.1 uncultured Flavobacteriaceae bacterium | reverse complement strand
CTTTAAATAAAGAAAAAGGAGAAAAGTTAAAGAATAGACCAAAGCGTGGCAAAACGGTAACCCAGACAGCCAAAACAACCAAAGTAACAAAAATGAAAGTTCGGTAGCATTGGGGAAGTTCTCCTTTATAACAAGAATTCCATGAAAAATAATGGTGTTCAAAACCATATCGCCGGTAGCTATTGTTTTGGGTACAAAGGTGAAAAAACGAATAGGGTTGCATGTACTCGTCTAATTTAAAAGAAACAGAATGCCAATAGGAGAAGAACAACAGCAAGGGCAAAGTAGACCAAAGACAAAAAAGCCGCTTCAACCCTGGCAAAGAGTAGCAATAGCGGCGGCGGCTAGTTTGGCGGTGTTGTTAGTGGCGAATGTCTTTGCGCTTTTTTTAGGACCTGCAGCATTTTTGGTAGGCTTTGGTGTGATTGCCGGGGGGCTTATTTGGAACAATAGGCAGGCGAAGTCCCAGCATAGTGACCAAAAAGAGAACACCTTATTAGAGGAGATCAGAGACTTGCTACGCACCCAACAACAACCGCAGCAGCAACAGCAGCAACAGCAGCAACAACCGCAACAGTACCAGCAACAGCAACCGCAGCAACAACCACAACAGTACCAGCAACAGCAACAAGGACAACAACAGTACCAGCAAGAACCACAACAGTACCAGCAACAGCAACCGCAGCAACAACAGCAACAAGGCCAGCAACGGCAACAGGGGCAAGAACCACAACAGGTGCCACAGCCCTCTCAGCAACAGCAGCCTTTTCAAGAAGCTGGGTCACAACAACCACAGCGGTCATTTCCTGGGCCTTGGCAAAGGCCCCCTATGGCTGGTGGAGTAGAGGAATCATCAGGAACCCAACGGGCTTTTTCGAATTTTGAGTCGTTTCTACAAGCACAGCAAGCCGCGTCGAATAGGATGCTAGAGGCGCAGCGAGAGGCATTCCAGCAACAGATGGCTCAGATGCAAGAACAAATGGCAGAGATGCAGGCGCAAATGCAGCAGCAGGGGGCCCAGATGCAGCAACCGGGGGTGCCTGTTGCACCAGGTACGAATTTAGGACAAGAGGATGTACAGCCGCAAACGGAACCTTCAAACGTTTTTGCAAAGACAAATGAAGAAGAGGCAGCACAGATTGAAAGGGCAATGGCAGCATCCTTGGAAGATAGTAAGGAGGTAGTATCGCAAGGCGTAGGTGATGGTGTTGAGAACGTAGCAGGAGTAACTCCTTCTAGCGAAAGAGGTATTGATATTCCAGATACTGTAATCACAGTACCTTCGCCTGAAACAGACAGGGCATCTTTGGGGAACAGTTTGGATGGTAACGACAATGCAATAACCGATGCGAAAGGGAAAGAGTCCGAGGTTAAGGCGAAAGAGGAAGTTGTGGATGCTATTTCAGAAACTACTAGTATAGCTCCCGATGATCCGGTATTGGTACAACCATTGGAGGATCAAAATACCAATAGTGCAACTACTTCAACAAACCTTGGTACGGAAGAGACGGACAAAGATCTGAGTGTAGACAGCGATGCTACTGTCACCCCCGCTGCGGAACCCGACGTTGTTGTAACGCCTGAGGAATCTGGAACAGTGCAGGAAACCACTGTGCAAAAGAAGGAAGTAAATTTAGGGAAGACCAATGGTTGGGCAGAGCAAATGACTGTTGGCACTAAAAACAGGGTAAAGGTTGTAGGTGAGAATATATCCGCTAGAATTGATGGAGTAAAGGAAAGAAGGCAAGAAGTCAATGACAACATGGGTACCAAAAAAGATCGGATAGACGCGCGCAGGGCCGAGTTGAAAATAGCAAGGACCAATAAAAAGATCGAGAACAATTTGGGCAAGGAAGGGGCAAAAGAGCTTGTAAAACCTACAGAGCTTCCTGGTTTGAAAGGTGGGTTTTTGGGAAATGCCTTTCAGAGGGCAACAGCCGGGCTCAAGGTGCGAGCGGAACTGCGTGCGGAAAATGTGGCATCCAGAAAAAAAGTCAACACAGAAACAAAAGGTACGCTTAAGGAAAATGTAAACGCTTCGGCTGAAAATGCCAAGAACAGGAAAGGTGATATTAAAATGGCAAGAGCAGAGAAGTTGCAAAGTTTAGCGACATCTCAAGTTGCTAAAGCTAAGGCCGCAAGGGAAAGTCTTGATACGAGAGTAAAGAAAGCGCAGGAAAGTAAACAAGCCCGAAAAACCGCTAAGGAAACAAAGGTAAATACGGGTAGGGCAATAAGGGCATAACCATCTGCCAATCAAATGTAAAAATCAATAGATCCGGAGGGTCTTGGAAAGGTTCACCATTATTTTTGATGTCCCAAATAGATACATTATCTATAAGTATAGAAATAAAGTGTGCCGGTAGCGTTTTAGATCAATGTAAAAAATCGTATTTTGGAAGTGTTGTGACAGTTTAGTTACAATACCCTATTTCGAAAAAACGATTTTTCTATGCTATCAATGATCAGATTCCAAAAAGTCTCCTCACTTTTTTTTATACTCTTGTTCCTCGTTTCTTGTAAGCAAAACGAGAAACCGGTCGCCCCCGCGAAAGAAACGATAACTGCTGCAACCTATCAGGAGGCCTATCGGCCCCAATTTCACTTTTCACCCCCTAATTCTTGGATGAACGATCCCAATGGCTTGGTATATCACCAAGGCATATACCATTTGTTTTACCAATACTATCCCGAGGCTATTAAATGGGGCCCTATGCATTGGGGGCACGCAACCAGTAAAGACCTCGTGAAGTGGGAACACAAGCCAATTGCTTTGTTTCCAGACGAGCACGGCTATATTTTTTCTGGTAGTGCAGTGGTAGATGTGGCCAATACTTCTGGTTTTGGAACCGAAAATAAGCCGCCTTTGGTCGCTATTTTTACCTACCACGACCCCGAGGGTGAAAAAGCGGATAAGAAAGACTTTCAGACCCAGGGCATCGCCTATAGTCTTGATAATGGGGATTCTTGGACCAAGTACGAGGGCAACCCCGTCATCGAAAATGACGGTATCAAAGATTTTCGGGATCCCAAAGTATTTTGGGACGATAAAAGCGAAAAATGGGTAATGTGCCTGGTTGCAGGTGACCACCTGCAATTATGGAGCGCTACCAACCTAAAGTCTTGGACAAAGATGAGCACCTTTGGCCATAAAAAAGGGGCGCACGGCGGCGTGTGGGAATGCCCTGATCTTTTTAAACTAAAAGTAGCTGGTTCCGAGGAAGAAAAGTGGGTGTTATTGATCAGTATCAACCCCGGCGCACCCAATGGCGGTAGTGGTACGCAGTATTTTATCGGCGATTTTGATGGGGAACGCTTTACCACCGATCAGAAAGAAACCAAATGGATCGATTTAGGCACCGATAATTATGCGGGGGTTACCTATAACAATACTCCCGATGATACCCGTATCTTCATTGGTTGGATGAGCAATTGGGCCTATGCACAAGAAACACCTACCGAAACGTGGCGCAGTGCCATGACACTGCCAAGAACCTTATCGCTTCAAAAAGTAGGAAAGGGGTATACCTTGTTTAATTACCCGGTTCCGCAGCTGAACACGCTGATGGATGCAGCGGAAAAAAAGGATAGAATGGTAGAAATCGGCGCCAAGGATACCATATCCTTTGATCATTTGAACCAGGCGGAGATCAAGTTTGAGACCACCTCCAAAGACTTTGTGTTGAGCTTCAAAAATACCAAAGGCGAAGAATTGGTGCTTACGATTACCAGTGACCAAAAGCTATTTCTTTTGGATCGCATTGTTTCGGGAAAAACCGATTTCAAGGAAGGGTTTGCCAATACGATTCAACAAATGCCAATAGACAAATTGCCCGAGGGTGCCTATGAGGTGCGGGTGCTTATAGACCGATCTTCGGTAGAGGTATTTCTAAACAAAGGGCAGTATGCTATGACCGCACAGCTATTTCCCACTGAACACTACACACTTCTCGAAACGGAAAACACAGGCGCTTCCCCGCTAGAAATGAAAAATTTGGAAATAAATCGCCTTAAAAGTATTTGGTAAACTTTTTTGTAGGAAAAATAGGTGGCTTGTTTTGAAATATTGATGTTATTTTTGATGTTACGGTAGTTCATCGATCCGATCATACTAAACAGCTATTTTAACAGTTGTTGTAGTGTTAACAAAATCAGGCGCCCTCCTGACTTACGAACCTACACGATGAATTCAAACTGTAATACCGCATCTTTAAGCGTTTATGTACCTACCGCTGGCAATCCATGGAATTTAAAAAAAATAAGACATTTATATAAGCGTGTCGCATATGGCATTTCGCCAAGTGATGCAGCGCTTCTAATAGGGGATAGTCCGGCAGATGTGGTCGATGCACTGATCAATGAAGCGCTTACGAAACCCTTGATGGCAAAACCTTCTTGGGCCGATGATTTTGATCCGGAAAATCCCGTTGACCCGGAGCCCAGAAGAGAATGGTGGGTTACCTATTTACAGGCAATGTCCGATAATGGGTTGCGAGATCGTCTCAGCTTTTTCTGGAGCAACCATTTTGTAACAGGTATTCAGGGCTATGCGTGTCCCAGCTATATGTATCGTTATACCAGGTCGCTGCAAACGAATGCCCTTGGTAATTTCAAGACCTTTATACACGAAATAGGCCTTGAATCGGCGATGTTATCTTATTTAAACGGCAACCAGAATACCAAAAACAGGCCGAACGAAAATTATGCCCGGGAGTTGTACGAGCTCTTTGCCCTTGGGGAAGGCAACGGCTATACGCAAGCAGATATTGAAGAAACGGCAAGAGCACTTACAGGGTATAATAAAAGAGATTCGCGTTGTTCCCCCTTTTATTTTGTGGAAAGTAACTTTGATAACGAAGATAAAACCATTTTTGGTAGAACAGGAAACTGGGGCTACGACGATGTCATAGATATATTGTTTGAAGAGCGAGGCGCCCAGGTAGCCAAGTTCATAGTCGAAAAACTCTATACATTCTATGTACATCCCGAACTTCCGGAAAACCCTACAATCATTAATGAGCTGGCAACTACTTTTGAGAGTGGCGGCTTTGAGATTACACCCGTTATTCGACAATTGTTGAAAAGCGAACACTTCTTTAGTGCCGAAACCACGGATGTGATCATCAAAAGTCCGGTAGACTTGTTTTTGACCTTCTATAAAGATGCCGCGCTTTTACCCCCTGACCGTGACTATATGTTAAGCATATTTCGCTGGGCAAGATTGGCAAATCAAGTCGTACTTGAACCGCCCAATGTAGCAGGATGGCAGCGCGATAAAGACTGGATCAGCTCGCCTACTTTGATAACGCGATGGACCTATTTGGAACGCATCGTTCGAGACCAGTTTCGCCTAAATGAAGAACAATTTAGAGCTTTGGCGATTGCTATTTCAGGCCCTAGTGATGACGTAGAATATGTAAACCGTTCTATAGTAGATTGGTTCTTACCTGCTAATTTACTGTCAGGCCAAGACTATGAAAACGCTTTGGATGTTTTTAAATCAGACGCTGTACCCGAGAATTATTACGAAGACGGTACTTGGAACCTAGAAAATGAAGCGGTTCCCAAACAGGTATGCCTTCTACTATCGCATATTGTTAAACAGCCCGAATTCCAACTAAAATAAACCTGCTATGTACCACAGAACAATCGCAAAAGCGCACAAAGATGCCCATTCGCACGATCATGAACACAAGGTGTGGAGCCGAAGGTCTTTTTTACAAGCCTTGGGAATAGGGTCTACAGGGAGCCTCATGTTGGCAGGAAACCAATTGAGCGCTTCTTCGGTATCGCCCTTGGCCATGGCCTTGAATAAATCCGATAATGACAACATTTTGGTCTTGATTCGATTGGCGGGGGGAAATGACGGTTTAAATACCATCGTACCGGTGTATGATTTTGATACCTATGCGAACGCAAGACCCTCTATTTATCACAGGCAAAACGATTTGGTTTCTTTGAACAGTGACTTTGCAATGCCGAATTATATGCAACCCCTAGAAGCAATGTGGGGTGATGGGATGATGAAAGTAGTGCATGGGGTAGGCTATGAAGGGCAGAACCTTTCGCATTTTAAGTCTTCCGATATTTGGGCGACCGCCAATACAAATTATGGGGGTGATTTGACCCAAGGCTGGTTCGGTAAATATTTTAAAGAAAACTACCAAGATTTTTTATTGGCGCCGCCAGAAAAACCACTTGCCATTCAGATTGGTAGTATCGGAAATCTAATATTCAGTAACGAGGACGAACAGTTTGCGTTTCTTGTTTCAAATCCCAGACAGCTTGAAAACATTGCTAAGAACGGAGTGCAGTTCAATGTGAACGATTTGAATGTTGATTGCAAATCGGGACAGCAACAAGAGTTCTTAAGAGCTACCTCAAACTCAACCTATATCTATTCCGGTGTTATTAGCGAAGCCTATAACAATGCCTCTAATAAGATGGAATATGGGGACAATAAAATAGCCGATCAGTTGGCAATCATTGCGCGCCTGATCAAAGGAAACTTGGGAACCAAAGTTTTTATGGTAACCCTGAACGGTTTTGATACGCACGCAAATCAACCCGAAAGACATGCCGAGTTGATGGGAGATCTTTCAAATGCGGTGAACGATTTCTACAAAGATTTGGAAGAAACGGGGCATCACGAAAAAGTGTTGGGAATGACTTTTTCCGAATTTGGGAGACGATTTACTGAAAATGGATCAAATGGCACGGATCATGGCGCTGCTTCCCCTACCATGTTTTTTGGCCCTGCCCTTAACGGCAATGGCTTTGTTGGGGATCATCCGGATCTTGGTGATTTAGATAGAAACAAAAACCTAAAAAGTACGAACGACTTCAGAAGTTTGTACGCATCTGTGCTTTCGCAATGGTTATGCATAGATCAGGCAAGTGTAAACAATGCCTTGGCAGGAGAGTTTACAAATCTTGACCTCGGATTTTCCTGTAGCGCTGAAGAAGTTCCTGATCCGATCGACCCTACGGAACCCATAGGGGATGAAGTTCCTTCGGCATTTACGCATACACCTATTTATGATGCTGAAAGCAAGCCGTCGATAGCGTTGAACATTAACAGGGCAATGCATGTAGATATTCAATTGTACGCCATTAACGGGCAACGAATAGGAACGTTGAAAAATAGTTTTATGAACGAAGGATCGTATATCATGAGTATTGAAGACTCCCTGACCGATGAGACCTTGACTACGGGAGAATATATTTACCGGGTAACAACTCATGAAGGGAGTTCCAGTAAAATAATTCTGATTCGATAGATAGCCCATTTCTAAACAGCTCACATCCTACGTCATGAAACCTACCATAACCCTCATTGCATTTCTATTTTGTGTTACGCTCGCCGCGCAACGTATCGTATTTCCGGGGCAAGATCTGTTATACCCGAACTTGAACGATCCCTCTTTTGTGGGAGAAGAGAAAAGGGTGGAGGTAACGGGCTTATTACAGGTATCGGATGTTGCACGCAAGCAAACATCCCAATACATTTTTGTGCAAATACCGATTTATGAGAATATGGCTTTTGGAATCGACTATTTCAAAGACCGCTTTGATTATTTTAGTTATTCAGCGGCAATGGTCAGTACCGCGTTTACAATTGGCGATAAGCATCACTTTCTGAAGTTGGGTGTTTCCGGTGGAATAGATACACGACAACAAGATCGTATACCGTTAGATCAATTGCCTACAGATGAAAGTTTTGCACCAGATATTAATGCGAGCAACCGGGCTTTTACCTATCGTGGAGGGCTGCACTATACCCTGCGAAATTTAACGCTAGGCGGGTTTTACAATAAAATGCCCATCCAAAGGGTTACCCTTAGAAACGGCTTGGAGGATTTGTTGGAATACCAAGTAGAAGAAGGTTTTACCGCCTATGCACAATATGGGATAAAAGCTGGTACTGGTTTTATGGTAACACCAATTTTTAGGTACCTGAGCTATGATGATGAAGGTATTTATGAAGGTGCATTGCGAGTTGATTTTAAGGACCTAGTGAGCGCAAGCGTTTCGTACAAAAATGAATATTCGGTAAACCCTGCCTTACAAGTATTTTTATTCAATTCCCTTCACTTAGGGTATTCGTATGAAATGGCCTTAGGGGATGATGCATTTGGTGATGTTCATGCCTTGAGTCTTTCGTACAAATTTAAAAAGCGCGAAGGAGAGGAAGGTCCCGAATGGGAGGAGAATGCGAAAGAAACCACACAGAAAATCGCTGCCATTAAGGAGCCAAAAAAGAAAAAAGAACCTAAGAAGGAGGCAATTACTAAACCTATAGAGAAAACAGAAGCACCTGAAACAACGGCCATGCTTCCTGAATCTGTAGAAGAAATCGTCGCACCAAAAACTACAACGCCTGCACCAAAAGAAACCGTTGCTGTGGCAAAGACGCCAGAAGTAAAAGAGGAAACAATAAAGCGGCCCAAGGCGATCGATAAGACAGTCGATGAAAACACGCGCTTGCTAAAGTCGGGGTACTATGTTATTATCGGGAGTTTTGCTTCCCTTGCAGAAGCGCAAAACGCTCAAAAACGATTTACCAAGATGGAATATTATACCATCATTGGAAGAAAAGACCCAAACAGCAGATTTTACCTGATCGTTGATTCCGATACTACAAAATCAGAAGCTATAAAAAGGCTCAGCGCACACAAGCTAGATCGGAACTTTAAAGAACCTTGGCTTATGACGGTCAAGTAATGAGGGTGTGATAGGGCTAAGTTTTTATGGAAAACTTTAAAAGAATTTTAATTGAAATAGATGGCTGTTAGGTCTTTGGCCATGATTTCCAAATCAATGCCCAGGACCTCTTTGTTGGCCTGTAGTATGATATGCTTCAAATCATCAGGTAGTTTTTCATAGCCTTCTTTGGCACCCAATACCATGCCTGCAATGGCCGCGACCGTGTCATTATCACGACCGTAATTGGTAATAAATTGCAGGGTCTTTGTAAAATCACCTTCCCCGAATTGTAGGGCGGTAATTACTATTTGCCAGATCTCACCAGCATGAAAGGCAATAGATCGTTGGTCTTTTTCGAGCAACTGATGAATCATTTCTTGGCGTACCCAGTCTTTTTGGTTGCCCGAATATCCCTCAGGCATCCTATACATTAATGAATCCTTTGCTATCAACGAATCAACCAAAACCAAATCGTTCACCGCACGTACGCTTTTGATAGAACCCTCGAAAATAGCATAGGGAATGCGCCCTACCAATCTACTATCTTGGTACCCCAAAGGGTCTACGAAAGTAGCAGTGTTCAAAATGGAATCAAGATCGGTGGTTCTCAAGGCCATGTGGGTCATGGCAGAAACAAGCCCTGAAATATCCTTGGCATAACCAAGATCAAAAAGGGCGTGCTCGTAAGCGGTTGTATAGGCTTCCTCGGGGTTTTTGGCCAGTAGCCCAAACATGGGCGTGTACAATTGTCCGGCACAAGACATTTCTCCCCCATAAAAGCGGTTCAATGCCTGTTGGTACGCCTCTGGTCCTTTTTGGTACGCCATGGATACGCGTGCCCATTCTTTGATCCATTCCATTTTTTCGATACGCTCATCCAGGGCTCCGGTATCGGTTAGTACCTCTTGGTCTCTGAAGGTTTTTACGACTGTTTGATAATAATCCGTTATAAATTGGGAAAAATTAGGAGCGTTTAAAGCGTCGCGGTTGGTATCAAAATACTTCACCATGAGATGTTTCCATCGGGTATCGTCGGTTGTGGCGCCGGCAAGCAAATTATGATCCCATGGGCCTTCTGGGGATTGGGGCCGAACGGCGGGGGTAAGGCCCGTAATATAGCCATAGGTGAGCTGTATGTCCTTTCGGTGCCACATTTCGGTAGAAGCACCCATGGCATCACCGATCGCAGATCCTACCAATGCACCCAGAACCTTGTTGTAATAGGCTTCTTTTGAGAGAAGCAGGGTATCCGTCGCATACCCTACTTTTTTGGGGGACGGTACATCTGCCTTTGAAGCAGGTCGCTTGCATGCACTTCCTAGGGAAATGCCAATAGCGATACACATCAGTACCAATGGTCTCAATTTACTTTTTTGTTTGATCGTGTACATCCAATAAAAAGGGATTGTTAATTAATACTACCCAAGAATCATTTTATAAGCCTTTTGCAAAAGATACTGCTTTTCTTCAATAGTTCGTTTCAAAGGCAATTGGGCAAGGCCGATCATTCTGCGCATTATTTCGATGCCTGCTACCTGGCCAACAAGGGTATGGTCAATAGGCTGGGGATACAAGTCTAGAACGGTAGCAAGATAGGTTTCTTCATTCGTGGCCAAAATACAATGGGCGGCAAGCACACCTAGGTCAAATTCGGCAAACCCCAAAAAACTAAACTCGGGATCTAGAACATATAGTTGATCGCTTTCGGTCATCCAACTGCCGGGATAGTAATCACCATGCAGTAGTACCGACCCTTTGGATAAATATAACTTGCCAATTTCTGTCACTTTTTCAGCAAGTACCCAGTCTGTTTTATAAGGTAGGGAGAGGGCTTGTAGTCCTTCTTGCACAGTGTCTAGCTCAAAGCCGTTATCCATTAGAAAAGGAAGCACAAAAATATGCTGGTGGTTTAGTTGCCGTAATTCCATATTCTCCGGAAAATTAGGGGTATCACTTTGGTGAATGAAGGCAAGGATGGCCACCAATTGTTTCAAAGTATCCGGAGCCATAGTGCCCTTTGCATAGATGTATGACATATCCTCGCACTGTCCCAAATCTTGCAATTGTAGTACATGATCGTACGCATCGTAATTCAAAATAACGGGAAAATGATGCGACATTTGGGCAGCTGCCAGCGTACTGTAAAACATATGTTCTACTCCTATACGTTCAAAAGGAGCCGGTATCTGAGGGTACTTTTGTACGTACGGTCTTGATTGTTTTAAAATAAAGGTGCGTTCATTGGTTTGTACTCGAAGTACCACATTCATATTGCCCTCACCTGGTTTTTCAATCGCGGAGACCAGCTCAGTTGCGTTGAGCCAACCTTTTCGCTCAAGGAAATCTTGTAGGGCACGGGGAGTGGAATCAATATCAATTGTTGTCAAATGCGTACGTTTAAGTTGGCGAACTAAGATACGAATCTTGTCCGTTTTTCATCGTTCAAAAAACCTGTTGTCTACGGAATAGGTCGGTACTATAGACCATTCCTTTCTTGAAATCTGCATTCCTGAGACACTCGCAAGAGGTGCGTTCCCAGCTTTAGTTGCAGTCTATGTTATACGAAGTTGCCTCATCCTTGGTCCATTGCGAGGGAATGGCATTGAGCTGCGTTTGGTTGACCTGAATACATGTAAGAGGGTTTCCGGTACTGTCAAAATTGTTTAGCTGTGAATTATTCGAAACATCAACACTACTTAGGTTGTTTCCAGGAATGTCAAGAAACTGGAGTGCGGTGTTCGCAGATAGATCCAAAGAGGAAAGAAGGTTGTTCTTAGCCCCTATTTTTTCGAGAGACGGTAAGGTTCCAGTGGCCAGTGTGGCTACTTGATTATTGTCGATAAATATAAATTTGAGTTTGGTGTTTTTGGAAACGTCCATACTGGTGAGCATATTGTCGTTCAACCACAGATTATCTAGCGCTTCAAAATCTTCGATTCCGCTAATGTCTTTTATTTCCTTGTCGTTTAAAACCAAATCCTTCACGAAGTCGATCCGACTTGTACTCACTGAACCGTCTAGGACATCGTCATGATTAAGGTCTATTAAGGCTTGCTCAAAGGCAGGATCTGCAATGGTGGTACGGGCCTCTGGGATCGGTTCATTTTCCTCGTTATTGTCAGAAGAGCATCCAAAAGTAAGGGTCGCTAAGACAATCAATGGCAGTGTAAAGTGTTTTTTCATAGTACTTAAAGGTACTTAAAATTAAACATCAAGGAGTCTTCTATGGTAATTGATTTGTCCTAGATGGTATGTAAGGTGAGTTGCCAAATGCATCAAAAAAAAACCGGTGGTCATTTCTTTCTTGAATACACGAATGGGATATTCCTGGGCCAGATGCACCTCTGTTAATTGGTTCAGCGTGTTTGCTACCATCCGTTGGGTTGCTTCTATTTGCTCTAGAAGTATTGCTCTGGGAATATCTTTTTGGGAAAACTCCAATGAACGCTGGCGTACATAGTCTGTATTGCCAAGGGTGGTTCCGATAAATGCGTTGATGTTACCAATCAAATGCAAGCAAAGGTTGCCGCCAGAATTGGCAATTTCGTGGTCCGTTACCCAAAGGGCCGCTTCCGTTGTATAAGCACTTATTTCGGTCTTAAGCTTGTTGAGGTCGCGTTCAAAAAGCTGCTGTAAAATGGGTATGAGCATGTAATTGAGATTTATTTGGCCCTATTTTAAATGCCATAGCGAAAGCGATGGGAAGGTGCTAAGATACCGATTCTTTACAAGGAGCTCGTATGTTGTCTTATGTAGTAATAAGAAACCCTGACGGTTACCATCAGGGCTTTTTACTTTTTTTGAGTTAGCGCATCATCACTTGCATGATGATGAAAATGGTAATAGATACGATAAGGCAGCTAATTGCTGCGATGATGTTCTCTGGGCTTAATTCTTTTTTAATAGATAGTAGGATGGTCTTCATAATTCGTTCTTTGCTACAAAGTTCTTATTGCAGACCGTACCGTAAAAAAGAATTGGTTGAAGGGATAAAAAGTGGGATAAAAAGAAGCATAGTTGCTCCTTATCGAAACAACCGGTAGTTGGTCGTAGCTATGAGAGCAAAATGATCTTTTTGAATAGCTAAGGCTAGGAGTGTTAATGCAATTATAACTAAAAAACCCCCGCGAATGCAGGGGTTTTAAGTGGTACCTCCAGGAATCGAACCAGGGACACACGGATTTTCAGTCCGTTGCTCTACCAACTGAGCTAAGGTACCAGTGCTTTTATCTGTTATTTTCTTCGAAAAGAAACTGGCTTTAATTTCAATAAGGATGCCCTTAGGCGGGTGCAAATATAATTTCAAATTTGCGATATCCAAACAAAAAAGTAAAAAAAGCAGCAAGGGTTGTTTTTCAATTTGCAATCTTTGTAGTATGAATTTGATCATAGACGCTGGAAATACCTATGTAAAGTATGCTGTCTTCAACAGGGAGCAGCTGGTTTTTCGAAAGGAAAGTGTGCTTTCTGAAGTGGTTATGACCGTAAAGAAAATTTGCGAACACTACCCGAAAATTGCTTGGGCAATACTTTCTAGTGTCAATAACCTAGATTCGAAAGTGGTCGCCCTATTGTCTGTATATTGTAAGTTGCATCAGCTAAGTCATCGCAGTGCAGTGCCATTCAAAAATTCGTATGCCACCCCACAAACCTTGGGTGTGGATCGTATTGCCTTGGCCACCGCTGCCTTTTATCACAATCCGAAAGGGAATACCTTGGTGATAGATGCAGGTACCTGCATTACCTACGATATGGTAAACGATTACGGAGAATATTTGGGCGGGGCGATTTCTCCAGGACTCAACATGCGTTACAAGGCCCTGCATCAACAAACGGCGCTTTTACCATTATTGAGCCCTGAAGAGATTCCCGACTTCATCGGAAATGCTTCTTCAAGCAGTATTCATAGCGGTGTAATTAATGGCTTGTGTCATGAAATTGAGGGCTTTATAGGGCAATATAGTTCCCGTTTCACAGATTTAACAGTTATTTTAACAGGCGGTGATGCTCAATTTTTGTCAAAACGATTAAAAAATACCATATTTGCGGATTCCAATTTTCTCCTATTAGGGCTGAATTATATACTGGAATACAATAAGCATTAAATGGTAAAAAATCTTATTATTGCTGTACTATGTCTTACAGCAGCAGGTGTTTACGCACAGAATGGCACCGTATCTCCCTACTCGTATTTTGGTATCGGTGACT
>CALIIC010000015.1 GCA_938020445.1 uncultured Flavobacteriaceae bacterium | reverse complement strand
CTTCCTGGAACATTATTAAGAATTTATCTGAGACCAATCCTTCTGTAAAAGGAATTTGCTTTCTACGAAATTTCGGAAAATCGCAAGCATTGCATGCCGGTTTTGCTGCTGCCCATGGGGAGGTGGTTATTACCATGGATGCGGACCTACAGGATAATCCTGAAGAAATTCCGGAACTGTACAACATGATCGTTGACGAGCATTTTGATTTGGTTTCTGGCTGGAAAAAAAAGCGATACGATTCTATTCTATTTAAAAACATGCCTTCTAAATTGTTTAACTGGGCCGCCAGGCGCACCTCAGGGGTTAAACTGAACGATTTCAATTGTGGCTTAAAAGCCTATCGTAAAGAAGTAATTAAGACTATTGAGGTCTCGGGTGAAATGCACCGGTACATTCCTGTTTTGGCAAAAAGTGCCGGCTTTCCAAACATTGGAGAAAAGGTGGTGCAACATCAGGCACGTAAATACGGTAAAACAAAATTTGGAATGGAGCGATTCATCAACGGCTTTTTAGATTTGATCACGATTTGGTTCGTTTCGAAATTCGGAAAACAACCCATGCACCTTTTTGGTGCTTTAGGCGTATTAATGTTTCTCATTGGTTTTGGCTTCTCCCTATACTTGGGAATAGACAAGCTCTTCATAAACCCTACAGGACGGTTGATTACGGATCGTCCGCAGTTTTTTATCGCTCTTACGGCAATGATTATAGGGACTCAATTATTTTTGGCAGGTTTTGTAGGGGAATTGTTGATTCGTTCCAGAAAAAACGAACCGCGCTATACGATTGGTAAAACTTTGGGCGCTTAAATCAACGTTTCAAACTAAAATGACCTTTGACAACGCGACCTTTGTCTAGTACCAGTCGATACCAATAGTCTGCGGAAGGCATTTCCAAGTTATTAAAGGTACCGTCCCATCCAGGTTCATTTTCACCAAAAGTACGCAATAGCGTACCGTATCGATCAAAGATAGAAACTTGAAAATTTGGAAAGTACTGGGCGTTAGACAGGGTCCATAAATCATTAATCCCATCACTATTAGGAGTAAAGAACGTCTCCATAGCACCTACAACTATCTCTTCTTCTTGAGAGGTACAATCATTCGATACCAACAATTCATATACGCCGGGTATAAGATTCAAAAATAGGCCAGACTCTTGATATGTAGTGCCATTGTCCAAGGAATAGCGAACCGTTTCATCATTATTGACAAGCAATACTTCAACAGAATTACTCGTACTAAAGTCATTGATTCGAATTTCCTGAATTTCAATATCCAACGGCGGTACTACCGTAAAAAACTGTGAAAAACCACAATTGATCGTTCCAAAGACAAGCTCGTACTCCCCTAGCGTATTTACAGCAATTGATTGGGTGGTTTCGCCGGTAGACCATAGATAAGAATCAAATCCATCTGGTCCTACCAGCACAGCATCGCCATCGCACAACCGCTCTTCAACTTGCTCCTCAAATTCAGGTTTAAAAAGGACTTCGAGTGTCAGTTTCCCAATAAAGTCGCATGCATTTGCACTTTCGACCCTAAAAAAGAGGGCTGTTTCATCGAACGGGCCAAAAAAGGTCGGCTCGTCCTGGGGCAGTTCTTCCAATTCGAGCAGTGCATTTTCCTGGTTTCGAAATACCTCAATTGTGGATGTGGCCGGAAATTCATTCGTTAAAAAAGCATGTACTTTCCCTACAGAAACACCAACTGCCAAGTCAGAACCTTCATTACATACCTGCAATTCTGCATAATCTCCCAAATCGGATAAAGCAGCAACATTCAGGGTGATTTCTACGATACTAAAACATTCAGGGTTTTCAAAAGCACGTGCGTAAATGAGCTGCCCATTGGTCGTATTTCGGTACCCTACCGGCTCTAATTGATTGATATTGGCAGCGGCATCGGCCATCGTCTCAAAGAAAAGAGCACCAATATCCTCATTCCCGTTATTAAACAACTCAATTGACTCCCCTAGGTTAAAATCACTTATACCATCATCCGCCCCATCTACATCGCATTGTGTCAAGGTAATGGTCGTATTCACTAAAGGTATTTCCGCAATCTCTACAAATTCCGTAAACAGACGAGTAGATCCGTTTGCATAAGTAACCTCCATATGCACCGTATATACTCCCGGAGAAGAAAAGACATGATCAGGATTCAAGTCGGTCGAAATGTTTTGTGCTCCCGACGCAGGATCTCCAAAATTCCAGTTAATTGCGGCAACGTTGCTCCCTGCATCCGTAGTAAAAGTAGTTGCATCTCCTTGACAGAAATTTTCAATTGTCACAATGGTTTCAAAGAAAGACTGAATAAAAGGCGGTAAGCCGTAAGAAGCCTGCCGTCCGCCCAAATCGAGTGCAAAAGGCCTGAAATCACAATTTATCCCGGCTAAATTGGGCGTTCGTATGACCGACAATTCCCGCCCTGGGATCGAATGATATATCTTTTTATCAATAGCCAATTGTAAGGCTCCCGAGATGATTCCGATTCGTTCAGATTGATAGGTGTGCAATAAATAGATGGATCCCGGAATGTTGGGAGCATTTAAATCAAACTGTACTACTTCCAAACCTCCTGTAACATCAGCTCCTCTAATGGAAAGTCCACTAGCATAAACCTTGGTAGAATTCGCTGAAAATTCTACACCATAATACAACCGATCTTCGTTTAGTGACAAGGGGTTACTGACCTGCCCTGTTGTGCTATCAAAATCATACAAATACAGATTTCCTGAATTACGAGGAAGCCGTGTGGTATGGGCTATGGCCAATTTAGTGCCGTCTGGTGAAATTTTAATACTGCCCCTGAAATTTTCGTAGTCCCCTATATCTGGACCAATAGTGGAAACAACCGGGGTTTCATCAACCCCATTTCCGTCTACCTTGTATGCATAAAAACGATTTTGGTAGTGTGTTAGAACCCAATAGTAGTTTTCATCGAAATTCCGAACGGCTGTTACATTTTCGGCCGCCCTTTCGAGTAGGGCATTGTTCTTGGAGGAAACCACTCCCCTACCGGCATCGCCGGCCATATCAACCGTTGAATAGTTAAAACCGTTTGACTCGGTAGGACCACCACCGCTTTCCCCTATTCCAAGGCCGTACGATAGCACATCGTCTGGCGTGAATATATAAAAGATGTTCGTTAGCACGGGGTTTGGTACCACCAAAGCCGATTGCGAAGTGGAAAAGCTCCCCTTTAACCCGTCCCCATTGGCCATTTGTTGGTGAAAACGGTTCCAAATGATTTTTCCGTCTGTATAAAAAAGCAAATTTCCATCTTCATCCGAAAAACTTTCGCACCCTTCCAATGTTTCTAATTGACCATCAAAAAGAGGTTCGGGCGTACCCGAATTGAAGTCGAGCCCGGCGTTGTTCCCAAAATACCAATTTGAAGCCTCTCGTTGACTATGAACAGTAATGGCGCTTACAAAGGCTATTAAAAAAAAGAGGAATCGCATCGGTACAAGATATGCTAATTGTATGATTTGAAAAAATTAGATTTAGAATTAGGGCCTTATCGATTAAATGAAACCGTTTATCGAGCAAATCATGTCTCGGAAAACTGGTTGATTTGGCCTTTGTTTCAAATTTCTAATGTAATTTTGGCATTCTTAATACATACCAATGGATACGATTCTGAACACCGCAAAAAGTTGGCTAACCGACTTTTTTGATACTGATACCAAAAATGAAGTTGAAGCACTCATCGCCAACAACACCGAAGAGCTCAAAGACCGTTTCTATAAAAACATGGAATTCGGAACCGGCGGAATGCGGGGTGTAATGGGCGTAGGTACCAATCGCATCAATAAATATACTTTAGGGAAAAGTACCCAGGGCCTTAGCAATTACCTAAAGAAAATCTACGAAGGGGAAGCGATTCAAGTGGTAATTGCATATGATTGCAGACACAATAGCGATACCTTGGCACGAACGGTAGCAGAAGTATTTTCCGCGAATGGTATTAAAGTGTTTCTTTTTTCCGAGCTGCGTACTACCCCTGAACTTTCTTTTGCAGTTCGGTACCTGAACTGTCATGCAGGAATCGTTTTGACCGCTTCTCATAATCCACCAGAATATAATGGTTATAAGGTGTATTGGACAGATGGAGGGCAGATTGTTCCGCCACAAGACGGAGCCATCATTTCTGAAATTAACGGTTTGGACTTCGAAGAGATTAATTTCAAAGCAGATGAGAGTCTTATTCAATTGATTGATAAAGAAGTGGACGAGGCCTTTATCGCCGAGTCGGTAGCGAATGGTAATTTTAATGCCGATGGAAAAGACGATTTTAAAATTGTCTTCACCTCGCTACATGGTACTTCTATTACCGCCATACCGGAAGTGCTAAAACGAGCGGGCTACCAAAACGTTACCATCATAGAAGAGCAGGCGAAACCGGACGGGAATTTCCCCACGGTAGATTCTCCCAACCCGGAAGAAACCGAAGCGCTTTCAATGGCGATTAAAAAAGCGGAAGAAATTGGTGCCGACATGGTCGTGGGTACCGACCCGGATAGTGATCGATTGGGTATCGCAGTGCGAAATTTAGCCGGACAAATGGAAATTTTGAACGGCAACCAAACAATGGTACTGATGACCAAGTTTTTGCTAGAAAAACAAAAAGAGAAAGGCTTCAAGGGAAATGAGTTCATTGCAACAACCATTGTATCAACCCCCATGATGGAGGCCATGGCAAATGCCTATGATGTAGAGTTTAAAACGTCTTTGACAGGCTTTAAATGGATTGGGAAAATGATCAAAGACTTTCCAGATTCCTATTTTGTTGGTGGTGGCGAGGAGAGTTTTGGCTATATGGTCGGAGATTTTGTTCGAGACAAAGACGCCGTTACCTCCACGCTTCTTGCCTGTGAAATCGCAGCTCAGGCCAAAGCGAACGGAAGTTCTTTTTATAAAGACCTAATTGATTGTTACGTAGACTATGGTTGTTACAAGGAAAAACTGATTTCCATTACAAAAAAAGGAATGAGTGGCGCCGAAGAAATAAAACAGATGCTCAAAGATTTCAAAGAAAACCCCGTGATCTCGGTAGCAGGTTCCAAGGTAAAATGGATTGAAGATTACAATACCGGTACCGCGAAAAATGTACTTACCGGAGAAGAAAAAATTATTGATATTCCCAAGAGCAATGTACTGATCTATGAAACCGAAGATGGCACCCGAATTGCTGCAAGGCCTAGTGGTACTGAACCAAAGGTGAAGTTCTATATAAGCACCAATACCACCTTGGAACACGCCGCCGATTTCACGGAAGTGGCCCGCTCCTTAAACACCAAAATAGACCAAATTCTTAGCGAATTGAAATTGTCTTAATGGAATATTTCAAAAAAATTCTACGCTTTGCGAAACCGTATAGAATTTACGCCGTATTAAATATTATCTCGAATATTTTTTATGCGTTTTTTGCCACCTTGGCCATGGTTTCCCTTTTTCCAATGCTCGCCGTGCTTTTTAAGCAAACAGAAAGTGTTTACACAAAACCTGTCTGGAATGGTATAGCGAATACAAAGGCGTATTTACTGGATTACCTCAACTTTTTTGTCACCGAAAAAGCGGGCGAAGGAGAAGGAGAAGCACTGATTTTTATGGTGGTTCTGGTTATATCGATGTTTTTTCTAAAGAATCTTTTCGGTTATCTCGCCATGTATTTCATTACTTTTTTACGAAATGGTGTACTAAAAGATTTAAGAAATGAGCTGTACAAGAAAACCGTAAGCTTGCCTATTTTTTACTATTCGGAAAAACGCAAGGGTGATACGATAGCCCGTATTACATCGGATGTTTTAGAAATTCAACATTCTTTTTTATCCATTCTTGAACTTATCGTAAGAGAACCTTTGACTTTGATTTTCACTATCATAGCAATGCTTTCAATAAGCTCTAGGTTAACGCTTTTCGTATTCATATTTCTTCCTATTTCGGGTTTTTTAATCTCGTTGATCGGAAAATCGTTAAAACGTAAATCCGATAAGGTTCAAAAAGAACAAGGCTATTTCCTATCCATTCTGGAGGAAACCTTAGGTGGCTTACGCGTCATCAAAGCTTTCAATGCCGAATCTAAATTTGGAGCTACTTTCAAAAAATCAACAAAAAGGTTCTATAACTTTTCGAACAGTCTTTTAAATAGGCAAAACTTGGCCTCCCCTACCAGTGAGTTTTTCGGGATAGCCGCTATTGGCGTTATTTTATGGTATGGCGGGCGTATGGTTCTGATCGATAAGACATTGCAACCCGAATTGTTTATTACATATATGGGATTGGCCTATCAGATTCTTACGCCGGCAAAGGCAATTAGCAAAGCCTCCTACGGTGTTAAAAAAGGAAATGCCGCCGCGGCACGCGTATTGGAAATTCTGGAAGCTGAAAACCCAATTTCCGAAGTTGAAAACGCCCTCGCCAAGGAGCAATTTGAAACCAAAATCCAATTTGAAAACATCTCATTTAAGTATGAGGACGACTACGTCCTTAAGAATTTCAATCTTTCGGTTCCAAAAGGTCATACCATAGCACTTGTGGGGCAATCAGGTAGTGGAAAAAGTACCATTGCCAACCTCATCACACGATTTTATGATGTAAACGAAGGGGCTATTAAAATCGATGGGGATGACATAAAACAACTCACCAAGAAATCGCTTCGGGACCTCATGGGCTTGGTAACTCAAGATTCAATTCTCTTTAACGATACCGTTCGCAATAATATCATCTTGGGAAAAGAAAACGCTACGGAAGCAGAAATTATAGCAGCCGCCAAAATTGCAAATGCCCATGATTTTATTCAAGAGCTGCCCAAAGGGTATGAAACCAATATTGGAGATGGCGGAAATAAACTAAGTGGAGGACAAAAACAGCGCCTGTCCATAGCAAGGGCGGTTTTAAAGAACCCTCCAATAATGATCTTGGACGAAGCAACTTCTGCCTTGGATACCGAAAGCGAACGGCTCGTTCAAGATGCATTGGAAAAAATGATGCGCAACCGAACCTCTATTGTAATCGCGCATCGCCTCTCTACAATTCAAAACGCCGATACCATTGTGGTGCTTAATAAAGGAGAAATTGTGGAGCAAGGTTCTCATAAGGAGCTCCTTGCAGCCGATGGGACCTATAAAAAATTGGTAACGATGCAATCCCTGCACCCCTAGTATTCCAAGGAAAAAGCATCTGCCGCAGGCTGTTTTTCAATCCGGTCTATTTTAAGGCAAACGCGAAAAACTTTCCCTTTGGGACCAGACGACTTAAACCTTTTCCTAACTTTAACGTCAAACAATCGAATTCAAACCCGAATCTATTGCTGACCGAGGAAACTTTAATAGACCAGTTAAAAGATGTTGCCACGCAATCCAAGGCTTTTGAGGTATTGGTGAATACCTATCAGAAAAGGCTTTATTGGCATATTCGTAGAATTGTGCTCGATCATGACGATGCGGATGATGTGCTCCAAAATACTTTTATCAAAGTCTATAAGAATATTGGGGGCTTTAAAGGGGATAGTAAATTATATTCTTGGATGTATCGTATCGCAACCAATGAAGCTCTAAGTTTTTTGCGAAGCAAATCTAAAAAACTGGGGGTTAGTGATACGGAGTTGCAAGATAGAATGATCGGAAACTTACAGGCCGATGTTTATTTTGAAGGTGATGCGATTCAATTAAAATTACAAAAGGCAATCGCAACGCTTCCTGAAAAACAGAAGTTGGTCTTTAATATGAAATATTTCGAAGAACTTAAATATGAAGAGATCTCCGAAATATTGGACACCTCGGTGGGAGGCCTAAAAGCTTCCTATCATTTGGCTACCAAGAAAATTGAGTCATTTTTAAAAGACGTGTAAGCATTTTACATGAGTGAACGTCAAACCAAAGACATGAAAAAGTTCGACAAAGACAGTTTTAAAACGCCCAAAGGTTACTTTGAAAACCTTTCGGATAGCCTTATGGAGCGGTTGGAAAAAGAAAATACCGACCTTCCAAAGACCGAAGGCTTCACCATGCCCGAAGGATATTTTGATCAACTTCAAAATAGTTTAAAAGAAAAACTGGCGCAGGAAGAACCGAAAGTAATCCCCCTGAATCCGTATCGCAACTATTACTTCGCGGCGGCGGCAGTTGCCGTAGTTATTATTGGTATTGTAGGTTTTATACAAACAACGGCCCCTACCCCAACTTTTGACAACTTGGCAAGCGCCGATATCGACGCGTATTTTGAAAACAATGAATTGGGATTGAGCAGCTATGAGATTGCGGAAGTCCTACCTATTGACGAATTGGAAATCAAAGATATTATCGAAAATCAAATCAACGAAGAAAACATAATCGATTATTTAGAGGAGAACCTCGACGATTTTAATGAACTAAACATTGAAGCTCATGAATACTAACAAAAACATACTGGTAATTGCCCTATTGCTATTTGCCACGGTTTTTTACGGACAGCGAAAGCCCGATAAAGAAAAAATAAAGGCGCTTAAAGTTGCATTTATTACCGAGCGTTTGAACCTTAGCAGTAATGAGGCGCAAAACTTCTGGCCCATCTATAATGCCCATGAAGAAAAAATGGAGAATTTTAGACGACGCGAACGCACAGAAATTTATAGCAAATTAAAAGATATCGATGCTGTTTCGGATGCAGACGCCAATGACTTGCTTCAGGAGTATGTGGCACTTGAAGCGGAAAAAAGCAAAGAGCAGCAATTATTTCTAGAAAAGCTAAAAACGGTTATTTCCGCTAAAAAGACCTTTTTACTGTTAAAGACCGAAAACGGATTTAAACGCCGATTACTGAAACAATACCGTCAAAACCGTGGAGGCCGATAACTGTTGGTACTTTATTCGACAAACTGTATAAAAAAAGGGCCTTTCGGTCCTTTTTTTGGTTAAACCCTTCACTATTTAAGGCGTCAAAAATACATAACAGGCCCAAATCATATGAAGGTCATTAAAATAACAATGGTATGAAAAATAGTAAAGTAGTATTTGTACTCATAGCGCTTTTAGGTGCCATGATTTCTGTAAATGCGCAGCGAACGGTTGTAAAAGTATATCCCAAACATGGCACGGTCGTACACAAAGTTGCAAAAGCAAAGGTGGTTCTTTATAAAAACACGAACTTTCGTTTTTCGAACGGGGTTTGGTACAAGCCCAGAGGTGCGAAATTTGTAGTTTGTGCAGCGCCTATCGGTATTAAAGTAAGAACCTTGCCAAGAGGTAATAAAGTAGTTCATATAAACGGTCGTAAACTGTACAAATACAAAGGTATTTGGTACAAGAAAAAAGGGCGTGGCTACGTAGTGGTGAACGCCTAACAGCCTAGTGAAATATTGAGCAGAATTGAACCACAAACAACCAAAAAAGGTGGTGCCCGATTTTGCTCAATTTTCAACTATTTTCGTTTAAATAGCAGCTTGGCGATGCGATTCTTGCCTGCAGCACAAGCAATAGAGTCGTTCTGAAAGCGAAGGGTATAAAAAGACTCGCTCGAAAGCTGTTTCCAGGTAATTCCCAAATCATTTGAATAATCTATCCCATTAAAACCCACAGCTACCAAGGCGTTGCCTCCTGAGTTCGGAACAAATTGCACGCAGCTCCGATACCCCGGACCATCCCCTTCTCCGATGGTCTGCCAACTGGTTCCGCCATTTTTCGTGATCGCTTTATTCTTCCTTGCGGTCATCGGGTCGGTATAATCGCCTCCAAAAACAATTCCCAGTTCCTCATCATAAAAATCAATTGAATACACCCCGGAAGTGGGTTCTGACATATTGATCGGTGGAATGAAAACTTCCCAAGTAATTCCCTTGTCCGGCGAGTGTAATACACGTTTCGTAGTAGCGATCCAAATATGGTGGCCGATGGTCTTGATATTGGTATTACTGGCTGCAAAGGCTCCTTCCCCTTCAATGGCCCCTGGCAATTTGGAGCATGGGATTCTTTTCCAACTCTTTCCACCATCTCCTGTCATCAAAATACTTAAACATCCACCGGTGGTATCCCCCACAGCAATACCTTCCAAATCATTCAAAAATGTCATTGCATCGTAAAAGACACCTTCACCTTCTTCCATATACACCAACTCCATACGTCCCTGATCGCCTGTCTTATACAACAAGGCGGGATTTCCTATTGACAGCATAAAAAAATCAGTGGTGGTATGTGCCACAGCTCGGAACTCAGGAATACTGGTGTGGTACTTTTCTATATTTGAAAGTACTTTACCCGTTTCTAAATCAATGGTTCCGAACATACCATTACTCCCAGCAAAGGCCAGACTCGTACCCATTAGTTCAATGGCACGAATACTCATGGTGTCTTGGTAAAGGGGTTCAATTTCCACAGAAGTGAAAGGAGCAGGTTGATTTTTCGAACAGGACATCAATAAACATCCGATAATTAGAAGAAGGTAATTTCGCATGTATAAAAATAGGCAATACCAATTAGTTTTAAGCTCCAGCATTTTTCAAAATAGCAATATGCCGAAGCAACCTTCGAAGATCAAACTCCAAGGTGCCATTGTATAGCCCACGAATATGCCCGTTACCATCTACCAGAATAAAATTTTCGGTATGTATAAAATCAGCGGCCACCCCGGTTTTTAAAAAGTCTTCATCTGCAAAATACCCAGTGCGCGCAACATCGTATAAAGCTTCTTGATTCCCCGTAAGCAAATGCCATTTTGAATCGATTACCTTATTTTTCAACGCGTATTCCTTTAACACGGGAATAGAATCGTTCCAGGGCATTACGGTATGTGAAACCAATTGAATAATGGTATCATTTTTAAAGGTTTCTTGGAGCAACCCCATATTCTTGGTAAGCTTGGGGCAGATTCCCGGGCAGTTAGTGAAAAAAAAATCCGCAATATAGATTTTACCCTTCAAACTTTCATTTGTAATGGTTTTTCCATTTTGATCAAAAAATTCAAACGGTGGAATCGTATGCGTACCCTTACCCCAAGTAGGACTTAAGTCCGAGGTGTTAAAATAGGGCAATGTATTCGTCTCAGCGGACGAACTATTTCTTTTTTGATCCTTCTTGGAAGGTGTACAAGAAAATGTCATCCCCAGCAAAAGAAACAGGCACAAAACGTTCAAACTATTGAAGTTCATTTTCATCTATGGTTACCGTATAACATTTCTTTAAACCGATCAGGCCAAAACGCTCCCCATCTTTCACCACATAATTGGCCCTAATCTTCCCTGCATCTGTCCACATTCGTTGTTTGCCAACTTCTTTCCCGTCAACATAGTTAAAGTCGCGAACCATTTGGCCGTTTCGAGACCATTCTTTTCGTTTTCCGTGATAAGCACCCTCCTTGTTAAAACGATATACGAACTTTGGTCCACCATCTTCCCACCAACCTTTATGCTTTCCTACTTTAACACCTTCTGAATAGTATCTTTTTTGAGATAGTTGCCCATTCCCGTACCACCACTCCTCTTTTCCGTCTTTACGACCATTGTCATAGTTGATTTGCTTTTTGAACGATCCGTCTTCATATTTTTCAAAGACAATCCCTTTAAACCGCTTAGTCTTATAAAAGAGTACTCCGTTCTCCAATAAAAGACCTTGAGCATTCTTGGAAAGCATTTGAACGTTCCGCTCGCATCCAACGAGCAAAAAAAATAGTATGAAAAGGGTTTTTAAAAATTTCATTCTTTTACTGGCTTACGTTTCCAGGGGTACCATAAAATCCATTTCCATTAAGGTAGGGATCTTCGCTGGTAATATGATAGTGATAAATGCCTGCAGGAAATTCCGTCGTGGGGCCCGTATGCCCATGAAAATCATCTAAATCGTTATTCGTGATCACCATATTGTCCTCCATTGGACCGTACACCGGAAAACCATCGGAGAGCAACCCTAGGAACGCATCCTCCCCAAATGTTGCTGTTAGATAGGTGGGTTCAATATGGTAGTGGTATTGCCCTGCATTTTGAGGATGCCCCAACCATTGGTCAAAGGAATTTATTTCATTCGTCAAGGCTTGATTATTAGGCCCGGCATACTGATTGTAAAAAACAATTCCGTTTCTAGAAATGCCCATGGGGCCCAACGGAGTGGTTTCATTGTTCGTAGCAGCGGTAGGGTTCAAAGGAATGGTGAGTACAATGTTCTGTTCGCTAATTCGGTTCGGGTTTAGGTTAAAAGAAGTGTTTGTTCCATTGTAGGCCTCGTAAAGGGCATCATCGGTAGGCCAATAGGGACTTGAATGGTTGGGGAGGTCAGCGGTCGTAAAGATTACATTCGTACCGTTTATTTCATAGGATAGGCCGGTTCCTTCGAACATTTCCAAAAGACCGCGTATGTCGTAGTCCGTATTGCCTACTTCATCATCGTTGTCGGTATCATCACTGCCCTCCTCCTGAATGATAGGGTCTGTATTGCTATCCGTTGAACATGCACTAAACAACAGTCCAAGAAATAAAGTGGCCATGACGATAGTAACTAGTTTTGGTAATCGATTCATATAACAAGTTTTAGGGTTGTACCGCGATCACATTTAAGATTGTAAAAAAGAAAACACCTTACTATGGTGCCTGAAGGTGGTAACCAACCGTAAGTTGTTGATTAACAGGAATTCACTTATGGTAGGTCTATAACGAGTAATATGCCCTGATATTGCCGTAATAGCTTCCTAAGCTTGGCGGTGTGTTATCTTTGACAAATAATTTTGAAAAAGGTTTAAGGAGCTATTGAAAAAAGAAAGAATACCTTTGCAACCTCAATTTTTTAGGATGAAACTACATAGAAACCTTGTTTTTGCGGTGATTGATGCTTTGAACCTAGTGTTCAACGAAGGGGAATACGCAGATAAGGTAGTGCAAAAGGTATTGAAGTACGACAAACGGTGGGGTGCCAGAGACCGTGGCTTTATAGCGGAAACGACTTATGAAATGGTGCGTTATAAACGACTCTACACGGAAATTGCAGAGGTAAAGGCTCCGTTTAGCAGGCCAGATCTCTTTCGTATGTGGGCCGTATGGGCGGTTTTAAAGGGGATCAGCCTACCGGATTGGAAACAAATAGAACCCACCCCTGAACGACGGATAAAAGGGAAGTTTGACGAACTTTCAAAAATCAGAAAATTTAAGGAGGCCGTTCCCGATTGGATCGATGCGCTCTGCGCAAAGGCCTTGGGCGAAAAATTATGGACCGCTGAACTAGCTGCCTTAAATAAAAAAGCCGAAGTTATCTTGCGAACCAACCCTTTAAAAACGACCAAAGAACAGCTTCGCAGAAGGTTATTGGATGAAAACATTGTTGCCGAACCTATTAAAGGCTATCCTTTGGCATTGCGACTTCCGGAACGGGCCAATGTGTTTGTTACAAAAGCCTTTAAAGATGGCCATTTTGAAGTACAGGATGCCAGTTCTCAACTGGTTGCGCAATTGTTAGATGTAAAACCAGGCCAACGAGTGGTTGATGCCTGTGCAGGCGCTGGCGGTAAGACCTTGCATTTGGCCGGACTTATGGAAAACAAGGGGCAATTGATTGCTATGGATATTTACGGAAGTAAGTTAAAGGAGCTCAAACGGCGTGCTCGAAGGAATGGCGCCCACAACATAGAACCCAGAGAAATAGATTCTACCAAGGTCATCAAGAAATTACACGGAAGTGCCGACCGGCTCTTGTTGGATGCTCCCTGCACTGGCTTAGGAGTTATTCGTCGTAATCCAGATACCAAATGGAAATTACAACCTGAATTCTTGGAAAAAATCACCAAGGTACAACACGATATTCTCCGTAGCTATAGTAAGATGGTGAAACCAGGAGGAAAAATGGTATACGCTACTTGCTCCATTCTTCCCCAAGAAAACAATGATCAGGTAACATCTTTCTTGGCCTCTGAAGAAGGAGCTCCCTTTTCCTTGATCGAAGAAAAGAAAATATACGCCTCAAAAAGTGGCTATGACGGATTCTACATGGCGTTGCTGGAGAAAAAAAACTAGATTTTAGAGCATCCGGAAAACCTGGGTGAATGAAGTGCATAAAGTAATCAACAATTACGGTAAAAAACTGTTGATTTCTAATACCAAACCTCTGCAAAAAACAACAGCGAGTTTGTATCAAATACTGTAAATTTGTGCTTTCTTAAACCTAACAATTCCGATACGCAATGATCCACTTTTTTGGAGCTGTAGATAGCACTGTTTTTGCGGTACATACTGCAGAAGAACTTTCGCAAGAAGACACAGATAAGCTTACTTGGTTATTTGGTAACCGATCAAAAATTAGGAAGGCGTCACTTGACGCCTTTTTTGTTGGCCCTAGGGCAGCAATGATTACACCTTGGAGTACCAATGCGACAGAGATAACCCAAAATATGGGAATAACGGGTATTGTTCGCATTGAGGAATTTAGCGGGGTGTCCTCTGACTTTGTTGACTTCGACCCTATGCTATCTCAAAAATTTGAGGGACTAGACCAACAAATTTTTGACATCGATGTAACTCCGGAGGCTATTCTAGAAATCAAGGATATCGCTGCTTACAATGCCCAAGAAGGTTTGGCTTTGAATGCAGAAGAAGTGGATTATTTGGAAGCACTCGCCAAAAAAATAGGAAGACCTTTGACCGATTCGGAAGTTTTCGGTTTTAGCCAAGTAAATTCCGAGCATTGTCGACACAAGATTTTCAACGGCACCTTTGTAATTGATGGCGAAGAGCAACCGTCTTCACTCTTTAAACTTATTAAAAAGACATCCCAGGAAAATCCGAACACCATTGTTTCTGCCTATAAAGACAATGTAGCCTTCATAAAAGGCCCAGAGGCAGTACAATTTGCGCCTAAAAGTGCAGACAAGCCTGATTTTTACGAAGAAAAAACATTTGAGTCCGTTATCTCATTAAAAGCGGAAACCCACAATTTTCCAACGACGGTTGAACCTTTTAATGGAGCCGCGACAGGATCTGGTGGAGAAATAAGGGATCGTTTGGCAGGTGGCAAAGGATCCTTGCCCTTGGCAGGAACCGCGGTGTACATGACCGCCTACTCCCGATTGGAAAGTGAACGCCCCTGGGAACAAAAAATGAGCGAACGGGAATGGTTGTACCAGACCCCGATGGACATTCTTATAAAAGCCTCTAACGGGGCATCTGATTTTGGAAATAAATTCGGTCAACCCCTTATTACAGGGTCTGTACTGACTTTCGAGCATACCGAAGAAGGGCGAAGATTGGGATATGATAAAGTTATTATGCAGGCCGGCGGTATTGGATATGGCAAGTCTGAGCAAGCCATAAAAGCAACCCCTGCAAAGGGTGATGCGATTGTAATCTTAGGGGGTGACAATTATCGAATTGGAATGGGAGGAGCGGCAGTTTCCAGTGCCGATACCGGAGAGTTCAGCTCGGCCATTGAGCTGAACGCCATACAACGCTCCAATCCCGAAATGCAAAAAAGAGCGGCCAACGCCATTCGAGGAATGGTCGAAAGTGATCAGAATTCAATTGTTTCTATACATGATCATGGTGCGGGAGGGCATTTGAACTGTCTTTCTGAACTGGTAGAGGAAACCGGTGGGAAAATAGACTTGGACAAACTGCCCGTAGGCGACCCGACACTCTCTGCCAAAGAAATTATTGGTAATGAATCGCAAGAACGCATGGGATTGGTTATCGGACAAGAAGATATTGATCTTCTCCAGAAAATTGCCGACCGTGAGCGTTCCCCCATGTACAAAGTAGGCCAGGTCACCGGAGACCACGCTTTTACGTTCGAATCGGGCAGCAAGGGCGACACCCCTATGGACATGAATCTGGAAGACATGTTCGGCAGTTCCCCGAAAACGATAATGACCGACAAGACGATTCAACGAAATTATCAAGAGGCTTCCTATTCTCTGGAGTTTTTTCATGAATACTTAGACCAAGTACTACAACTCGAAGCAGTCGCTTGTAAAGATTGGCTCACCAACAAAGTGGATCGCTGTGTTGGAGGGCGCGTAGCAAAACAGCAATGCGCCGGCCCTTTACAACTACCGTTAAATAATGTAGGGGTCATGGCATTGGATTTTAAAGGAAAGGAAGGAATCGCCACCAGTATTGGCCACTCTCCTATTTCAGGATTGATCAACCCTGGCGCAGGGAGTAAAAATAGTATTGCCGAAGCACTTACCAATATTATTTGGGCTCCGCTAAAAGATGGGTTAACATCCGTTTCCCTATCAGCTAATTGGATGTGGCCCTGCAAAAACGAAGGAGAAGATGCTCGCCTATATGAAGCGGTACAAGCAATATCCGATTTTTCAATTGCTTTGGGAATCAATATCCCTACAGGGAAAGACTCCCTTTCAATGAAGCAGAAATATAAAGATGGGGATGTTATTTCCCCGGGAACCGTTATCATATCGGCCGCCGGAAATTGTGATGACCTCACGAAGGTAGTAGAACCGGTGCTACAAAAAGATGGCGGAAGTATCTATTATATCAATTTAAGCAAGGATCATTATAAGTTAGGAGGATCCTCCTTTGGACAGGTATTAAACAGTATCGGAACGGAAGCGCCCAATGTCTTGGATGCCCAATACTTTAAGACCGTTTTTAACACCTTACAACAATTGATCAAGGAGGGGCAAATAATCGCCGGGCATGATGTTGCCTCTGGCGGTTTGATCACCACCCTCCTAGAGCTGTGTTTTGCGGATGTTGATTTAGGGGCTTCGCTCGACCTTTCATCTTTGGGTGAATCGGATACCATTAAACTGTTGTTCTCTGAAAATGCGGGTATCGTATTTCAATCAAGAAATGATGAAATAGAAACCCTTATGAACAATGCCGATATTGATTTCAAAAAAATAGGGAATGTCCTTGAGGAACCTATGCTAACGGTAAAAAACGGGGGCATGCAAATGGGACTCAACATTAACTCCTTACGCGATATATGGTACAGGACCTCGTATTTGCTCGATAGCAAGCAAACGGCCAAAGGGCTCGCAAAAGAACGTTATGACAATTACAAAATGCAGCCCTTGGAATATCGCTTCCCCAAAAATTTCACTGGTGAATTGCCTGCAAGAAAACAAGGGATGAATGGGCGTCCCAAGGCGGCTATTTTAAGAGAAAAAGGAAGTAATTCCGAACGTGAAATGGCAAATGCCATGTACCTGGCCGGTTTTGATGTCAAAGATGTGCACATGACCGATTTGATCACCGGAAGGGAAACCTTGGAAGATATTCAATTCATTGGTGCAGTCGGTGGTTTCTCCAATTCTGATGTACTGGGAAGTGCCAAAGGCTGGGCAGGCGCCTTTAAATACAATGAAAAGGCAAACAAGGCCCTTAAAAATTTCTTTGCAAGACCCGACACCCTTTCTGTAGGCATCTGTAATGGCTGTCAATTGTTTATGGAGTTAGATTTGATCAACCCTGAACATGAGGCCCATGGTAAAATGACCTATAATGACTCCCATAAGCATGAGAGCAATTTTACATCGGTACGTATAAAGGAAAACAATTCGGTAATGCTTTCTTCCTTGGCCGGTAGTACCCTAGGGGTTTGGATTTCACATGGCGAAGGGAAGTTTAGTCTTCCCTTATCAAAGGAAAGCTACGATATTGTAGCGACCTATGGATATGATGCGTACCCATCAAATCCAAACGGCAGTGATTATAATACCGCTATGTTGTGTGATAAGACGGGAAGGCACTTGGTCACCATGCCGCATATTGAACGGTCGACTTTTCCTTGGAACTGGGCTCACTACCCCGCCTACAGAAACGACATGGTTTCGCCTTGGTTGGCCGCTTTTGAAAATGCGCGGTTATGGCTTGAAAATTACTCAAAATAAGCAATGATGCCATACGACCTGATCTTGTCAAATATCGGGAAGTACCTAACCTTGACCGAAACCGAGATTGCTTTTTTCACCTCCAAGTTACGATTGAAAGAGGTAGTTAAAAAAGAATTGGTGCTTCGCCAGAACGAACGTTGCGACCATATTTATTTTTTAAATAATGGAACCTTAAGGGCGTTTCATCTTACAACGCAGGGTAAGGAGTCTACCGTAATGTTTGCTATTGCCGATTGGTGGATTACAGATATATATGCCTTTACAAACAACGCACCATCCATTATGAATATTACGGCGGTAGAGGATAGTCAACTACTTTCATTGTCTTACCCAGACTTGGAATCGCTATGGGACAAACTACCCAAGTTCGAGAAGTTCTTTCGAATCTTGATGCAAAAAGCATACGTACGGGAACAGCTTCGGAGCATTCAAAATTTGTCCCTGCCAGCTCCTGAAAGATATGATCTTTTCGTTTCAAAATACCCCGAAATCGCAAAAAAGGTGACCAAAAAGCAAATTGCCTCATATATAGGTGTTACCCCTGAATTTCTAAGCACGATACGTGCAAAACAAGGCGACACCTAATACTCTTAAGGTACATTAATTTTTTTTCCGTAAAAATGCTATTTCTTTGGATAAAACAAATGCCATGATGATTATGATATCCGGGCCGTACCGAAGCGGCACCAATGACGACCCTAAATTGATACAAGAAAATATGGATCGGTTAGAAGCAGCGGCGCTTCCTCTGTTTCGAAAAGGACACACGCCCATTATTGGGGAATGGGTTGCCTTGCCCTTATTGAAACTTGCCGGTTCCCAGAAAATGGGCGACGCGCTTTGGGAGGAGATTCAATACCCCACTGCACACCGGCTCCTTTTAAAATGCGATGCCGTGTTACGCTTGGCGGGAGCATCCAAGGGAGCCGACAAAGATGTTCAAATTGCCCTCAAACGAGGGCTTAAAGTGTATTATAATCTAAACGATGTTCCCAATGCCAAACGATAAAATCAAAAATGTTAGTTCTGAATTGCTTTCCGATAATTGGTACACCCTTCGAAAATTCTCATTTGAATACCAACGTACGGATGGCGTTTGGGAGAAACAGGAACGAGAAGCCTATGACCGGGGAAATGGGGCTACCATCCTCTTGTATAATAAGGAACAAAAAACCGTCATCTTGACAAAACAATTTCGTCTTCCTACCTTCATAAACGGGAACGAGTCGGGCATGTTGATCGAAAGTTGTGCCGGTTTGCTGGATAATGATCGCCCAGAGGATGCTATTAAGCGAGAAACTGAAGAAGAAACAGGGTATCAAATTTCAGAGGTTACCCAAGTATTTAAAGCGTATATGTCGCCTGGATCAGTAACTGAAATACTTTATTTTTTTATCGCCGAGTATTCAAAGGCGATGCAAGTAAGTGAAGGTGGTGGCGCCAAAGATGAGACCGAAAACATAGAAGTAATGGAAATTCCTTTTACAAAAGCATTTGATCTTTTTGAGAAAGGAGAAATTAAAGACGGGAAAACCATTATGTTACTGCAGCACCTTAAACTACAGGGAATATTGTAACTTGTCGTATGACCATAAGAACAGCACAAAAAAAAGATGTCTCCCTTATTGTTCAAATGATCGCAAATGATCCTTTGGGCAAACTTCGTGAAGCGTATCAAGAACCATTACCACAACGCTATTACGAAGCATTTATAAAAATAAACGATGACCCCAACCAGGAACTAGTCGTTATTGAAAGTAAACATGGTGATGTCATTGGCACTTTACAATTGAGTTTTCTTCAGTACCTGACCTATCAAGGAGGTGTTCGGGCCCAAATTGAAGCTGTTCGTGTGCATGAAAATCATCGAGGGCAAGGCATAGGGCAACTGCTCTTTGAATGGGCCATTGAAAAAGCAAAGAAAAAAGGAGCCCATGTTGTGCAACTTACTACAGACAAAAAGCGCCCGGAGGCGCTTGATTTTTATGAGAAACTTGGCTTTAAAGCAAGTCACGAAGGAATGAAATTACATCTATAACCATCCTATCAGAACCAATTCATTCGCATTAAGGCACTAAGATTTTACCCGTCCAGCTTTGGTCATTGCTGCTTTTAATTTTATAAAAATAGAGTCCCGATCCAAGGCCTTTTCTTGACAATACCAATTCATTCTGCCCTAACTGGGTCGTACCAGAGAAATGATGTGAACCAATAACCTTCCCATCCGCAGCGAATAGGTCGAAAGTATATGTACCCGGGCCTTCACCATAGAAATACAAAGTTGCGGATTCACTCATGGGGTTTGGCATCACAACGGCACGCTTTGTATCAGCGATCACAAAGGCCGCTTGAGCCTCTTGATTTGTAAACTCAATATTTTCTACTGACAGCTTTTTCTCCTGTATTGAACCATCTGCGGAATGCATCTCAAAAGAAAGTACCTTCATTTCTGAAAAATCAATGTTGGCCGTTGCATCCGATAAAAAGTCGGCCGGCTTTAGTCTAAAGGTTTGGCTTTCCTCGGTTAAACTTACTTGTTTTACAAAGGTTGCCCCATCACCTTTCAATAGCTTTACATCCAACGTACCTGTACCATTGGCTTCAAAAACCAGGTAGCCATATTCTGATAAGTCTACGGCGATGAAACGGGGGCTAAAAGCCCTGTACACACCAATATAATCGGCCGTGCGCCCTTTTACTTGTACGTTTCGCTCTACACGGTACCCGTCGCCAGTATACAAGTCGTCATTTGCCTCTACCTTGTATTCTGTCACATTCGTATCAACCGCAGAATCATCAAGACCCCAAGGGGCGTCGGCAACGAACAGGTCATCCGGCGTATCACCTTTCCCATTTTCAATTCTAAAACCGAAATCGAAGAGTGCTCCTGTCGTTACTTTTATTGGCGCTATATATCCATCTAAATCTGTTTGATAACTTACCTGTTCCATTTCACTGGTTTCGGTTCTTTTAAGACCACCTTCCAAATAAATTTCATCACTGAAATTGTTGTTGACCATCAGTAATTCAATCCCTCCTTTTTGATAGCGCGCCGACTTCACAAAAACTGGAGGAGGATTAGAGCTTTCATACCCTCCTATCGGGGCATTTACTTCAAGAAGCGATACTATTTCTTCTCCCAAGCTGACTAAATCGTCGATCGTATTCGACCATATCTGAAAGTTGTAAAATGAGGTGTTGTTCGCATACGCATCAATATTCCAATGCGATTCTACCACAAACTGCCCCTCATTATCCAAACGTGCCGAGAACGTTAATGCGAATTCGGTGGAACCATCGGGTTGCTTTATAATCGATTTAATGAAGTTATGCTCCCGAATGCTAATGGTAGATACCGATAAAAGTTCCGCTCCCAAAAAGCGATCGCAGATAAACTTACTGTGTTCGTATACGCTATTCTCTGTTTTGATGACCATCAGGGCACTTATGGTCTCCGAATTTTTCAAATAGTCGACCGAATAGATATCACTTGCGTTGGTCAGCGCCAATAAATCCGAAGGCGAAGATTCAACAGTTGATGTTTCTCCGACAATACCCAATGGCACGAGGGATGCAAGAGGTATTTGATTGGCCGGATACTTCCCCGCTTTTTTATAATTTGCTCCCTTTTGCACCTTTTTGGCGGTCATAGGGTCAAATTCGTAATTCGCTTTCGCCCTTTTGTAATTGCGTTTTGAAATAAGACTGGCCAAACGGTCGTTACTTTCCAAACCGCCCTTGTTGGCGCTAGAGGTCTTCAAGGTAGGGCAATTGCTGACGCCAGAACATGCGGGATCATCACAGTCGACCAATCCGTCCCCATCATCATCAACACCATTGATACAGTCTTCTTGCGGTACCGGGGCAGTGGGACAACGAGCACCGTCATTCAGAGAACTCGATGGACCAAACGCAAAAATATTGGAGCGTATCCCTTCCGTTTCAATCGTTTGTACACTATTGATAATATATACTGCACCTGTTTGATTTGCAGAGACATAAAAATTCCCTTCCACATCAAAATAAACAGCGCCATAGGTATAATTTAGCCCAGATAATATGGGTACTTCACCCAATTCCTCTACAACTCCGGTGAGGGCGTCAATACGGTAAAGTTTATTGCTTCCTTTCTCAACAGTATATAGTTTTCCGTCCAAGGCATTGAATGCCCAGTCGTGAATGCTTATGCTTTTACTTAGGGTGTACGAACCAAGATAGCCAAGATGGTCGTTTGATTCGGGGTTTAAATCAATCGCATAGTACGCAGAACCACCGGCCCGGATATAGTAAATACCATCGTTGCTAATATCCCCAACATATTTATTCCCATTGTTGGGGAGATTGGGAATGGTATAAATGTCCGTTTGGAAATTCTTTCCAATACGTACAATTGAGGTCTGGGGCGATGACAAGTAGCCCCATATGTAGCCATCGGTGGTATTGTATGCGGCAGCATTAATGTTTCCGTCCGTTAGATTTTCAGCTACAAGATAAGAACTCCCGGACGCCAAATCGATAGCATACATATCATTGTACTGAAACAAGTAGGCATTAAAATCGCAATTGAAAGGTTCCGATTGCGAGAATAAGGTGTTGCATAACAAAAGTAGCCCTATGAGGAAGCATTTGGTTGTTTTAAAAGGCACTAAGCAAGAAAAGTAGGTTTTTTTCATGATAAATAAGATTTGGAGTTATTTTAACCAAGGTCAAAACTAAGCAATAACTTATACGATTTTTCCTACATATAGATGATTCCATTCTATAACCCGATGAATAGCGATTTATTGTAGGTAAATGGAATTATCATGTTTTAAGCATGCATTCTTCATAGAATCAGAATCTTAATTGCGTAATTGAAGGTTTTGGTCCATTATTTTTATGGATCTCTCTTTAAAATGCCATATGCTTTTCCTATTTTGCAATAACCTATCAGAAACTAAGTATGCAAAACATCACCAGACTTT
>CALIIC010000014.1 GCA_938020445.1 uncultured Flavobacteriaceae bacterium | reverse complement strand
CCTTTGCTGTTTTTCCCACGATGGTGCCAGTCGTTTTCCTTTTGTTCGTATTGAAATTGTAAGGAAGCCCCAACCCTGGAATTATCTCTCGAAAAGTACTCAATATGCTCTGTATATTGACCATCGCTAGCAGTATAACTTCCACCGCCGGTGCCTTTAAACTGCAAACCTTCGGTGTCATAGGCAATCCATTGAAAACGCCCGTTCAATAAAAACTTCAATGTTTTTCTGGTGTTTTGCTCCCCCCTTCGCTCTTGGCCCGTGTCGGGACCACGGGTGGCGAAAAGCCATTGGCCGTCTAAATCCTGTTGTTTTGTGTTCGATGCTTTAAAGTGCATTTCAGTGCCAATATTCAGCACGAGCAACTGGTCAGAAAGCGTATAGGGGATATTCAGCTCGGTAATACTGTCAATTTCATGGTTCGAATTGAATTCGAGTGCGACTTTCAAAATACCGTCTTGAGCTGTATAATACCCGCCCATTGTTTTAATGAACTTTGCAGGTGCCGTTTCATATTGAGTGAGGATAAGGTAGTCTGCGCTTACTTTTAGTTCATGGTGTATGCTGCGGCCTTCTTTTTTTGAATCAAAGCAATATACGTTTGAAGGTAGTTGGGCCCATACGATGCCAGTAGTCAAAAGAAACAGTGCTAAAACCTGAATGGAATGCTTTTGTTTTAAATACATATGCTCGTTTTAATGATTTCTATACCGCTCCAGCGCTTCTATTGGTTGGACTTCAGATTTTCCAGCATTATCCTAGTGGTGTTTTTAAGATCAAATTCGTGCTGCCAATTCCAATCGTTGCGAGCTGCCGAATCTTCGACACTATTGGGCCATGAGTCGGCAATTTCCTGTCTTGAGTCCGGTTCGTAGGTGATGGTGAAATCGGGTAACTGTTCTTGTATCGACTTTGTCATTTGAGCTGGCGTAAAACTCATGGCCGCTAGGTTGTAGGAAGAACGTATTTTGATATTTTCAGGTTCCGCTTCCATCAATTCCAAAATGGCACGTATGGCATCATCCATAAACATCATGGGCAGTTTGGTGTCCGATTTTAAGAAACATGTGTAGCTGCCTTCTGCCAGGGCCTGATGATAGATTTCCACGGCATAATCGGTGGTGCCCCCTCCCGGCATCGTTTTCCAACTAATAAGTCCGGGGTATCGAAGGCTACGAACATCTACCCCATACTTGTTATGGTAATATTCGCACCAACGTTCACCAGATTGTTTGCTGATGCCATATACGGTGCTCGGTTCCATAATGGTGTTTTGCGGTGTATCTTGCTTAGGGGTATTGGGTCCGAAAACGGCAATACTAGACGGCCAAAACAGTTTATTTATTTTTTTCTCCTTCGCCAGATTAAGGACATTAAAAAGGGTGTTCATATTCAGGTTCCAGGCGCGCTCCGGGAATTTCTCCGCCGTTGCGCTAAGCATCGCAGCCATCAGATATACTTCCGCTATTTCGTAGTAGGCAATCACTTCTTCCAATGCATCGTAATCAGTGGCGTCTAAAATTTCGAAGGGCCCGGTTTGCATCAATTCTTCATTGCCTTCACGTATATCGCTGGCAATTACCTGATCCGCGCTGTATTTTTGTCTAAGCGCAAAAGTAAGTTCGGTCCCTATCTGGCCACATGCACCGATGATCAAAATGTTTTGTTGCATTAAAATCGAGTTAAATGGATTTCAAGGTAAAGATACCGTTTATTAAAATTTGTACATTCGTCCTATGCAAAGATTATTATGTATCATAGGCTGTTTTTTGCTGCTGATTTCTTGTAAACAACAAGCCGGAGAAACTGCGAACGAAGCGACAGAGGGTGTAGCGATTACTACAGAGAAATGGCCCAAGAGATCGCCTATTGATTCGAAAGCACAAGCTATTTTAGGGAGCTGGGCAGAGTACCAGGCCTTAGAGACCAGTTTTGATGCGTTGTATACCGTTGAGAACAGGGAAGATTTAAACCTGGTAGTAGAGGGGCTGATCGAGACAGAAAAGGCGTTGGAGGAGTCTAATTACCCAGAAAAATTTGCCATTCCACAAGTGAAGGGGCGGCAAAAAATGTTCAAAACCTTTGTCCTAAAGATACAGGGTGATTTATATTACAGGTTGGATACCGAAACCTCGGTCGTTGAGATGGTCAATGCTTATAATTCTTTTCGAAATCAATTCAACATCATTGTAAACAATACGTTGGATACCAAACTAATATTGGATGAATAAGGTTGCATTTGCGTTGGCGTTTTTTTGTGTTGTTAATGGGGTAAATGGACAGGAAGAAGAAATTGACTCGGTTTTGAATGAATGGCATCTTGCCGCTTCGGAAGCGAAGTTTGAAACCTATTTTGGTCTCATGACCGATGACGCGATTTTCATAGGAACAGATGCGACCGAAAATTGGGACCTTAAAGAATTCAAGGCCTATTCCAAACCACATTTTGACAAGGGAAAAGCTTGGAGTTTTACGGCCGTAGAACGACATATTTACACAAATAAAACGGCAGACATCGCCTGGTTTGATGAATTGTTGGATACACAGATGAAACTCTGTAGGGGTTCTGGTATTTTAAGAAAAGTCGATGGCAAATGGAAAATAGCCCATTATGTGCTCTCTATTGCGGTACCCAATGAAAGGGTTGGGGAATTAATCGAACTAAAGAAAGAGAACGATAGTTTGCTGCTTGCGAAGTTAAAGCAAGGGTAGGCGGTTCAATACCGTTTTTAGAATTCAATACAGCGCTCTATGGCGAAATCATTACTCTTTATTCCCGATATTTCCGGTTTTACAAAGTTTGTTCAAACTACGGAGGTGGAGCACAGTCAGCATGTAATTGCTGAACTATTAGAAGTACTGATTGCGTCGAATACCCAAGAATTGGAACTTGCCGAAGTAGAAGGGGATGCCCTGTTTTTTTATAAGGAGGATGAGGTGCTTTCCCAAGAACGCCTACTGGCCCAGATCGAGACGATGTTCATTGCCTTTCACAGCCATTTAAAGTTGCTTGAGAAAAATCGAATATGCCCATGCAACGCCTGTGCAACGGCACCCGAACTACAACTAAAACTAGTTGCGCATTGCGGGGAGCTACAATATTTGTCGGTTCAAGGCAAAAGAAAGCCGTTTGGTCAGGAAGTTATAGAGGCCCATCGGTTGTTGAAAAACTCGGTTGACAGTGATAACTATGCCTTGATCAGCAAAGAACTGGCGAGCACGATCGAATTGCCAATTTACTACTATAGTAAAGTGTTTCGGTTTAGGGAAGGGCAAGATGACTACGATGGCAAGGAAGTCGCGTACATTTACTCTTTGATCGACGCGAAAAAATTGAAACTCATTAGTTTTTACGAGGGAAAGAAAGTGCGTTTTGAAACTCCTCCAAACCTAAGGAACGAAGCATCGCTTCCCATTTCTGCCCCGGCATTGTTAGAGTATATTACGAATTATAGGTTGCGTCACCTTTGGGTAAAGGGGGCCGATCGGTTTGAATACAATGAGAACGAGGTGACAAGAATGGGGTCTGAACATATTTGCGTGGTAAACGGAAAACATTTGGACTTTGTTACCGTCACCAAGGAAGTCATGGGCAATCAGCTGGTGTATGGCGAAATGACTACGAGTCCACCTCCCGTCGACGCCTTGTACCAGTTTTACATTGTAACTCCGGTTTCGGATACGGCATGTAAACTGGAAGTACAAACCTATTGGACTGCAAAATCTCCCTTGAAAAAAGTACTGCTTGCCCTGCTCTTAAAAAGGGTCTTTCGGAAAAATGTCGCGACTTCGGTACGGGATTTGGTCGAATTGGTGACCGAAAAAGTGGCTTCCTAGTAGTTGTTGTCGAGAAATTTTTTCAAACTGTAACTGCGAATATTCCAAAAATGGAGCATTAAAAAAGCGGACCGTTAGGCCCGCTTTCTCTGATATGTTTAATTGTTACTAGTCTTTTTTCTCGGCTGCCGGGGGATTCTTTCTAGACTCCAGCGCTTGTTTGCTTAAACTGGCCAGATTAAAGTTAGGATCCATTTTTAGCGCTTCATCAATGTATGTGATAGCTGCGTCGATATCGTTCTTGTCCTTGTTGTACTGCATAAGTCCTTTCAGATGAAGGAATGCAGCTTTTAAAGGCACTTCATAGGGCTGCTGACGCTCGTAAAAAGCATACTTCATCTCGTCCGTTGCATTGGTAATACCATATTCAATATGCGAGGTGGCGCCAGTAGCATCGCCTGTTTGAATTTTAAGATCGGCCAATTCATATGCCAAATATGGGTTGGGCGTTCTGCTGTTTAAAATTGTAAATTGTTCCAACGCACGTTTCGGTTGGTTCAAAGCTTTCAGTGAAATTGCTTTTACCTGCACGGCCAAATCGGAGGCTGCATCGTCTTTCTCGATTCCAATGGTATTTAGTGCCTGCAAATGCTGATTGTCGTTTGCGTAGATGTACGCCAAGGTATCTCTGCGTTCTTTAGACGGAATGATAACATTTAAATGGGTCATCGCATTGATGACACCTGCTACGTCGCCCTGAAGCCGCATTTCCTTGTAAAATGCTTCATAGTGTTTTTGAAGTTCGCTTTTGGTTTGGGCACTTGCCGAAAGGCCTACCAAGAGAAAAATAGTAATCGCAATCCTTTTCATCTGTTTCATTAATTTTGGTGCGCAAAACTATTAAAATTATTGATAACAAGCTGTTAATGAAACCTATAAAACGCTATGAAAGGCAATGATAATCGTTTAAAGGAGGAAAAATTACGACAGCACGCCCTTTTTATAGGCTTTTGATCCTTTTTTCAGGCGTACAAAAAAAGGGCCTCTCGATTCGAGAAGCCCTGATTATAGTGGTTTGGTCTTTGTTGGTCACGCCACCAGCATCATCTCATTGTTTTGATAAGACTTTAATAAACTGGCGTAAAATGCGAGACTTCGGTTGTCCTTATCCAGGCATGATTTCAAGAAATCAGCTAAATTTCTAAACCAAAGGTTCGCATGTAAAGTGGGCAAATTGGTGTTGACCTTTGTCGGGTCGTACGAACAATCGTCCATTACAATGTCCATTTCGATTCTTCTTCTGTGGTAATCGATGGATACATCTGCAGCATTATAGTGCTTTTTTACAAGCGCTTCATGCAACTTTACAACTTTTTGGGGAATCTTTTGCTTCGGAAAGCTTTGGACGATGAGGCTTTCTAGCTCAGATAAAATTCGCCCTCTTAAACTTAGATTTTCCATGGCAAAATGTTTATAATTATGTCAACAAAGTTAAGGGTTAATCGATGAAATACCCTTTTTGTTAACACAATTGGGCCGACTTTGTTGTGAAAATGCGCTTTTCTGTGGTGTACTAGTCCTCGATCGAAGTTTCAAGGGATAACATTTTAACAAAAACGAGCTTATGTGCTATGATTTTCTTGCCTTTTTTATTGTTATCTTGCTTATATTCAGGGGGTTGAAGACCTCGTTTGTGGGCTGCCAAGCGGTAGTACTCTTCTTTTGTAGGATGATACGGATACACTGCGTTGAATACATCGTTCCACCATGCTTTTAAAATGATGTTTTCCAAAACTAAGATGCAGTCGGTAAGATGGATTAAATTGACGTAGTGGTTCCCATTCGACAACCCCTTTTTTCCAGAGAGGAAGGTGATAGGGTGTCTTTTGGGGCCTATAAGTCCTCCAAAACGCACAATAGATGCCCTAAAAGCTTGTTGGTTTTGAAACAGGGTTTCTGCCGCTAGCAGTTGTTCGCCAGATTCCGTATTGGGCTGGGGTAACGTAGTGTCAGTTACCGCTCCTTCCAAATTCCCATATACAGATGTACTGCTTACAAATAAGATGTTTGCAACCTTGGAAGCGATTGCCGCTTCACGAAGCCATCGCATCTTTTTTACGTAGTTTTCCTTTTTTTTTCCCCGTAGCCTGGGAGGAACATTGATGAGCAAGGTGTCTACTCCTTCCAAAAACAAAGTAATGGGGCCTTCGACCCCTTCTTCGGACAGTGAAATCAAAAAGGGGAGAATAC